>QEVI01000061.1 GCA_003576855.1 Planctomycetota bacterium
CCCCGAAACCAGCGAAGCCATGATCTACGCCGCCATGATCAGCCTTATGTCACGACGCTTGGCCAATGCAAAGTTCATTTGAAGACACGCTCTTAGGGTCGCGCCGGCGGCTCGTTGAGCCGCGGCTGGGGGGCGCGGCGGCTTGGGAAAATCTTGCCGGCGGGTAGTTGATTGTGGCGGCGGGAAGGCGCATAATCGGCGGCGCGACAGGCCCATCGGCCTTTTCTGGGTGTGTCGTGCTTGTTTTTCTCCTCTGCAACGCCGCTTGGTTGTCCGTCTTCAAAGGGCACGCTCATGAGATCGCTTCTGAGGTTCCGCTTGTGTTATCTGCTGGCCGCACCGTTCGGTCTTTTCGCGCTGGAAGCGCCTGCCGTTGCGGGGCTACCGCAATGGCAGGGGGCCGTGGCCGCGGGCACGCCCGCCGGGTACGTCAATACGAACATCACCTCGCCGATCGTCGCCGATATCGGGACCTACAGTGAAACGACCGGCGGCGGCGTCACCTACGAATTCATCGTCAATGCGACGAACGAAGGCGCCAGCAGCGCGCTGATGGGCGCGGCCCAAAACCCGGCGGGCGGCGATCGCGCGGGTTTGAAGTTCGAGCAGTGGCCCGACTCGCTGACCTACGGCACCACGGCCTTTGGCGTGGCCGACTTCGACTCGGGCGTGCCGAACGCTCCGGGGGTGGACACGCATGTCGTCTTCGTCAACAACTCGGTCAACACGTTGCTCTATGTGAACGGGGCGTTTGCGGCCACGATCCTGAACAGCTCGCCGACGCTCTCGGGTTTGGTGGGCATCGGCCAGGTCTACAACGGCGCGGCGGCTGCTTTTGATCCCCTGACCGGGACGATTCTCGGCGTAGCCGTTTACGATGCGGCGCTTCCGGCGAATGAGATCGCTGCGCATGCCCAGGCCTTCGCCGCCGTTCCCGAGCCTGCCGCCCTCGCGATTGCACTGGTCGCAGGCTGCTGCATCGCTCTGCGGAGTCGAGCGTCGCGTTCAGCCGCGTGAGCCGCGTCGCCCGGCCCGCGTGGGGGCACGCCGCGGGCATTGGCCCTGAGCTTGATGACGGCGCGCGGCTTCCGCCCGCGCTCGCACGTGCGCGGCGTTTTCGGCTTGGCCCGTCATTTCGTAAAGGAAGCGGCTCGGCGTGGTTTCGCGGGGCTTGCCCCATTTTCGCCGGGTGAGGGCCAGCGTGAGCGTGAGCCGCTCCTGGGCCCGCGTGACGCCGACATAGCACAGGCGTCGTTCCTCGTCGATGTGCCGCTCATCGGGAATTTCGAGCGTGCGCTTGTGCGGGAGAATGCCTTCCTCCATGCCGACCATGTAGACGTAGGGAAACTCCAGTCCCTTGGCGGAATGGAGCGTCATCAGTGCGACGGCGTTCTTTTGCAGCTCGTCGTGCTTGTCGTCCTGTTCGCCAGGGCCGCCAAGGGCGATGTCGTCGAGAAACTGCCGCAGTCGTGGAGCGCGGAAGGGGCCCGCTGCGTCGGCGTGGTTTGGCGACTGGCGAGCCTGGGCGGCGTCGTGCGCCGCAGTCGCTAAACCGTCGCGACCCCGCTGTGCGTCGAAGGCGCTGGCGACGTTGAGCAGTTCTTCGACCGACGCAACGCGGGCTTCGCGTTCCATCGGGTCGGCGTAGATTCGCTGCAGCTCCTGCCGGTAGCCGACGCGGTCGATGACGGCTTCGAGCAAGTTGGCGATCGAGAGGCGGCGGGCCATTTCTTGCAGGTTGTGGATGAGGGTTACGAAGCGGGCGATGGGGGCAGTGCCGGCCGCTCCGGCGGCTCGTTGAGCCGCGGCTGAGGAGGGGGCGGCGAGCGGCTCGCCGCGGGCGATGGCGGTGGCCAGCAATTGCTTCACCGTGGATTGGCCGATGCCGCGCGGCGGCGTGTTGATGACGCGCAGCAGCGACGTCTCCTCGGCTGGATTGTCGATCGTGCGGAGATAGGCCACGAGGTCGCGGACTTCCTTGCGGTCGAAGAACGACATGCCGCCGATGAGGACATAGGGCAGATTGGCCCTGCGGAGCTCGGTCTCGAAGGCCCGCGGCTGCTCGTTGGTGCGGCAGAGAATGGCGAAGTCGGCGGCCCGCACGCCCGGCTGCGCGAGCATCCGTTGGATATCGGCGACGACCTGCTCCGCTTCTTGCGTTTCGTCGCGCAATTGCAGGATTTGCGGGCGCTGGCCCGCGCCGCGGGCGGGGCGGAGGACCTTGTCGTGGCGGTGCTTGTTGAAGGCGATTAACGTGTTGGCATAGTGGAGAATGGCGCCGGCCGAACGGTAGTTCTCCTCGAGCCGGACGACCTTGGCCTCCGGCCAATCGTGTTTGAAGCGCAAGATATGTTCGACTTCGGCGCCGCGCCAACCGTAGATCGATTGGTCGTCGTCGCCGACGACGCACAGGTTGCGGTGCCCCATGGCGAGCGATTTGACGATGCGATACTGGCTGCCGTTGGTGTCCTGGTATTCGTCGACGAGCACATGTTCGAACAGGCCGGCCTCCTGGCGGCGAACGGCCGGGTGCTTGTCGAACAGTTCTTCCGTGCAGAGCAGCAGGTCGTCGAAGTCGACGATGCCGCGTGCCTTCAGCGTGCTTTGGTAGCGGCGATAGGCGGCCGCCGCGAGGTGTTCGCGATCGGTGGCGGCGATGGAAGCGGCCTGCGACGGCCGCAGCGAGCGGTTCTTCCAGTTGCTGATGATGGCCAGCAGGTCGCCGGTGCGGAGCGATTCCTCGGGCACGCGGATGTCCCGCAGGGCGGCGCGGGCGATGGCCTCCTGGTCGCGAGCATCGCAGATGCCGAACCGCGGCGGGTAGCCCAGCTTCTCGATGTGGCGGCGGAGGATTTGGACGCACAGGGCGTGGAAGGTGGAGATGTGGGGTTTGTCCGGGGTGGTCTTTCGCGCGCCGCTCCGGCGGCTCGTTGAGCCGCGGCTGGGTCGGGCGCCGGCGAGCAGCGCGAGGGCTCGCTGCTGCATTTCGGCGGCGGCTTTGCGGGTGAACGTCACGGCGAGGATTCGCTCCGGCGGCGTTCCGTGGCGAATGAGATTGGCGATGCGGTGCGTGACGACTCGCGTCTTGCCCGTCCCGGCGCCGGCGAGCACCAGCAGCGGTCCCCGCAGCGTGTTGACGGCGTCGCGTTGGGCAGGATTGAGACCGTCGGCCATGGGGGCAGGGGGCAAGGCGAGGGGCGAAGGGCAGCGGGTTTGCCGCGGCTCAACGAGCAGGTAGTTAGCCGCGGCTCAACGAGCCGCCGGAGCGGCGGGCGACTCAGTCTATCGCTCCGTGCGCAAAACTCCCAGGGACGCCTGCGCGGGGTCGTAAGCGGCCGCGGTCTGGGTTGACGCAAGTTGTTTGTTCGCCTTACACTTCGGGTTTGATTGGGGGGCGGTGCAGGGGGTGGTGAGGTGTATCCCCAGCCGCTCCGGCCGCTCGTTGAGCGGCGGCTTTGGGCGGCTCGTTGAGCGGCTGTGAGTGGTTGTTCAGCGGCGGGCGGTGAAGCGAGGCGACCGCTGCCGCAACCGGTCGGATTTGCAGGTACCAGCAACGGCTTTTTCATGAATACTGAGCGGCGACACGAACTGGAAACCAATACGCTGGCCAAGGGGCTGAACGACTGGAGCGAGAAGCTTCGGCCGTACACGTCGGTGATTCTGGGCGTGATCGCGGCCCTGCTGTTGATCTACGTCGCCGCGACGATGTGGAACTCCTACCAGCAGCGCCGCGGCCAGGCGGCGTGGGACGCGTACCAGTCGGCCGTGTTCGAGGGTGACGCCGAATTGTCGGCGCTGCAGCGGCTTGCCAATGGCGAGGAATTCGCACGCAGGCACCGACGTGCAGGAATGGGCGCTTTTGGGCTGGGCCGATCGCCAGTTGCTGCTTGCGGCGCGGACCTACCTGATCGACCGCGAAGCCGCGAAGGAGAAGCTCACCAACGTCGTCGAGGTCTATCAGCAATTCGCCGAATCGGGCTCCACGCCGGAGCTGCGCAACCGCGCGCGGTTAGGCCTGGCGCGGGTCAATGAAATGCAGGGCGATATCGACGAAGCGATGAAGAACTACCAGCAGGTCGCGGGAGCGCTCGGCGACATCGCCAAACTGCGGATCGATACGCTCAAATCGCCGCAGGCGGAAGCGACGATCAACTGGCTTGCGACGGTCGACCTGCCGAAGGTAACGCCGCCTACGGGCGCCGGGGCGCCCGGCGACCGGCCGGGCTTCGAGGCCGCCACGCCGGTGACCGATCCGCTGGCCGCCCCCGGCGAGACGACCAGCGGCGCCGAATCGCTGGAAGACATCCTCAGCGGCCTTCGCAGCAGCGGCGCGGCGCCGGCGGCCGCCGATGGCGCCGCGACAACAAGCCCGCCTGCTACCACTCCGCCGGCTACGAGCGACCAACCGGCGACCGAGCCGACGGCTGGGCCGGCGACTGAGCCGGGCGCCGGCGAGCCACCCGCCGGCGACTCTCCTGAACCGGCGGAAGGAACCGAGCCGGCATCGCCGCCTGAGGAAGATGCGGCCGAGAACGCCACGCCCGCCTCGCAATGACGGCGTTCGACCGCGAGCGGCGGCTCGATGACGACGAGGCGGAAGGCGCCGAGGCGCCGGCGGCGGAACTAGCTCGGCGACACGCACTATCGGTCGATTCAGCGGCCGCGGGCCAGCGGCTCGATGCGTTCCTGGCAGCCGCGCTGAAGGACGTCAGCCGCAGCCGCCGGCGCGCGGGCTTCGCACCGAGTCGCGGCGGGCGAGCTGGTCGAGATTGAGATCCCGCCGTTCGCCGAAGGCCCGCAGCCGGAGCCGACGCCGCTGGAAGTGATCTACGAAGACAACGCGATGGTGGCGGTCAACAAGCCGCCGGGCATGGTCGTCCATCCAGCCAAGGGGCATTGGGCCGGCACGCTGGCCGGGGCGCTGGTTTACCGCTTCAGCCAGTTGAGCGGCGTCGGCGGCGCTGTGCGGCCGGGGATCGTCCACCGGCTTGATCGCGACACCAGCGGCGTCATCGTCGTCGCCAAGACCGACGCCGCCCACGAGTCGCTGGCCGAGCAGTTCCACAATCGGACGGTGAAAAAGGAGTATGTCGCCATTGTGGCCGGCCGGCCGGACCGGGACGCCGATCGAGTGAGCGAACCCATCGGGCCGCATCCCACGCACCGCGAGAAGATGGCGCTGCGGGGCGACCATCCGGAGAGCCGGCCGGCGGAGACGTATTTCGAGGTGATCGAACGGTTCCCCGGCTTTGCGGTGGTGCGGGCGATGCCGAAGACGGGCCGGACGCATCAAATTCGGCTGCACCTGATGCACCTGCGCTGCCCGGTGCTGTGCGACAAGCAGTACGGCAGCCGCTCGCGGATCACGATGGGCGAGCTACGCGCCATCACTCGGCAGAAGCACCTCGCGCCGGAACTGGCGGCCGACGCCGTGCTGCTTGATCGGCAAGCGCTGCACGCCCGGCGACTGACTGTGGTTCACCCGGTGCTCGGCACGACGATGGAGTTCGAGGCGCCGCTGCCGGAAGATATGCAACGAATGCTAGTCGTATTGCGGCAAACGGCGAGATCGTGATAGAACCGCACGTCAGGGGCAGCAGGGGTCGGGTTGGTTTGGCGACGGGCTGCGATTCGAGGATGGCAAAACGCGCCCGTCGCGATACCAGCTCGATCCCGTGTACCGGGGAAGGAGAAACGACATGGGATTGTTGAAAGAGTTCCGAGACTTCGCCATGCGGGGCAACGTCATCGACCTGGCCGTGGGCGTGGTCATTGGCGGGGCGTTTGGGAAGATCGTCACGTCGCTGGTGGGCGACGTGATCATGCCGCTGGTCGGCGGGCTGACCGGCGGCACCGATTTCAGCCAGCGGTACTTCTACCTGGGATCGGGCGAGGATCCCGGCACGCTGGAAAAAGTGCGAGCGGCAGGCGGGGCCTACGTGGCGTGGGGGCCGTTTTTGCAGAACGTGATCGATTTTCTCATCATCGCCGCGGCGATCTTTGCGGTGATCAAGGCGATCAACGTGGCTCGGGCGCGGTTTGAGCGCGGCGAAGAACCGAGTGCTGCGCCGCCGCCGGAGGATGTCAAGTTGCTGCGGGAGATACGCGACCTGCTGGCGACGCGGCGGTAGGCCGCACGCGCCTGCAGCCCTGGGCTTCGCCCGGGGGGTGCGTATCATGCGGGACCAAGTCGGTCCTCATGGAGACTGGCACCCGGCCAGAGGCCGGGGCTGCAAGGTCGCGGCGCGGCCCTACAGCGGCGCGTCGGCCGGCGGCGAGACGACGACGTCGCCGAAGATGGCGCCCATGAGGTCGCGGGTGCCCAGCGTACGGGGGCTGACGAGCAACTCGCCCGCGGCGAAACCGGCCACTTCGCCGAGGTGCCGGGCCCACGACTCGACGCGGTCGAACACGTGCTGTTTCTCTTGGGGAAACTGCGTCGCGTAGCAGCGTATGGCGGCGAGCTTCTTGTCGAGCGTGCGACTGACGTCGGACACCACGTGGCCGCCGCCCTGCAGGGGCGTGATCGAGTAAAACGCCAGCGTGAAATACAGTTGGGCGTCGATGCGGTGCGGCGGCAATCCCTGGAAATGCTCGTCCCACTTGGTCAGCCGGGCGTAGAAAATCGCCGCGTCGGTGATTTGCATCGCTTGCCAGTGGTCGGGCGAGGCCAGCGGGGTCTTCTCGCCGAAGCCCAGCACCAGCCGCGGCCGATAGCGGCGGAACTCGATCGCCAGGGCGACGCGATTCTCGAACGAGTCGAACAGCCGGCGATTAGACAGGTTCAAGGTGATTCGCCGGTGGACGCCGAGGGCCTCGGCCGCAGCCTTGGCCTCGGCGAGGCGCGCTTCCGGCCCCGGCGAGTGGGGCGTCGGCTCGCCGTCGGTCAGGTCGATGACGCCGACGCGGCGACCTTGTTCGACCAGCCGGGCGAGCGTACCGCCGCAGGCGATTTCCACGTCGTCGGGATGGGCGCCGACGGCGATCACGTCGAGCGGTTCAGGGAGCGTGTCGGCCATATCGATTTATCGCGCAGTTGCGCTGGCGGACGCGAGGATGCTAGCCTGACCGCCGCCGCGGTCCGGGAGACGGCGGCGCTGGCGGCGGGTCTGGCGTGGCGGTTCCCGGACGGCGGCGGCCGTCCGGGTAATTAGGGGGTTGGTTTTAGGGCGGCTCGTAGTTTTTGGGCAACGCGTTCGGCGATCCGTTCGATGAAGGCCTCTTCGTCGGAGTCTGGAGTTGGGTGGGCGACTTCGCTGCTCTTCGATTCCGCGGCCGCCCGCGACCATGCGGGCGCGCCGAAGGCCCCGGCGCGGACTCCGGCCTCGGGCCAGGACGCGCGGAACACGTCGTCGGCGAACAGGTCGGCGCCGGCGTAGCTGGGATCCTGCCGCGGGTCGGGATAGCCCCAGCGTTTCTTCAGGTCGATCAGTTCGCGGGTCTGTTCCGCGGAGAGGTACTCGACGCGGCCAAGCTGCTTGGCCAGCAGCAGGATGCGGCAGTGGGCGTCGAGGATTTCGGTCCACCAGTAGGCGCGTTCGACCGTCTCGCCGAAGCTGACCGTGCCGTGGTTGGCGAGCATCACGACGTTCGACTGGTGGACGAACGGCAGGATCGTCTCGGCCAAGGCCTGGGTGCTGGGCGTTTCGTAGCGGGCGATCGGCACGTTGCCGAGGAACACTTCGACCTCCGGCAAGACGCACGAGGGGACGGCCTCGCGGGCGACGGCGAACGCCGTGGCATGCGGCGGATGGCAATGGACGACGCTCTTCACGTCGGGTCGTGCCTTGAGGATTTCCAGGTGCAACAGCGCTTCGCTGGAGCGCTTCTTCTCGCCGGCGAGCTGGCGGCCGTCCATGTCGATGAGGCAGATGTCGGCCGGGTGGAGGAAGCCCTTGCTGTGCATCGTGGGCGTGCACAGCACTTCGGTGTCGCTGACGCGGCAGGTGATGTTGCCGTCGTTCGCGGCGGCGAACCCGCGATTGTAGAGGCGCCTGCCGATGTCGCAGATTTCTTGCTTGAATTGGTCGAGCGTGGGCATAAGGCTGCTGGGAGACGGGAGGCTGGAGGCTGGAGGCGTTTGGGGGCAGTTTATCAGTCGTCGGGGCTCGCGGTGGCGCGGCGCCGGGAGGGGAGGATGCGAACCTTGCGGCCTTCGAGTTGGATGCGGCCGGCCGCGAGCAGGCGGAGGACTTGCGGGTAGGCTTCCTTCTCGGCCTCGAAGACGCGGGCGGCCAGCGTTTCGGCCGTGTCGTCGTCGAACACTGGCACGGGCTGCTGCCAGATGATCGGGCCGGCGTCGTACTGGTTGTCGACGAAGTGGACCGTGACGCCGGTGACCTTCACGCCGTAGTCGATCGCCGCCTGGTGGACGCGCAAGCCGTACATGCCGTGGCCGCAGAACGAGGGGATGAGCGCGGGGTGGATGTTCAGCACGCGGCCGGCGAAGTCGGCGGGAACGGGGGCGAGCTTGAGGAAGCCGGCCATGGCGACGTAGTCGACGGCGGCCTCGCGGCAGGCGGCGAAGAGGGCGTCGCCGTAGGCCTCGTGCGAGTCGAAGCGGCGGCGCTCGAAGATCGCGGCGGGGATGTCGGCTTCTTGAGCTAGCGTTAAGCCGCGAGCGGCGGGGGTGCTGGAGACGACTAGCCGGACGTCGACGGGGAGCCGGTCCTCGGCCGCCAGGTCGAGGAAGTTCTTGAGCGTGCGGCCGCCGCCGGAGATGAGGACGGCGAGCTTCAACGGTGCGCGGGACATCGACTTCGGTTACACCCTCGTCACGGCGTAGTCCGGGTGGTCCGGATTGGGAACCAAGCGGCCGTTCTTGCAGTCGACCAGCAGGTCGAGCTTTTCGAGTACAGTTTGTCCGATGAGCACTTCATCGCCGAGCACGAGGGCTTCATCGGACGTTTCGCGGCCCATAATGTCGAAGACAATGGATGCTGTGCGAGGCACTGTCTCAGCCCGGCCGTCCGCAAGGTGGGCGACTTCCTTGCCCCGGATGCGTACGCCGAGCTGTTCCAGTAAAGATTGAGGAATTACGCAGCGGATGGCGCCTGTGTCGACGATCGCCTCGGCGTTGAGGGTGCGCACCCGGCTCGGCGGGATAGCTCCGGTTGCAGCCAATTCGTCATCGGCGGAGTTGGTTAGCTTTACTTTAACGCGAACTTCTCCCATGCCATCACCGATGATGAGTTTGCGGTTCGGCGGAGCGTCGACCAATCGAATAGACATCCTGCACCTCGCCTGGAGTTACGTGCGGAGCGTCCTGCGTATAGAGAGCGTCGCGCGTGCGTCGCCCACCTGCGTCTCTACTGATTCTACCTGCGGCGCCGGTTCGAGGCGAAGCGACTCGGCGAGCGTCTCCTGCATGATGTACTCGCGGAACTCCTCGATGGCAGTCTTCAAGTCGGCCGACTCGGCGACCACGCTGACGTCGATGCGGTCGGTGAATTCGCAGCCGATCTCCTTGCGGCGGTCCTGAATGACGCGGACCAGGTCGCGGGCCCAGCCTTCGCGGAGCAATTGCGGCGTGACTTCGGTCGCCAGCACCACGACGACGCCCTTGTCGTTGGCGGCGGTCCAGCCGGGCTTGGCCTGCAGGCGGACTTCGACTTCTTCAGCGGCCAGAGCAATCTGTTGGCCGTCGATCGCCAGGTCGATCTTGCCGTTGTCGCGGATGTTCGCCAGCAGCTCCGAGCCGCTCATCCTGGCCAGCGCCGGCTTCACCTTCGGCATCAGCTTGCCGAGCTTGGGGCCCAGCAGCTTGAAGTTGGGAAGCACTTCGTGATCGACGTACTTCTCCGGCTCGTCGCTGAACTCGACCTGCTTGACGTTGAGCTCGTCGGCGATCACCTCGGCGTGGGCTTCGAGCCACGGCTGATGCGTCGCATCGGCGAGAATCACCTCCACGCGGGCCAGCGGCTGGCGGACCTTTAGCGCGGCGCTGGTGCGGGCCTGGCGACCGAGCGAGGCGATGTGGCGCACGAGGTTCATCCGTTCGGACAGGGCGACGTCGATGGCCTGCTGGTCGGGCGTCGGGTAATCGCAGAGATGGACGCTTTCTTCAACGTTCTCGCCACGTATCGCGACGGCGAGGTTCTGCCACAGGCTCTCGGCCAGAAACGGCGTGAACGGGGCGATCATCTTCGCCGTCGTCATGAGGCACTCGTAGAGCGTCTCATACGCGTCGAGCTTGTCGAGCGACTGCTTGTCGGCCGCCCAGAACCGATCGCGGCTGCGACGGACGTACCAGTTCGACAGGGCGTCGACGAACTGGGTGATCGCGCCGCAGGCGGCGTAGTTGTCGTACTGGTCCATCCGCTCGACGACCGTGGCGAGCGTTCGGTTCAGTTCGCTCGTGATCCAGCGGTCGAGCTCGCTGCGGCTAGACAGTGGGCGGGGGGCGGGGACTTGGGCCGCTCCGGCCGCTCGTTGAGCGGCGGCTAAGGGGGCTCGTTGAGCGGCGGCTAAGGGGGCTCGTTGAGCGGCGGCTGAGGGGGAGGCTTCGCTGTCCCTAGCCCCCAGCCCCTTGCCCCCTGCCGACTGCCGACTGCGCCCTGGCACAAAGCCGTCGATGTTGGCGTAGATGGTGAAGAAGCTGTAGACGTTCCACAACCGCAGGAGGAACTCCGGTACGCTGTCGCGGATGGCTTGCTCGCTGTAGCGGATGCTGGTCCAGGGGGGCTGGTTGGCGAAGAAGTACCAGCGGAGGGCGTCGGCGCCGTAGCGGTCGA
Source organism: Planctomycetota bacterium (assembly GCA_003576855.1). Classification (GTDB taxonomy): domain Bacteria; phylum Planctomycetota; class Planctomycetia; order Pirellulales; family Lacipirellulaceae; genus Lacipirellula. Next base: position 10,734 of record QEVI01000061.1, read on the forward strand.
AGATCTCGCCCGGCTCGCGGTAGTTCCGCTTGCTCTTGCTCATCTTCTGCCCGTCTTCGCCGAGCATCAGCCCCAGCACGATGCAGGTGCGGAAGGGGTGGGGGTAGGGAGCAGCGGGAAGGTCCGATTTCGGATTTCGGATTTCGGATTTCGGATTTTCCCCGAACAGCATCGTGCTGATGGCAAGCTGGCTATAGAACCAGCCGCGGGTTTGATCGATGGCCTCGCTGATGAAGTCGGCGGGGAACTGCGAGTGGAACTTTTCGATTGCGGATAGCGGATTGCGGATTGCGGAATCGGTCCCTCTCCCCTCCGGGGAGAGGTTAGGCGAGGGGAGCGTTGCGGTTGATGACGACTTTGCGGTAGGCGTCGTCGCTAGGTTCGATAATCGCTCCCCTTGCCCCTCCCTTCGAGGGAAGGGGGGGTCGTCGCCGCGGTAGCCCCATTGGGCGAAGGGCATCGCGCCCGAGTCGTACCAGACGTCGATGACGTCGGGAACGCGCTTCATCCGCGCGCCCTTCGCGAACGGTGAATCGTATGTGACCGCGTCGATGTACGGCTTGTGGACGCGGAGGTCGTCGGGCAGCTCGGGGTTTTTCTCCTTAGCCGCGGCCCAAACCTGGCCGCCGGCGAACCCTGGCTTGGCCTCGAGTTCCGCATAGCTCGACACCGCTTCCTTCTGCCCAGTCTCCTCGCAGACCCAAATCGGCAGCGGCGTCCCCCAGAAGCGTTCGCGGCTGAGGGCCCAGTCGACGTTCGATTCGAGGAACTTGCCGAAGCGGCCTTCCTTGATGTGCTCAGGGAGCCAGTTGATGTGGGAGTTGTTCACGAGCATCGCGTCCTTGAACGCGGTGGTGCGGATGAACCAACTCTCGCGCGGATACTGGATGAGCGGGTCCTCTTCGGCCCGCCAGCAGAAGGGGTAGTCGTGCAGGTACCGCTCCTGGTGGAAGAGGAGGCCGCGCTGCTTGAGATCGCGGATGATGTCTTTGTCGCAGTCCTTCACCCAGCGGCCGCGGCAATAGTCAGGAGCTTCGTCGGTGAACTTGCCGTCGGGCGCGACGCAATTGATCAGCGGCAGATCGCGGATAATCTCACGCTGCGACATGAGCACGTTGAAGTCATCTTCGCCGAACGCAGGGGCGATATGCACGATCCCCGTTCCGGAGTCCGTAGTCACGAAGTCCTCCGCGACGACTCGCCACGCCGGATGCAGGCGGTCGTTGCCCTTGATCATTACGGGGCGATCCAGTCGCTCGCGAAAGCCTTCGAACGGCGGAACGTAACGCAGCCCGACAAGGTCGCTTCCCTGCACCAGTTTCATCACTTTAAGCTCGCGCTTAAGCTTCGCGCTCAGACCGTCCACGAGCTTGCCGGCGACGACGAACCGCTCGTGCAGCGTCTCGTCAAGCACTACGGCGTACAGCGTGTCGGACGATACTGCCGCAAATTGATTGCTCGGCAGCGTCCATGGCGTCGTCGTCCAAACGAGAAAGCTTGTCGGCCCGTCAAGCTGCAGGCCCCGCAACTCCTGATCGCCCACGATTGGAAACTTCACATACACGCTCGGGTCCGCCACCTCGCGGTAGCCTTGCCCCACCTCGCCGCTGGAGAGCGCCGTGCCCCCCTGGGCCCACCACCAGACGATCTTGTGCCCCTGGTACAGCAGGCCGCGGTCGAACAGGTTCTTGAGCGACCACCAGACGCTTTCGACGTAGCTCTGGTGGTAGGTGACGTAGGCGTTCTTCAGATCGACCCAGAAGCCGATGCGCTCGGTGAGGCGTTCCCACTCGTTCATGTACCGCCAGACGCTCGCCTGGCAGCGGTGGATGAACTTCTCTACGCCGTAGGCCTCGATCTCTTCCTTGGCGTGAATGCCCAGCTCCTTGCAGACCTCCGTCTCGACCGGCAGGCCGTGGGTGTCCCAGCCCGCCTTGCGTTCGCAGCGGTAGCCGCGCATCGTCTTATAGCGGGGGAACAGGTCCTTGATCGCGCGGGTGAGGCAATGGCCGGGGTGCGGGAGGCCATTGGCGGTCGGCGGGCCTTCGTAGAAGACGAACGGCTCGGCGCCCTCCCGCTTGGCGAGCGACTTGTGGTACGTGTCGCGCTCCTTCCAGAAGCGGAGGACGTCCAGCTCGCGCTCGGGGAAGGAGCGGTCTTTGTCGACGGGAGGAAACATGGGGAGAGGTCAGAGGTTACTGGGGACGAATCCATCAAGTTACCGCATGGACCGCTGCCGACCCAGGGGACGCGAAGCCAGGGGCGCCGGCCAAGCCGCGGCTCAACGAGCCGCCGGAGCGCGGGCCGCGCGACCGCCCATGCCACCCGCCGCTGCTAGCGCCCCGGGGGGGCAGCCGTCGCATTTCGACGGCTAAGGCGGGCTTTGTCGCATTCCGCTGGCGGGCCCCGGCTCGGCGCTCTCGGCCATGATGTCCCGGAATCGTTTGCGGGCGGCGAGGTAATAGACGGCCCCCACGGCGGCCATCACGTAGGTCATCAGGCGGTAGTTGACGGCCACCAGCAGGCCGTCGCCGCGGCGGCAGCCGACGGCCCGGTACAGCTCGTCCATGGCGGCTTCGAACGTCCCCAGGCCGCTGGGCGTCAGCGGAATAGCGCCGGCCGCCAGGCTCAACGGGCCAATGACGAACGTGGTGGCCAGCGTCGGAGCGTCCATGGGCAGTCCCGTGCCGATCAGCCAGAAGGAGGTGACGAACAGCATGTGCGTCACGCAGGACATGGTGATGGCGATGAACAGGTATCGGCGGCGGGTGCGATAGGCCGCCGCGGCGCCGATGAGCCGGTCGAGCGTTTCGCCCACGACCGGCAGCCGCGCCGCCCAGCCGCGGACCGCCGGCCCGGTGAACGCCGGCCACATGAGCAGCCCCAGGCCGATCGTACCGATCAGGCCCAGGACGATGACCGCGCGGGCCAGTCCGTGAACCATGCGGCCCAGCCCTTCGTCGGCGGCGCCGAACAGATAGCCGGCCGACGCGACCAGCAGCATGGCGTACAGCCCCACGACGCGGTCCACCACGACGCTGGCCACCGCTTCGGTCCGCTTGCCGTGCTGTTCGCGGGCCACGGCGACGGCTTTGAAAAGGTCGCCGCCGACGCTACCGGGAGCGACCTGATTGAGCAGCAGGCCGAGCGACCCCAGGCGAAACGCATCGCGGAGGTGGAAGTTCAGCTTGAGCGCCCGGCCCAGCATCCACCAGCGGGTGTAGTTGTTGCAGATCGCCGCCAGCACGAGCGCCTGGGCCGCGGCCAGCCGGCCCCAATGCTTCGGTTCGTGCAGCCAACGATGGAAGGCGTCCTCGCCGCGAAGGCGGTAGAACAGGAACGCCAGGATCCCCACCGCCAACAGCAGCTTGCCGCCGCCCAGCAGCAGCCGCCAGCGGCGAGAGCGTCCGTGGGCGGTACGCCGGTGGGAATTCGACATGCGCAAACTGGGGCCGGACAGGCCAATGTGGCAATAGCTGAGGCCGTCTAGTGTGACGGGACGCCTCGCTGCTGGCCAGGGCGGCCGGAGCGGGGCGAAGGTTCGCCGCTGCCGGCAATGTCGCCGAATAGTCGCCGCGAGACGCTTTCTTGGAAAAAATCTTTTGCCTCCCGCCGCTCGGCTTGCTATGGTAGAAGGCTAGCGGGAGTCCGCAATTCTTTACACCCAATCTGCGCACATCCACCACTTCGTCGGCAGTCAGAGCTAATGAAGGCCCTGCGGCAGCATTAAGCCGCAATTCTCATGGATCGCCGCCGTGCTTCCGGCGTTCCAACCCCTTCATTACTCCTGGGATGTGCACACATGTCTCCGATCCGCCTCGGGCGGCGCCTTTTGCCCGCAATTTGCGCCTTTTTGTCTCTCCCTGCGGCTTCGTCCGTCTGGGCTCAGAACACCAGCCAGCTCTCCGGCTACGTCTATATCGACCGCAATAATGACGGCTTGCTCGCGTTTTCCGACCAGCCGCAGCCGGAGTGGGTGCTGCCGGACGTCCGCATCGAACTGTACTCGATCAACGGCATGACCGCCTCGCTGCTGGCGACGACGCAAACCGACGCCATTGGCCACTATCTCTTCGCCGGCCTGGCCCCTGGAACGTACGCCGTGCGCCAGATTCAGCCGGTCGAATACGCCGACGGGCTCGACACGCTCGGCACGATTCGCCGCATCGGGGGCCAAGCGAACCCGCCCGGCTCCAGCGCCGGCACGGCCAGCAACAATGCGTTCACGAACATCGTGTTGCCGGCCGCCTCGCGCGGCGATCTGTACAACTTCGGGGAGCGCGGCATGGCGCCGGCGTTCGTGTCGAAGCGTTACCTGGTGAACACGGCCCCGCCGCCGACCTTCGCGCCGCCGCCGATCCCCGAGCCGGCCGCCGGCGTCTTAGCGGCGCTGGGGAGCCTCGCGCTCATTGCGCTGCGGCGGAAGTGAATGCCGCCGAAGCCCGTCTATCCCGCGCTTTGCGGCCGACGGGGCGACCGTCGCCAAAACGGCGCTAGCCGGGTCGTCTGAGCACAACGACTCCGGCTGAGCGCCATTCCGCGGGCCGCCGTTAGAACGTCAGGTCCAGTCCCACGTCGAAGCCGTGGGCGACGATCGTCGAGTCCTGGATGCCGGGGAACGCCGGGTCGGGTCCGCCGCCCGCCTGGATCGGGGGCAGGTTTCGCGGGTCCACGGCCAAGCCGGGCGGCAGATGTTCGGCCGCCTGGGCCACGTCGTCCCAGATGATCACGTTGTAGCCCACGTGGACGCCCAGGTAATTGGTGACCTGGCAGCCCGCGCCGAGGCGGAACCGCGGGATGACGGCCGCTTCGGTATCGCTGTAATGGCCGATGTTGGTGGCCGAGGACGTGAGCAGTCCGCCCTGGTACGACGCCGTGCCGACGTTGGGCACGGCGTTGACGGTGCTGCCGTCGACGGTCACGCTGCGGCGGTTTCCGCCGACGGCCAACAGCGCCATGCCGTCGACCCACCATTCGGCGCGTTGGATGCGGCCCTGCAGGCCCAGCTCGCCGCCGTGGAATTCATTCTCGGCGCCGAACCGGTCCGCGATGGAGATCGTCGTTCCGGGGACGAGCGGCGAGGTGGTGCCGGGCAGCACTTGCAGGTTCTCGGTGATGTTCAGCGCCGAGTCGTGCTGGTAGAACCGGTAGCCGCCGACGACCAGCAGTTGGCGTCCGCTGCCGGTGCACGGGTCGCAGCAGCTCCACAGGCAGGCCTGCAGGCCGGCGCCGGCGCCCTGGAAGTCCTCGTAGGACGACACGCGGACATTGCCCGCCAATTCGGAGGGCACGTCGACCAACTCACGGTCGGGCAAGCCCGACTGCGTGTTGAAGAACGGCCGGGCGATGATTTCCCCGGTATTAGGCCCGGCGGTAAAGCCTGTGCTGTCGCGGCCGGCGTTGAAGTAATCGCCGACGACGCTCAGACCCAGGCAGCGGTCAATCACATAACCGCCCGACAGGGCGAACCCGGAGCGCCAGTGGTCGTTGATGGTTTCGTGACCCGAAAGAACCGTGGTGGCCGGTCCGCCGAGCGTGCCGGCCTGGGCCAGCGGCGTGCCCGCGGGGCTGGAGGTCACCAGCGCCGGTACGTCCGAGCCGGTGACGTCCCACAGGATGTAGTCCGCCCGAAACCAGAGGTCCGGGTTTTCCGACACGCAACAACGGCCGACGGCGTCGCTGACCACCGCGGTGCACGAGGCATCGTCGGCGTAAGCGGCGCCGGCTGCGGCCAAGAACGAAGCGCCAGCGGCAGTCCAGGCGCGCACGCGCCGGACCCAAGTTAAACGAGTCACGATTTGTCCCCCCCAAGAGTGCACCGGTTTCACCGGCTATACCGCCCTTGCTGGATCTACGGATTGTTAGGGCGGCGTATAGTCTCCTATCGGACGGCCGCCGGCTCGTCCGATAGGCGGAAATCCCCGGAAACGCCGAATAGTGCGCGCCGCGGCCGCCGCAGGGCGGGAGATAGCGGGCAGATAAACGGCTAAGATGAAGCAAGCGGGAAGCCGGAAGGGGGAATGCGGAATGCGGAAGGCGGAAGGGCAGAAACGACCACTACTGATCACCGATCACGGATCACGGATGACTCACTACCAATGCCTCCCGCTCCTTGCCTCACGCTAAACCACGCATGGCGCTGATCGAAGTCCGCGACGTATCGAAGATCTACGATCTGGGCGAGGTGACCGTCACGGCGCTGCGCTCAGCCACCTTCGACGTCGAGCAAGGCGAGTACATCGCTCTGGTCGGGGCGTCGGGTTCCGGCAAGTCGACGCTGATGAACACCTTGGGATGCCTCGATCGGCCCACCGGCGGCAGTTACAAGCTCGCCGGCGAGGAAATCGCCACGATGTCGCGCGACGAGCGGGCCAAGATCCGCAATGCCCGTATCGGGTTCGTGTTTCAGAACTTCAATCTGCTGGCCCGCACGCCGGCAGTGGAGAACGTCGAACTGCCGCTGGTCTACGCCCCCGGAATTTCCACCCGCGAGCGGCGCCGGCGGGCCATCGAAATGCTCGAGCGCGTCGGCCTGGGCGATCGGCTCGACCATCACTCCGGCCAGCTCTCCGGCGGGCAGCAACAGCGGGTCGCCATCGCCCGGGCGCTAGTGAACCGGCCCGACATCCTCATGGCCGATGAGCCGACCGGCAATCTCGACACCCGCACTAGCCGCGAAGTCATCGAGTTGTTCCGGCAGCTCAACGGCGAACAGGGAATCACCGTCATCCTGGTGACGCACGACCAGGCGGTGGCCAGAAACGCGCGGCGGAACATCGTCCTGCGCGACGGTGAAATCATTTGCGACACGACCGATTTTCACGAGGCCCAAGACGCCCTGCTGGCGGGACAGCAGGCCGACGCGTAGGCGCTCGCCGGGCCGCCCTCGCCCGCTAGTGTGGCGAACCGACGTGAACCGGCGATGCGCCAGCCGACGCACCGTCGCCCCGTGCACCCTTGGCGACGGCTGCCAGCAGCGCCAGCGTGACGGTTGTATGGGCGGCGGCTGAATCGGTCGAATTGTCGTCATAACCGGCCGAAGACGTATAGGTATGCGTCGCGGCACAACCGTTTCCGACCGAACGAACGCGGCCCGGCGCCGAGCGACGCTCTGGCCGTCGCCGGCCGCTTCAGCGCGTGGACTGTGCCTGGCGCTAGCCGCCTGTACGGTCGCTCCATCGCATGCCGCGGAACTCGCGGCCGAGCCTGCGCCACCGGCCCAATCACCGACCACCGATCACGAATCAACGAGTACCCAAGTGGAAGCCGCGGCCGCCCCCGCCGCTGGCCCGGCGGCCGGAGCGGTCGGCGTGGTGCTCGCCGAGGCCGCCCCCAGCCCCTTTTCGCCGAGCCCTGTACCGCGGGGCGCCAACGATGACGGCGTCTTTCCGCTGATCAAACCGGAGCAGCGGCGGATTCGCTTTCGCGATCCGGCGCAGTTGCCCGACGTAAACGTCCCTCCGACGCCGCCGCCCCCCACGGTGGAAAAGCCGCGCGATCCGGCCGCGGAGCGCTTGATCTCGCTCGACGAGGCGATTCGCTTGGCGCTGGCTAATTCGGAAGTCGTGCGGGTGTTGGCCGGCAGCGTGGCCGTGTCGAGCGGCCGGACGATCTACGATCCGGCCATTGCCAACACGGCGATCGACCAACAGCGAGCGCAGTTCGATCCGGCGCTGTCGGTCGACAACACGTTCACGCAAGTCGAGCCGCCGGCGGCGTTTTTCGATCCGGCCGATCCGGGCAGGGCCGTATTCGGCGGCGTTCAGACGCAGAATCACAACGCGTCGATCAACCTGTCGCAGAAGAACCTCATGGGCGGCACATCGGCGCTGGGCGTGTTCAACGACGCCTCGCGGTTCTCGCCGGGCGTGTTTCCGCTCAACCCGCAAAACCGCTACTCGACCGGCCTCAGTTATACGCAGCCGCTGCTCCGCGGGGCCGGCGTGCTGGCCAATCGCGTGCCGGTGGTGCTGGCCCGCATTGACACGGAGCGGTCATTCTTCCAGTTTCGCGACAGCGTGCAGGAATTGGTGCGGGGGGTGATCGAGGCGTATTGGGCGCTGGTCTTCGCCCGTACCGATTTGTGGGCCCGCGAAATGCAGGTCCGGCAAGCCCAGGCGGCTTTCGAGCGAGCCGATGCGCGGCAGCGGCTCGGCCTGGCCGACGTGAGCGAGGTGGCGCAGACGCGGCTAGCGCTGGCCCAATTCCGAGCGACCGTCATCAACGCCCGGTCGAACGTGCTGGCCCGCGAAGCGGCGCTGGCCAACATCCTCGGCCTGCCGCCGACCGAGCCGACGGCGCTCGTGCCGACGACGCCGCCGACGACCGAGCGGATCCAGTTCGACTGGAACGAGATCGTCCAGATCGCCCAGGAGCGGCGCCCGGACCTGATCGAGCTGAAGCTAGTGCTCGAGGCCGACCAGCAGCGGCTACTGCTGGCTCGCAACCAGATGCAGCCGAATCTCGACCTGGTGGGCCTGTACCGCTGGAACGGGCTGGAAGGCCAGATGCCCAATCTCGATCGCACGGGCACGGGCGGCAATGAAGCGACCGATTGGACGCTCGGCGTGAACTTCTCCGTGCCGCTCTTGCTGCGGCAGGAACGGGCGGCGGTCCGCTCGGCGGAGATGCTCATTGCTCGCGACCGCGCGGCGCTGGAGCAAGGCGTACACGCCGCGCGGCACCTGTTGGGGCTGAGCTACCGCAATCTCGACCAGTTCTTCGCCCAGACCGAGGCGTACCGCGAAGCTCGCGAGGCGGCCCGGCTGAACCTGGAGCGGCAGTTCACGGTGTACCTGGTCGGGCAGGACGTGATCTTCCTCAATGTTCTGCAGGCGATCAGCGACTGGGGCAACTCGGTGAGCCTCCAGGCCCAAGCGCTCAGCCAGTACAACATCGAGCTGGCCAATATGGAACGCGAGACGGGAACCATCCTCGAAACGCACGGCGTGTTCATGTACGAGGACCGGTTCTGCCGGCTGGGGCCGCTGTGGATCGACCCCCAGCGGTGCGAGTTCTACCCCCGCGACGTCCGCCCTGGGCCCAACGCCGACCGGTACGTCGCCGGCGAGGAGCCTGCCGAGGAGTCGTTTGACTTGGACGATTATCCGAAGCGTCCCGCCGGCGCGCGGGCGCTGGGCATCGGCCCGAGCGAGGAGCCGCCCGCGCCGCCTGAAGCGCTGCCGCCGCCGGAAGCCGTGCCGTAGCGGGGCGCCCAAGGAGCTTGCCCGACGGCCGAGCGGCTCGGCCGAGCTTCATCCACCCACAGTCACCGCTCTTCGCTCTCCGCTTTCTGCTCACCGCTCTCCGCTTTCCGATACGCCACGGCCCGTTTGATTACCAAACGGCGGCCGCGGCTGTCCGAGTCGTGGTCGTCGCGGATCGCAAGTCGCAACGCGTGCTGGCCGGGCGGCAGGTCGAAGATTCGCCACAGGTCTTCGTCAAACGTCTCCGGAGGGACGTAGGCGTCGGCTGCCAGCTTGGCCTTGACGCCGTCGATGTACACATCGGCGCGGCCCCCCTCGGCGCCAAGTTCGCCGACCAGCGCGACGCCGGTCCCATCAAATGTAAGGGTCGCCTCGTCGCCGGGGCGGTCGGAGGCACGTGCCACAAGCTCCGAGCCGTTGTGCACGTCGGCCCATTGGCCGCGCCACTGCCAGGCCTCGTCGCCGGCGTGGTGCACGGCGGCGGGCGCGCCGAATTCGGCTAGCTCCAGCGTCGCAGGCTGGGCCGTTTGCGGCGGGACCTCGACCTGCGCGTCGCTTACGCGGCCGCCGGCGCGGCCAATCACCTCGCATGCGCGGCGCTCGGTCGAAGCGACGATGCCGTTGAACGAGTAACGGGTATGACTGAACGGCACGTCGGCGATGCGGGCGACCTCGTCTCGCCAGGGCGCCGGCAATTGCTCAAAGCCGCGGATCGCCCCCAGCACTCCCAGGGCGCTCGCCGGATTACAGTCGGAATCCTGCCCGCAGCGGGCGGCGACGTCCATGGTCTTCTGCCAATCGCCGCCGCCGTACAGCAGTCCCAGCGCCACGTAGGCGCCGTTGAGCTTGGCGTCGATGTTGAAGGAACGCTCGACGCCTTCGGGGCAGGCGTCGCCGCGGTTCCACTTCGCTTCGATTCGCCGCCAGACGCTTCGCCAGTCGTCCGGTTCGGCGGCCGACCAGGCCAGCACGTCGCCGAGGATTTGGCCGTACGGGCTGCCGGCGGGGATGCACGCCCGGCCGGCGTCCACCGCGCGGCGGGGATCGTCTTCAAAAAACGCGGCCGAGTACATGCCGGCGATGAACATGCCGCCGTACAAGCCGTCGCCATAGTTCATCAGCCGACCGACCCGCTGGCAATACTCGTTGGAAGCCCGCGGCAAGCCGGGGCACATCATGCCGATGAAGTCGGCTTCGATCTGGAAGTCGATGTCGTCGGCGTGGACGTTGTACGCGGGATGGCCGCACATCACGGCCGGCACGCCGCGGTGCAGATTCCGCCGGGCCGCGGCGTTGGCGTGCCACAAGCGGTACTTGGTGTTCTTGAACGCGTCGCCGAAGTCGGCGGTCGTCGCATCGAGCCCGCGCCGGTCGAGCACCTCGGCGAAGGTCATTTCAACGTAGAGGTCGTCCTGGTCGATGGCGTTGGCGAGCGGCGCGGGGACGATTGGACCGTCGATGATCTGGCCCAGCGCGGTGAACTCCGTCGCGGCGCCGTAGGAAACGCCGATCATCTGGGCCGCCCAAGCGCCGCGAATCTTGTCGCGGAGCGCGTCGCGGCTGAGCGCACGCGGCGACTCGGCTAAGCACGGCGCCGAGGCTGCCAAAGCCACGACGGCGAAGGCGAATACCGTTCTCATTGACTCGACTCCCCAGTTGATGGGCGCAGGCGGGCCTGCGGGGCGGTTTACCGTACCGGCATTGAACAACCCCCGCGGCGCAATGCGTACCGTACTAGCCGCACCCGTAAGCGGTTGAAACGGCACGTTCCAGCGTTCAATGCGGCGGGCGACCCGCTTGAGGGCTGGCCGGGGGTCGGGATGCCTCTGCAATTGGCGGGCTTTTTCGACAACGAAACCTCCCCAGTCGCAAAGGAATCCCGACCCCTCAGAGCTTGCCGCAGCGCCCCGCCGGCGGCCGCCGCCGGTACGGTGGCTGGTTCTGGCGCGGCCGGGCTGCGGTTTTGCGCAAAAACCCCAGCGGCGGCCGGCGCGCCGTAGCGACCGGCGAAGACGCTGGGGCAGGGCGGCGAAGATTTACGCCGTTTCGACCCGTCTGCGGGCCGGTTGCACGCCGGCCGGCTGACCGGGGCTGTATTCTTTGGCGACCGGGGATGTTTCTTACTGAGAAAGCCTTCCAGTCGCCAAGGAGTCCCGATCCCTGTGACGGGCGCCCCAGCCAGTTGCAGCCGGGCCGACGCTCAGCCAAGCTGACAGGCTACGCCACGCGCTCGCCGACCCTCCCCCGGGGCTACCTGTTGTCCGTCATGATGCGGTTTCTCATTCGATCGACGATCGTGCTGGCGATTCTGGGCGGCCTCGGCTGGGCGGCTTATCGCCCGGCCTCCAGCTACCTTCGGGAGCGCAATCGGCCCCGCTATCGCGAGGATGCCGTCGCCGTCCGCACGGTGAGCATGGTCGTCAACTCCACGGGCGAAGTGAAGCCGGTGCTGTCGGTTTCCGTCGGGGCGTTCGTGCCGGGACCGATCGAACGGCTGCACGTCGAGTTCAACGATCGCGTGAAGAAGGACCAGTTGCTCGCCGAAATCGATCCGCGGATTTACATCGCGGCGGTCGAGCGCGATCGGGCGGCGCTGGCCACGCGGCAAGCCGAAGTGGAGCGAATCAAGGCCCTGTTGCAGCAAGCGATCAACGACGAGAATCGCTCCGTCGCACTGCGGGAAGAGAACCCCGACTTCATCTCCCAGGCCGAGATCGACCGGTTCCACTTCAATCGGCTGTCGCTCAAGGCGCAGCTCGACGTCGCCCTGGCGACCGTCGAACAAGGCCAGGCGCTGCTGGACAATTCGCGGGCCCAGGTCGATTACACGAAGATCCGCTCGCCGGTCGACGGCATCGTCATCAACCGCAAGATCGAGCCGGGCCAAACGCTGGCCACGCAGTTCCAAACGCCGGAGTTGTTCATCATCGCGCCGGACATGGACAAGAAGATGTACATCTTCGCCAGCGTCGACGAGGCCGACATCGGCCTGATCCGCCAGGCGCAGGAAGAGCAGCGGCCGGTCCACTTCACCGTCTCGGCCTATCCGGACGACCTGTTCAGCGGCCAGATCGAGCAGATTCGCTTCAGTTCGACCGTGACGTCGAACGTCGTCACATATCCGGTGGTGGTCGCCGCGCCCAACCCCGACCTCAAGCTGCTGCCGGGGATGACGGCGGACCTGTCGTTCGAAATCGAGGAGCGGAAAGACGTGCTCTGCGTGCCCAACGCCGCGCTGCGGTTCTACCCAGAGCCGCGGCACGTGCGAGTCGAAGACCGCCGGCTGCTGGACGGCACGGAAACCGCCAGCGACGAGGAGGAAGAGAACCAGGAGCTTTCGGCGAAGCAAAAAGCCGAAGCGGGCGCCAAGCGGAACCGACGCCACGTGTGGGTGCGGGACGGCGACCGACTGCGGGCCATCGAAATCGTCACCGGCCTCAGCGATAATCGATACACGGAAATCGTCGAGGGAGACCTGCAGGACGGTCAAAAGCTAGTCATCGGCCTGAAGACCGCCGACGAGGCGGCAGGCGGGTGACGAGTGGCGAGTGATCGGCGATCAGTGATCAGTAGTGGTCGTTTCTGGCCTTCCGCAATCCGTCTTCCGCCTTCCGCCTTCCGCCTTCCGCAATCCGCCTTCCAATTCCGCCCATGGGATCCTGGATCACCGTTCGCATCGCCCTTCGCGCGTTGTCGAAAAACAAGATGCGCGCCGGCCTGACGGTGCTGGGCGTGGTGATCGGCATCGCGGCCGTGACGACCATGGTCTCCATCGGCCAGAGCGCTAGCCAATTGGTCCAGGACCAGTTCCATTCGCTGGGCACGAACGTGCTGGTGGTATTCCCGCAGATGCAGCGCCGCGGCGGCGTGCGGCAGGGAATCTACCCCACGCTGACGGCCAAAGACGCGGAGGCCATCGCCGAGCAGGCGCCGTCGGTGCTCGCCACGTCGCCCATCGTGGGGGCCTCGGCCCAGATCATCGCCGGCAACACCAACTGGAGCCCCCGCGAAATGGTCGGCGTCGGCGAAGACTACCTCATCGTCCGTAATTGGCCGATCCGCCGCGGCGGGTTCTTCTCCGAGCGCGAAGTCCACTCGGCCGCCAAGGTGTGCGTCATCGGTCGCACGATCGTCGCCCGGCTCTTCCAGACGACCAACCCGCTGGGCGCGACGATCCGCATCCGCAACATCC
>QEVI01000062.1 GCA_003576855.1 Planctomycetota bacterium
CGCCGCCGCGCTCGTCGTCGCGGCGCGGAACGCTGCGGCGCCGCGCCTGGCCCGATTGCACGCCGTTTGGGCGCTGGGCGAATTGGGCGAAGCCGAGCCGGCGCTATTCGCCGAGCTTTGTTCGCTGTGCGCCGACGCCGACGCCGAGGTCCGCGCCCAAGCGGCGCGGACCCTGGGGCGCGCGGCGCACGCGCCGGCGGAGCAGCGAGAGCCGCTCGGCCGGGCCTTGTCGGGATTGCTTGCCGACGATTCGCCGCGGGTTCGTTCGCTGGCGGCCATTTCGTTGGGCAAACTTCGATATCAGCCGGCGCTGGGCGGTTTGCTGGCGATGGCCCGGGCCGATGCGGCGCGTGACGCAACGCTGCGCCACGCCGCTACGATGGGCCTGGCAGGGTCGCAGTCGCCGCAGGAGCTGTTGGCGGCTGGCGCCGGCGCCAGCGACGCCGAGCGGTTAGCGCTGGTCGTGGCGCTCGGCCGGCAGAATTCGCCGCTGGTCGCCCGCTTCTTGCAGGACGCCTCGCCGCGGGTGGAGCTTGAAGCCGCCCGCGTTATTTGGGACGCGCCCATTCCGGAGGCGTATCCAGACCTCGCCGCGGTGCTGCCTCGTACGCCCTCGGACAACGAGCCGCTGTTGCGGCGTGCCCTGGCGGCGGCGTCGGCCCTCGGCGGTTCCGAGCGGGCTGGCGAAGTGGTCGCCTGCGGTTTGCGCCGCGACCTGCCTGGCCCCATGCGCGATCACGTCTGGGCGCTTGTCCGGCAGTGGTCGCTTCCGTCGCCGCGCGATCCCGTGCATGGCCAGTGGCGGCCGGCGGCGGCGCGGCCGCCGGAAGAAGTCGTCGCGGCGCTTCACGCGGCCTTTGCCGAAGTACTGTCTGCTGCCGAGGCGTCGCCCGTCGGCGTCGTTGTGGCCGCCGAACTAGGAATCGCCGAGGCCCACGCGCCGTTGATTGCGCGCATCGCCGACGAGCGGGTTTCGCCGCGGCTTCGCGCCCGGGCCCTTGTCGCCCTGGCCGGCGCCGACGAGGCGATCGTCCGCCAGGCCGCGAGCCACGGCTTGGCTTCGACATCCCCGGAAGTCCGCTCGGCGGCCCGGCGGTTGCTCGTCGAGCGACAGCCGGAACAGGCGGTCGTCGCCCTGCGGGAGGCCGCCGAGTCGGGGGCCACGTCGGAACGGCAAGCCGCCATCGACATGTTGGCGAAGGTGCCGCTGCCCGCAGCCCGCGCGGCCATCGACGGCTGGCTTCGCCGCGTGGAAGAGGGATCCTGCCCGCCGGAGCTGCAGTTAGAAGTGCTGGAGGCCGCGGGCAATTCGAGCGACTCGGAAGTGGTACGGCGTCAGGAGGCGTATCGCGAGCGGCTTGCGGCCAACGGACCGGCGGCCGTCTACGCTGGCAGCCTCGTCGGCGGCGACGCGGAGCGGGGGCGAGCGCTGTTTCACGAGAACGCGGCCCTGTCGTGCCGCCGGTGTCACTCGATTGAACCCGGAACGGTGCTCGTCGGTCCGAGCCTGGCGGACGCCGGGAAGCGGCTGTCGCGGCAGCAGCTTTTGGAGTCGATCGTATCGCCAAACGCGACAATCGCCGAGGGATTTCAAACGACGGGGTTGCTGCTGGATTCCGGGCAGATGGTCGCCGGCGTCATTCGTCGGGAAGACCAGCGAGAAGCGGTGCTGGTAGACGCCGAAGGACGGGAACACACCGTCGAGGTGGCGTCGATCGAAGAGCGGTCGCGGGGGCTCTCGGCGATGCCGGAAGACCTCGTCAAGCTCATGTCGCCGCGTGAGCTGCGGGACCTGGTGGAGTACCTGTCTACGCTGCGGCAAGCGTCCGTCGGCGGTTCTAGCGAGCATTAGGCTGCTCGGCTTGGCCAAACGGCGGGGGCGGCTCATAGCGGGTTACGGCACGTTGCAGCCCGCCTTTTCGGCAAGAGCGACAAGCGCCGCGACGTGTTGTTCGCTGGAAAGCGGCTGGATGCCGAATTGAAAGCCGTTCATCGCGCGCTTGAAGTCGTCGAACCACTCTAGCTCGTTGAGCGGAAGCGGCGGGTTGAAGGCATGGCCGCGGCCGGCGGCAAAGTGCTTAAAGCCTTCCTCCGCGGCGTCGCCAGTTTCGGTAACGCGGAACATGCTCCCCAAGGAAAACCGGCGTGGATTTTTCCCTTCGCCGACGATCATCCATACCACAGCCTCCTGCAGCGACGTCACCGCTTTGTTGGTCAGCACGCGAAACGGATCGCCGTCCGACAGCGGTCGTCCCATCCCCTCGGTATTGTGGTAAGCGACGAAGTGCTTTTCGCTTGGCGCCATGGCCGGTTCCTTATCAGGTTAGGAAATCGCGCTTGTGCAGTGCAGTCGCGGCGGCCGGCAGGCATGCAGCCCTGTGCCGGAGGAACTAGTGTTGAAGGCCGTCCGCTCTTCAAGGCAACGGCAGGAAGGTGATCAACTCGCCCGCGGCGTTGACGACGGCCGCTGCCCGACCGTTGGGCAGCACGATCTCCACCGTGCCAGGTTGCGAGCCGGCGCGGGCCACGCCTCCGTTGAGGGCCCGGGCCAGGTCGTCGAGCGTGTGAACGCCGAACTGCGGTCCGCGGGCGATCAGGCGGCTGATGAAGTGGCTGTTGTGCGCCTCGCGCAGGCCGATCTTCGCAAAGGCGTTACGGATTTCCTGGTGAGTGAGTTGCACCAGGGGCCGCTTGGCGATCAGGCCGACGAACGCCACGCGGCCAAACGTCGCCACGCGCACGCCGGTCATGGTCGCCGACCGCACGGCGACAATCAAACCGCGGATGAGCAGCGCCCACATCGGCCCTCTCCTACCGCAAGGAGTGTCATGTCGTCTTACGGTGCGAAGTATAACCGCCGCCGCGGGAAACGCCACCTCGACGGGGCCCGTAGCGCCGGCGCCGAAAAGTGCGGGGTTTCTCTGGGTGGCGTTTGCTACGGCTTGCCCTTGCTGGCGCTACGGTTGCCCTTGCTGGCGCTACGGGCTCCGGGGCTTCTGTGCGGTAGCGGGCGTGGACTCATTGAATCGCGTCGGCGATTTTTTCCACTTTGCCGCCGAAGCGGGCGTGCCACAGTTCGCCTGTCGTCGTATCGACCAGGTAACATCCATGGCCGAAGCCCTCGCCGCTCGGACCGGCGTAGGCCGAGATTTGAAACCGCGCCTCCGCGGCCGGCGCGGTTTCCAGCGTCTGGGCCCGCGGCGCTGCGGCGTAAGGACTTGCCAGCGCACCTAACACGATCCCGACAAAGGCGAAAGCGACTGCGGACGAGAACTTCATGGAAGATCCTCCATAAAAAGGGCGCCACGATTTTGCGCAGGGAACAATCGCTTGAAGTGAATCGGCCGGTTGGCCGATGGTTCGGCAGGGCGATTGCACGGTCTTGCTAGGCGGCCGGCTTGCGACCGACGCGAATCCGCACGCGCATGCGCTGTCGCCGTCGAAGGCTTGGCAGCCCCTCCGACAGGCCCGCGGACGATCAAAACGGCGCGTTAGCCGTGCGGCGTTCCGTTTCGCCGACCACCTCGCGGACGCTCTCATGATCGAATAGCACGGGCACGCCGCCCTTGGCGACGAACACGGCAACGCCGTCGCGGAGTACTAAGGCCTCCGGGTGATCCACCTGGAAGCGATGCCCGCTGACAAGCTCGACGGTGACCGGGTTAAAAGGCGAACGTCGCTGAAACGCTCGCAGAGTCCGATCAAAATTCTCTGTCGTCATGCCCCCATTTTATCACGCCGCCCGTCGCGCCGATGCCGCGGAAGCGAATGCTCAATCGGCGTGCGGCACGCCGGCGGTTCCCAGGTCGCTCGCCGAGCGCGCCGGTTCGAAGCTTTCGGCGTCGGGCGGGGCGGCCAGCTCGGTCCAGCCCGGCTGGGTTGGCGTCCAGTGGCGGCTCACGTAGTCGCCAAGCGTGAGGGCGAACAGTATCGCCAGCCACACCAGCCCGGCGAGCACGGCCACCCACGTCAGCCGCGGGGAGTAATACACGTGCATGAACACCAGCACCACGAGGGCCGCCTTGCCGAAGGCGATGGCCAGCGCCCCGGCGAGGCTCCACGGCCCGTGCGGCAAGTAGGCGATGCCGACGGTCGCCAGCAGCCCCGCCATCAGCAGGGCGTAGACGATCAAGTACGTGCGGAGCGCAGGTTGGTCGGTGGTCATACGTGAGCGCTGCGATCAATGAGATACAGAAGCGGGAACAGGACAATCCACACCAGGTCGACGAAGTGCCAATACAGGCCGGCGATCTCGATCTTCAGCGCGCCGCCTGGGCCGAGCCGATTCAGCCAGGCCGGAACGGCGAAGCAGCCTAGCAGCACGACGCCGATGATCATGTGCAGGGCGTGCACCCCCGTCATGCCGAAGTACAGGCCGAGGAATATCTTCCGAGCGCCGGCGTCCGGACCGGCGTACGCGAACGGCAATCCCAGCAGCGGGGCGAGGCCCTCGTGGTACTTATGGGCGTATTCGTAGAACTTGACGCCCAGAAACGCCGCGCCCAACAGCATCGTCAGCCCCAAGAACTGCGCCGCCCGACGGGACTGGCCGAGGTGCGCCGCTCGCACGCCCAGCGCCATCGTCAGGCTGCTTGTCAGGAGAATGAACGTGTTCACCGTGCCCCACAGCACGTCGAGCGACTGGCTCGCCGCGGCGAATGCGTGGGGATACGTGCTGCGGTACACCATGTAAGCGGTGAACAGCCCGCCGAAGAACATCACTTCGGTGACCAGGAACACCCACATGCCCAGCACGCAGGCGTCGTACTGCTGCTGCCAATCGTCGAAGTGATGGGCGACGGCCGGCCGATCAATCGGCGACTTCAGCGGGGTTGCTGCCGGGGTACTCATACGCTTCCCAAGTGACGATGGGCGTTTCCACGAAGTTGTACGTGGGCGGCGGCGAGGGGGTGGTCCACTCCAGCCCCACGGCGCCCCAAGGGTTCGCGGGCGCCGACCGCCCGTATTTCAGCGACCAGAGGAGGTAGCACATCGGGAACAGGTACGCCACGCCCAAGATCGAGGCCCCGGCCGACGACATGACGTTCAACACCTGGAAGCCGGCGTCGTACACGTGATAGCGCCGCGGCATGCCCAGGTATCCCAAGAGGAACTGGGGGAAGAACGTGAGATTGAAGCCGACGAACACCAGCACCGCGGAGAACCGCGCCCATCCTTCCGGGTAAAGGCGGCCGGTGATCTTGGGCCACCAGTAGTGGATGCCGCCGAGATAGGCCATCACCGTGCCGCCGACCATGATGTAGTGGAAATGGGCCACGACGAAGTACGTATCGTGAACGTGCACGTCCACGGCCATCGTCGCGAGGAACAACCCCGTGAGGCCGCCGATCGTAAACAACCCGATGAAGCCGATCGCGTACAGCAGCGGCGTATCGAAGGCGACGGTTCCGCGATGGAGCGTCGCCGTCCAGTTGAAGACCTTGATCGCCGACGGAATGGCGATCAGAAAGCTCAATATGGAAAACACCATGCCGGCAAACAGGCTTTGGCCGGAGACGAACATGTGATGCCCCCACACCAGAAACCCCAACACCGCGATGGCAATGCTGGCGTACGCCACGAACCGGTAGCCGAACACGCGGTTCTTGGAGAACGCCGCGACTAGCTCGCTTTGCACGCCCATCGCCGGCAGCACCATGATGTACACCGCCGGGTGCGAATAGAACCAGAACAGGTGCTGAAACAGAATCGGGTCGCCGCCCAGCTTGGGGTCGAAGATCCCGATGCCCAGTCCGCGCTCCAGCGCTACCAGCAGGATCGTGATCGCCAGCACGGGCGTGCCGAGGATCATGATCAGGCTCGTGGCGTAGTGCGACCAGATGAACAGCGGCAGGCGGAACCACGTCATGCCGGGGGCGCGCATCTTGTGCACGGTGACGACGAAGTTCAGCCCCGTGAGAATTGACGAAAACCCGGTGATGAAGATGCCGACGGCCGTCGCCATGACGTACGTGTTGCTGTAAGTGCTGCTGTAGGGCGTATAAAACGTCCAGCCCGTGTCGACGCCGCCGGCGACGGTCACCCAGAGCGTGAAGACGCCGCCGATCATGAACAGGTACCAGCTCATGAGATTCAGCTTCGGGAACGCCAGGTCCCGGGCCCCGATCATGATCGGCACGAGGAAGTTCCCCAGCACCGCGGGAATCGCCGGCACCAGGAAAAAGAAGATCATGATGATGCCGTGCAGCGTGAAAAGCTTGTTGTAGGTCTCCGACTCCACGAGGTCGGCCTGCGGCGTCATCAGCTCCAGCCGGAACAGCACCGCCGCGGCGCCCCCGAGGAAAAAGAACAGCGTCACGCCCAGCAGATACAAGATGGCGATCCGCTTGTGATCGACCGTCAGCAGCCACGAACGGACCGTGTACGACGCGTTCAGGTAGTTGCGCGAAACGTGGACCGGTTCGGCCGGCGACGCGGCGGGGGAGGGCTCCGGGGCAGCGCTCATCGCTGGTCCTCCAGGCGGCCGGCGCCTTGCGGGACAGTTGCCTCGCCAGTCGGCGTCCCTGCGGCGGCGGGTGGAGCCGGCTCGACCGACCCCAGCGACTTGATGTACGCAAGGAGTTGTATTACCCCCTCTTCGCTGATCTGGCCCTCGTAGGTAGGCATGATCGGCTGATAGCCCGCCACCACCTTGGCCGCCGGCCGCAGGATCGACTCGCGCAGGTAGGCGTCGTCGGCCACGACGGTCTCGCCGCTGGCCAGCGGTTGGGGCCGCTGGTAAATCTGCTCCAACGACGGGCCGCGGGCGGGCGCGTCGCCGCCGGCGCGGTGGCAGCTTGCGCATTGCAGTTGTTCAAACAGTTTTTCGCCAGCGACCTGCGGCGGCTCGTCGTCGCCGCTGGCGCCGCTGAGCCACGCGGCGAAATCGCCGGGCGTCATCGCGACGATCTTGCCGACCATGCGCGAGTGATTGGTGCCGCAGTACTCGGCGCAGTACAGCCGGTACTGGCCCGGCTCGGTGGCCTCAAACCAGACGTCGGTATATCGCCCCGGCAAGACGTCGCGCTTAATGCGAAACGCCGGCACGAAGAAACTGTGAATCACGTCCTGGCTCACCATGGTGAGTCGCACCGGCTGCCCGACGGGGATATGCAGCGTGTCGATCTCCCGGCGGCCGTTGGCGTGTTGAAACTTCCACATCCACTGCTTGGGCACGACGGTGATCGGCATCGCGCCGTCCGGCGAGCGGAGCAGAAAAAAGCAGACTTTCGCGCCCCAAATGAAAATGAACACCAGCACCGGCAGCGACAGCAGCATCCAGGTAATCTCCGTCGAGGCGTGCGTCGGCCGCTGGGTGCGGTCGACGTCGTTGTTCCGCCGGTACTTGATCGCCAGGTAGATCACCAGCGCGGCGACGAAGATCGACATCGCCGCCGAAAAGGCGACGAGGGACAAGTACAACTGATCGACCGGCCGCGCCGTCGTCGAAGCCGCGTCAGGGAATAACTGGAATTCGGTATTCATGCCCATTTCACAGCACGGCCGGTCGCATCGGCGTCGCCAGGAAAAGCGACCGCTTGGCGCGCGGCTTTACGCTCGCGCCGCACGGAAACGCCGATGTAGCCGATGATCGAGGCCACGGTAAGTGCGCCGGCCGCGCGGATGATGCGAATAATCGCCAACCCGTAGCGGCCGGTAAGCGGATCGTAGTGGAAGCAGTACAACAGCAACTCGTCGACCGCCGTACCGATGCGGCCGGCCGAGGCTTCGACCAGTCCCAGCCGCAGGTCGCGCGTCGGATAGTCGATGCCGTAGAAGTACTTCGAGACGCGTCCCGCCGGCGTCAGCACGACGATGCCGCTGGCGTGCGCGTACTGTTGCGTCGCCGGATCGTACTGGTATTGGAACCCGACGCTGTCGGCGAGCGCTCTGACCGTCCGCTCTTGGCCGACGAGGAAGTGCCAGCCGGCCGGATCGCCGTCGCGGCTGAAAACGTGCACGACGGATTGTTTCTTGTCCGCGGCCAGTTCCCACGTGTCGGTCGGATCGAAGCTGACGACGACGATCTCGAAGTCCACGCCCGGTTTGAAATCGAGCGCCTGCACCGCCCGCGCCATGCCGTTAAGCACCTGGTTGCAGAGCATCGGACAGCGGTAATAGGCCAGAACAAAAACCGTCGGCCGTCCGTTCATGCACTCGCCGAGCGTGACGCGCCGGCCGTGGTCGTCCGTAAGTTGCGATTGGAGCGGCACGAGGTTGTCCAGCCGCTGCGTAAAGGCGATGTTGCGCAGCAGCGCCGCCTGCGGCGGCTCCATCGCCGTCGCCGACCGGCCGGCCTCTCCGCCCGCCGCCGGGAGTGCGACCAACACAGCCCCGGCCGCGGCGGCGAGAAACGCCGCAGTACGAAGCCGGAGCATCGGGTTTTCCGCATCACGGATCATGGCTGCGACTCCTCGTTCGCCGGCGCCGATGGATCCTCGACGGCCGGCGTTGCCGGTTGCTCCTGTCGCGGACGATCCGCGGACGCCTGGGCGGCGGCGGTTGTCGCCTCGACCGCAGGCCACTGGGGCAGTCCCCGTTCGAGCGACAGTTCAATCGCCCGATCGATGGGTATACGCACGATCCCCGCGGGACGGTTGATCCACGCGGTGGAATTCAACAACCGAGTTTCGCGGGCGTGGAATTGCTGCAAGTCCTCGCGGGGAGAGACCTGCAAGCGCGGGCCCGTCGGGCCGACCCCCTCCACCGCCAGCGGCGGCAGCGCCGGATCGCGCCGCTGGGCGCCCGCCTCAAACAGGTTGAACAGAGCGACCAGCGCCAGCGCGACCACGGCCAGCGACGCCGCGAGCGCGCCCAAGAAGATCATGAGCGGGCGAACGGCCACGTCGCTCGCCTCGTGGCCGCGGCCGGCCGTGTGCGGATCAAGGGGCTGGCGCAGCGGTTCACCCATGGCTTGCTCCCGCTGGGCCGGCGTGTATCGGTTCCATGGGCGTCCGCGGCGTAAACAGCCGATACAACAGCCACCATATGCCGCCGATGGCCAGCGTCAGCGCGGCGTCCAGCCACGGCACGAAGCGGGCCTCGCCCCGCTCGACGGCCGGCTCGACCAGCCAGACGATCTCCACCCAATGCATGACGAACACCAGCAGCGCTACCGGCGCCAGCCGCCGCGGGTCGCGCTTCAGGTCCCGGCTCAAGAGCAACAAGAACGGCAACGCAAATCGCAGGGCCGCCAGCGACAGCGCGGCCCATTGCCAGCCGCCGCCGAGCCGGCGGTTGTACCAGACGACTTCTTCCGGCAGGTTCCCGTGCCAGATGATAAAGAACTGCGAAAACGCTACGTACATCCAGAACATGATGAAGCCCAGCAGCAGCTTGCCCAGGTCGTGAAACGCCTTGGGCCCGGCCG
The DNA here is from genome assembly GCA_003576855.1 of Planctomycetota bacterium. Classification (GTDB taxonomy): domain Bacteria; phylum Planctomycetota; class Planctomycetia; order Pirellulales; family Lacipirellulaceae; genus Lacipirellula. The sequence continues at coordinate 9,371 of QEVI01000062.1, forward strand.
CCGCCAGCACTTCGTCGCGACGCTCGCTGGCGGCCAGCACCACGATCGACAGCGCCAGCGCCGTCACGCCTTGGCCGGCGAACCAGACCACTCCGTAAATCATCGAGAACCAGTGCGGCTCCAGCGACATCATCCAATCGACCGAGGCGAACGTGACGGCTAGCCCGTGGAGCCCCACCCCTTGGCCGCTGAAGCGCCGAAAGCGCCGGTCAGCCGGCGAATCGGGCGGGGCCGGCGAGCGGCCTTGCCACGCCACCAGCGCCGCCAGCAGCATCCACAGGCCGAAGTAGAGCGCCGCGCGAAGCTGAAAAAACTCGACGTTCAAATACGGCTGCTTGTACCGCAGCACGGCATCCCGCTGGACGTGCGACGGGTCGGCCCATTCGTACAGCATCTGCGGATTGAGCACGACGGGCAGCGCGAACACGCCCATCACGGGGATCAAGCTCACCGCGCCGCGGAGCAGCGGCCGCACCGCCTGGCCCCACACGCCGCCAGTAAGGTTGTGCAACAGCACCAGCGACAGGCTGCCCAGCGAAACGCCGGTCCAGAACAGCCAGGCCGTCAGATAGGAGTACATGAACTGCGGCCGCGCGTACGCCCAGCCGTAGGCGGCCGCGGCGCCGCCCAGGACAATCGCCGCCAGGGCGATCGTCGTCGCCATGACGGCGCCATGTTGCTTGGCGGATGTCATGGATTGGCGTCCTCCGGAGGCGTTGCGGCGGCTTGTTCCAGTTTCGCCCGCTCGCTTGCGGCAACGTCGTCGAGCGTGGCGAACTGGCTGAGCTGCAAGGCGCGAATGTACGCCGCAATGGCCCAGCGATCGCCAGCGTTGACCTGAATGGAATAGGCCGGCATGACGCCGAAGCCGTTGGTCATGACCTCGAAGAAGTGGCCGATCGGCGCCCCGCGGAGCCGGTCGCTATGGTAGGTCGGCGGCTGGCGGTAGCCCCGCTGCACGATCATGCCGTTGCCGTCGCCGCTGCGGCCATGGCAGTTGCTGCAGTAGATGTTGAATCGCTCCTGGCCGCGGCGGAGCAGGGCGGCGTCGAGCTCCAGCGGCAACTCGGTCGCCAGTTCCCCGTCGCTGCGGCCCGTGTGCAGAACGTCGTCGGCCATCTCGGCGCCGTAAATCACCGTCCCGGGAACCAGCGGCCGCGCCGACCGGCCGTCGCCGAAGAAATCACTCGGCTCCAGCGGTTCGTAGCGCGGCTGGTCGTACATGTCCTGGTGGCAGCCGGCGAGCGCCGCCACGGCGATGATCATCGCCGACAGAGCATGACAGCGGCAGGCGGAACGGAAGAACATGGAATGCGGAATGCGGAATGCGGAACGGAAAATGCGGAATGCGTACCGCCCATAAAGCTGGCGATGGCATCGCCGGTCGCCAAGATTTAAAACGCGGCCCACAGCAGCCAGCAAGCCCACTGCCCACTGCCCACTACCTGTCAATACTCCACGGTCGTCACCTGCGTTGCACCGATGCTCTTGAGGAACTCGCGGGCGTTCTCCAATTCAAACCGTGCGTCGGCCGCTTCGATGCAAATAAAGAAGCGGTGTTGCGACGCCAGGCTGAACCGCGGTGCGTTGAACAGCGGATGGTGCGGCCGCGGCAAGCCGTTGAGCGCCAGCATGCCCAGCACCGCCGCCAGGGCAGCGCCCAGCACGGTCAGTTCAAACGTCACCGGAATAAACGACGGCCAGCTATGGGCGGGCCGGCCGCCGATGTTCATCGGGTAATCGACGGCCATCATCCAGTACTGCATGAAGTAACCGCCCACGCCCCCCAGCGCGCCCCCCAGCAGCACGATCAGCGGCAACCGAGTGCGGTGGAATCCCAGCGCCTCGGCCAGCCCGCGAATCGGCAGCGGAGCGAAGGCGTCGGTCCGCGTATACCCGGCTTCGCGGACCTTGTGGGCCGCGTCGATCAGCTCCTCGGCCGAGGTGAACTCGCCCAGCACGCCGTAAACCTCCGGCAAGTCGGCCGCCGCGCCGCCCGGCGGCGCATGTTGATCAATCATTGAGTTGTTCCTCCTCGCTGTGATACACCAGCTCCCGCATTTCGAAGATCGAAATCATCGGCAGGAATCGGATGAACAGAAACAACAGAAAGAGGAACAACCCCAGCGTGCCGAGGAACGTGGACCAATCCCAGAACGTGGGGTAATACATGTCCCAGGCCGAGGGGAGGAAGTCGCGATGCAGGCTGGCAATGACGATCACGAACCGCTCGAGCCACATGCCGACGTTCGCGATGATCGCGATGATCCACAACAGCACCGGATTGGTTCGCACCGCGCGTATCCACAAGAACTGCGGAGCGATGACGTTGCACAGGATGAGCGCCCAGTACGACGGGGCGTACGGGCCGCGGGCGCGATTGATCAACAGGTACTCTTCATACGTGTTGGCGCTGTACCAGCCGAAGAACGCCTCCATCACGTATCCGTAGGCGACCATCAGCCCGGTGGCCAGCATGATCTTGGCCATGTTGTCGAGGTGCTTGGTCGTGATGAAGTCCTGCAGGCCGTAGGCCCGCCGCAGCGGAATGGCCAGCGTCAGCACCATCGCAAAGCCGGAATAAATAGCGCCGGCGACGAAGTACGGCGGAAAAAGCGTGTTGTGCCAGCCAGGCACAATGCCGGTGGCGAAATCGAAACCGACCACCGTGTGCACCGATACCACCAGCGGCGTGGCGATGCCGGCCAGTAGCTGGTAGGCGACGTCGAATCGGCGCCAGTGCCGCGCCGAGCCCCGCCACCCCATGGCCAGGATGCCGTACACGACGGCGCCCACCCGGCTTTGCGCCCGGTCGCGGAGCGTCGCCAAATCGGGAATCAGGCCGACGTACCAGAACAGCAGCGACACGGTGAGATACGTCGACACGGCGAACACGTCCCACACCAGCGCGCTGCGGAACTGCGGCCAATACAGCCCGGCGCAGGCGACGGCGAACAGCGTCATCGCCTCGGCGAACCGGTTGATGCTGGTTCGCCAGCTTTGGTTCAATAGCAGCAGCACCGCCGAGATGAGCGTGCCGGCGTGCCCAATGCCGATCCACCACACGAAGATGAGAATCGCAAAGCCCCACCCCACGGGGATGTTAATGCCCCAAATGCCGGTGCCCTTGGCGATCAGGTACGTGACGCTCGCCATGAGGACCGTCACGAAAAAGAACGAAATCGAAAAACCGATCCACCAGCCGCGGCTCGTCCCCTCGGTGAGCACAATAGCGCTGATCTTGTCCGTTACCGACGAAAACGTGTGCCCCGGCGCAAGCACGTGCGACGCCGGTTCTTCTTCGGCGGCGGCTCGGTTTCGCGGTTTCGCTGCCATGATCGTTTGTGCGGGAACTGGCGCCGGTTAACTGGGCTGCCGGGCGTCGCCATCGGGCGGCTCGGCGCTTGCCGCCGCTAGGCGCGGATTGGGGTTCTTCAGCCGCGCCAAGTAACTGGTCCGCGGCTGCGTGCCGAGCTCGGACAGCACGCCGTAACTCCGCGGATCGGCCTTGAGCTTCGCCACGCGGCTGTGGGGGTCGTTGATGTCGCCGAAGACGATCGCCTGGCTCGGGCACGCCTGCTGGCACGCCGTCTGGAGGACGCCGTCTTCGAGGCGCGGCTTCTCGCCGGTCTCCACGGCGATCTTCTTGGCGTCGATGCGGGCCTTGTTGATCCGCTGCACGCAATAGGTGCATTTCTCCATGACGCCGCGGTTGCGAACGGTCACTTCCGGGTTCCGCAGCAGCTTCAGCACCGGCGTCTCGACGTCGGACCACTGGAAGAAGTTGAACCGGCGGACCTTGTACGGGCAATTGTTCGAGCAATACCGCGTGCCGATGCAGCGGTTGTAGGTCATTTCATTGAGCCCTTCGTCGCTGTGCGTCGTCGCCGCCACCGGACATACGTATTCGCATGGCGCTTTCTCGCAATGCTGGCACAGCATCGGCTGCGTAACGGCGTCCGGGTTCTCCGGCGGGCCGGCGTAGTACACGTCCAGTCGCAGCCAGTGCATCTCGCGGCTAAGAATCACAGCCTCTTTGCCGACGACCGGCACGTTGTTCTCCGCCTGGCACGCTATGACGCAGGCGTTGCACCCCATGCACTTCGACAGGTCAATCGCCATGCCCCAGGCGAAGCCGTCGTACTGGTACTCCGGCAGCAGCGTCGGCAGCGGATGGTGGACTGAATTCGGCAAGACGGAATGGGGGTTGGCCTCGTACGCTTCGACCGTGCCGCTGTGGACGATATTGCGGCCGTCGATGACGTGGTGCTTCTGCGTGATGGCCAGCGCCGCCGTGCCGCCGGTCGCGGTCAGCTCCGCGCCTCGCACGATGTAGCCGCCGTCGGGCGTCCGCAGCGCAAAGGCGTTGGCGCCGATCCCCGTTCCTATGCGGCCCGATCGCGTGCGGCCGTAGCCGAGGTGGCAACTGACGCACCGCTCGGCATGACCCGGAACAGCGCAGACCGGCAAGTCGATCGCCTGGCCGTTGGCCCGGACTGTGACGACGTCTTCCGTCGCCAGGCCGAGCCGGTCGGCCGTCGCCGGCGCCATGAACAGGGCGTTTTCCCAAGTGAGCTTCGAGAGGGGCTTAGGCAGTTCCTGCAGCCAGGCGTTGTTGGCCCAGCGGCCGTCGCCGATCGCCGGGTCGGGCGACAGCACCAGTTCGTAGCCTTCGCCGGCGCCGCCTGGCGGCGGCAAATTAGCCGCCAAGTCGGCCGCCAGCGCCGGCGTCGCCGGCTCGAACTGCGTGTTGGCGACCGCGCCGTCGCGCAGCGCCTCGTGCCATCGGCGATCGAACTGGTCGCCCCACTCGGTTTGCCACGTGGCCCGCACGGCGTCGTAGCTGGTTTGCGGCGCCGGGTCGACCAGCGCCGACATCAGTTCGTGAACCGTCTTTCCTTCATACAGCGGGGCAATCAGCGGCTGCACAATCGCGACCGTGCCGTCGTAGGCTCGCACGTCGCTCCATGATTCCAGGTAGTGGTTAGCCGGTATATGCCAGTGGCAGTAGCGGGAGGTCTCGTCGTCGTACAGGCCGAAGTGAATCGCTTGCTTCGCCTTGCGAAGAGCGTTGAGGAACGCCAGGCCGGGCGGAGCGTCGTACACGGGATTGCAATCGAGCGCCAGCAGCAGTTGCACGGCGCCGGCGTTAAGCGCGTCCACGAGCTCCCGCAGCGACGCGGCGCTGTCGAACGTCCGCCCGCTGATCGGCGCGATGAATTCGACCGTCGCGCCGAAGTTGCCCAGCCGCTCGTTCATCGCATGCACCAGCGCATGCACAGCGGCCGGTTGTTCCAAGCCGGCCAGCAGGAGCGATCGGCCGCGGCGCTGTTCCAGGTCGGCCGCCACGGCGTCGATCCACCTCTGGTCCACGCCTTGGGGCAAGCCGCTCGACACGCCCTCGACCCCCAGCCGCGCGGCCAGCGCCCGCACGAACTGCTCGATCTCGCTCGGCGCCAGCGGGAGGCGGTGGTCGGCCGCGGCGCCGGTCGGCGTATACATCGATTCAACGACATACAGGCGATTCGCCGCGGCGCGGCTCTCGGCGCCGCGGCGACTCATGAAGTCGCGGGCGTAGCGAACCCTTCCGCCGCCGCGGCTGCAGAAATCGGCGTCGATCGCCAGCACGACGTCTGCATCGGCGAACCTGTAGATCGGCTGCCGATCCTCGCCGAAGGCCAGCAAGGCGCCGGCCCGGGCGTTGTCCCGGCTCGCCGCTTCGTAGACATGCCACTGCGCCTGCGGATAGGCCGCCAGCAGCGCCGCTTGCTGCCGCGCGAGGGTCGGCGAGGTAATGGGCGGACTGATGACGTGTACGCCGGCGCCGTCGCGGGAAGCGCTCATGGCCTCGCGAGCGGCGCTGTACGCTTCGCCCCAGGTAGAAATCACGCCGCGGTGGAGCACCGTCTGCGAGCGGTCCGGATCATAGAGCGTGAGCAGCGAGGCTTGCGCCCACGCGTCGGTCGCGCCGAGGCTCGCCGGGTGAAGCGGATTGCCCTCGACCTTCGTAGGCCGGCCCATGTCGCTGCGGACGACCAGGCCGATGGCGCCGTCGGCGCCGGGCATCGCCGTTGCGAAGTGGAGCGGGATGCCGGGCGTCAACTCCGCCGGCTGACGCACGTAAGGCAGGATCGGCTCAGGGGGCGGCGACGAGCAACCGTGCATGCCCGCCAGCGCCATCGAAGCCGCCATGAGGCTCAAAAACCGCCGCCGGTCCGTCACGCCGTCGTCCCACACCGAGGCCAAACGCGGAAACTCCCGCGCCAGGCGGTCCTCGAATTCGGGACTCCCCTGGAGCTCCTCCAGGCTGCGCCAGAACCGCGGCAACATGCGCGGCTCAGGCGACTCGGCGTTCGGCGGCGACTTATGCTCGCAACTCACGGCGGATACTTACTTGGAGTTCCGTTGATTAGCCGCAAAGAGACGCAAGAGACGCAAAAAACGCGGATGCAGCTCATCGGCCACTCAAGCGGCGAACGGCTTGATCGTTAACTCAGTTGCCGGGGCTTACACATTTTTTGCGTATCTTGCGCCTTTTCGCGGCGGCCATAAACGTCCTACCGGTGGCAAATCGAACAACTCGTCGGACTGGCGATTTGATGCAGTTTCATCAAGTCAGCCGAAGCCAGCGACGCGGCGGCGGCGTGCGCTGCGCGCGGCTGCGCTTGCGGCTCTTCCTGGGCGGCCTCGGCCGCTTCGGCGTGCGTAGCTTGCGTCTGCGGGAGCGGCGCCATCGAAAACACCAACTCCCGCGGTCGGAGGTGCGGCTGCGGGTTGCGATGGCAGTCGAGACACCACTTCATGTGCAACGTCTCGGTCCGCCACATGAGCGGCATTTGATCCACCTGTCCGTGGCAGGAGACGCAGCCCACGCCTTTTTGCACGTGGATGCTGTGGTCGAAGTACACGAAGTCGGGCAGGTCGTGCACCCGCGTCCAGGCGATCGACTCGCCCGTGCGAAAACTAGCGCGAACCGGCTCGAGCTTGGGGCTGTCGGCCCAGATCTGGCTATGGCATTGCATGCAAATCTGCGTCGGCGGCATGCCGGCCAGAGGGCTGTTCTCCACCGCTGTATGGCAATAACGGCAATCGATGCCGAGGCCGCCGACATGATGTTCATGGCTGAACTCGACCGGCTGCGGGCGAACGACGCCCACCTGCGTCTGATAAGACGAGCGATAGAACTCGAAAAGCAGCCAACCGATGCCAGCCACAATGAACACGGCGCCAAAGATGCTGGCGCGTGCGATGGCGTTCATGCTGGGATGGAAGATCTGGGGCATCAGACCGGCGCAGGCGTTTGCTGGCGAAGTCTACGGTGCGTCGCTCGCGCAGATTTTCCGCGCAAACTGTCCTCCCTCAAGCGTGCCGTCGTGGAATGCAAAAACCGTTCCACGAATACGGCGGCGTAGCATAGCGGATATTAAGGTGGGGTATCCGCGTTTTTCGGCGGGACATGGCGATCAGACTTCCAGCAGCGTGCGCATCGGAGCTTCGACGACCTCCTTGACGCGACGCAGGAAGGCGACCGCTTCGCGACCATCAACGATACGATGATCATACGATAAAGCGACGTACATCATAGGCCTGATTGCCACGCGGCCGTCTACGACAATTGGTCGGTCCTGGATGGCGTGCATCCCCAGGACGCCGCTCTGCGGCGGGTTGACGATGGGCGTCGACAGCAGCGAGCCGTAGACGCCGCCGTTGCTGATCGTGAACGTGCCCCCCTGCAGCTCGTCGACCCGCAGTTCGCCGCTTTGCGCCCGCTTCGCCAAATCCTCGATCGCCTTTTCAACCTGCGCAAAAGTCATTCGCTCGGCGTTGCGCAGCACCGGCACGACCAGCCCCCGTTGGCTGCCGATAGCCACCCCGATGTCGTAATACCGCCGATACACGATCGACGGGCCGTCGATCATGGCGTTGATCTCCGGGCATTGCCGCAAGGCTTCCACGGCCGCCTTGACGAAGAACGACATGAATCCCAGCTTCACGCCATGCCGCTTCGCGAACGCCTCGCCGAACTCCGCGCGGAGCGACTTGACCGCCGACATGTCGATTTCGTTGAATGTCGTCAGCAGGGCGGCGTTACGCTGCGCCTCGACGAGCCGTGCGGCAATTCGTCGCCGAATGGGGCTGAGCGGCACGGTTTCTTCCTCGCGGTCAGCCGCCGGTGGAAGGTGCGGCGCCGCGGCGCCAGTTTGTCGCACTGCCGGCGTCGCCGCAGCCGCCTCCGGTTCGTCGCCGGCGGCGGGAGCCACGGGCGGACGGGCGGCGATCGGCTCGCCCGTCGGCGGCCGGCCCGTGGCTGCGCCGCCTTCGGTTGACGCGCCCCTCGACCGGCCGGCCGCTTCGTCAACGGGCGTTGACGTCGGCCCCGTGGGCGACGACGCGCCAGGCGGCTGCTGGCGAATGATCCACTTCTCGCGCGGCGACCGGGGGACGGCGTAAGTCGCCGCTTCCTGGGTGGTGCTGCTCGCCGTCGAGGGGGGCGGGCCGCTCGCGCTCGGCGGCGCGGCGGGCGGACGCCGCGATGATCCATCGCCCGCGTGGGGCGTGCTCGACTCGGCCGCGGAGGTCGTCGTCGAGGGCGCGGCAGCCTCCGGCTCGATGTGCGCGATAACCGCGCCGACTTCCGCCGACTCGCCGCTCTGCTTGAGGATCTTCGACACCACGCCGCCGGCAGGCGACGGTATATCCAGCGTCGCTTTTTCCGACTCGATTTCGACGAGCCCCTCGTCCGGCGCAACGCGGTCTCCTTCGGCCTTGTACCACTGGCCGATGAACACCTCGCTGACCGACTCGCCAACGGCCGGAACCTTGACTTCAATCGGCATAGTCGCCCGCCGCAGCTAGATTCCCATCATGCCTAACCGCGCTCTCGCCGCTTGCGGCTGAGCGCCTCGCGCTTGCGCCGCTTCCATTGTACTGCCCGCCGCTGCCGCCGCCGCCTACCCCACGAGCGCCCGTTCGACCAGTTCCGCCTGTTCGCGCTGGTGGGCCGTCCGCGAGCCCGTGGCCGGGCTGGCCGAGGCAGGGCGGCTCACGCAGCTAATCGGATACCGGTCGCAGATTCGATGTCCCCAGCAGGCCAGCAAATACCGCCAGGCGCCCATGTTCTCCGGCTCTTCTTGCACCCACACGATCGGCGTGCCGGCCGGCGCGGCGGCCAAGGCGGCCATGAGCTGCCGCTCCGGCAGTGGATACAACTGCTCCAAGCGGATGATCGCCGGCCCGCTGAGGCCGAGCTCCTCGCGGCGCTCGCGGAGGTCGAAGTACACCTTGCCGCTGGCCAGCAGCACGCGGTCAGGTTTCTCGGCGAGTCGCACCGTCGATTCCGGCAGTGCCAGGTGGAACCGTCCCCGCGCCAGTTCCGCCAGCGTCGAGGTGCATTCCCGGTGGCGCAACAGGCTCTTGGGCGTCATCACCACCAGCGGCTTTCGCCACCGCCGCAGCACCTGCCGTCGCAGGCAATGGAAGTACTGGGCCGGGGTGGTCGGATACGCCACTTGGATATTGTCTTCAGCCGCCAGGTTCAAGAAACGCTCCAGCCGGGCGCTGGAATGCTCCGGCCCTTGTCCCTCGAACCCGTGCGGCAAGAGCAGCACCAGGCCGCTCAGCCGATTCCACTTCGCCTCGGCGCTGGCGATGAACTGGTCGATGACGACCTGCGCCGCGTTGGCGAAATCGCCGAACTGGGCCTCCCACGCGATGAGGCCCTCCGGGCAGTCCAGGCTGTACCCGTAATCGAAGCCCAGCACGCCGGCTTCCGACAACGGGCTATTGACGATCTCCACCGGGCCCTGGCTGGGCGACAGGTGCGCCAGCGGCATGTACTTCCGGCCGGTCTCCACGTCGTGGAGCACCGCATGCCGCTGGCTGAACGTGCCGCGCTGGCTGTCCTGGCCGCTCAACCGCACCCGCACGCCGTCGGCGGCTAGCGTGGCGAAGGCCAGCGCTTCGGCCGCGGCCCAGTCCAGCGGTTCGCGGCCGTCGGCCATGCGGCGGCGCCGCTCCATCGCCCGCACGAGCTTCGGATGCACATGGAAGTCGTCCGGCGTGCGGGCCAGTCGCGCCAGTAGATCCTGGAGCTTCGCCAACGCGACGCCGGTATTCGCCTCGCCGGCGTCGGCAGCCGGGCCCCCCACATAGTGCGCCCACGGACCCGTGGGCGTCGGATTGTAAAGCTGAAAGTCCTTCCGGCGGGCCTCGTTGAACTCGTGTTCGAGTTTCGCATGGCGTTCGGCGGCGATTTGCTCGGCTTCCTCCGCCGTAATGCCGCCGAGATTCAGCAGCCGGTTGAGGTATCCCTCGCGGACCGTGTTTTGGGCCGCGATTGCCCGGTACATCAGCGGCTGCGTGAAAGACGGCTCGTCCCCTTCGTTGTGTCCGCGCAGCCGATAGCAGTACATGTCGATCACGACGTCGCGCTGAAACTCCTTGCGGAAGTCCAGCGCCAGCCGCACCGCCTGGGCGACCGCCTCGGGGTCCTCGCCGTTGACGTGAAAGATCGGGCTCTGCAGCATCCGGGCGACGTCCGTGGCGTACGGGCTCGATCGGGCTTCGCCGGGCGTGGTCGTGAAGCCGATCTGATTGTTGACGATCACGTGCAGCGCACCGCCGACGCGGTATCCCGGCAGCTCGCTGAGGTTGAGCGTTTCCTGTACGACGCCCTCGCCGGCGAACGCCGCGTCGCCGTGGATCAGGATCGCCAGGCCGCGGCGGCGATGGACGTCGCCGTAACGATCCTGCTTGGCTCGCAATCGGCCCAGCGCGACGCCGTTGACGTACTCCAAGTGGCTAGGATTGAACGACAGCGAAAGATGCACCTTGTGTCCGCGGCTTGTCGTCCAATCGCCGGAGTAGCCGAGGTGGTACTTTACGTCTCCGGGGCCGGTCCGCGTCGGCGCGTCGACGTCCATGAACTCGCGGAAGATCTCCCGCGCCCGTTTGCCGATGATATTGGCCAGCACGTTGAGCCGGCCGCGATGAGCCATGCCCAGCACGATTTCGTCAACGCCGTCGTCCCCCGCCTTCTCGATGGCCAGGTCCAGCAGCGGAATCAGGCTCTCGCCCCCTTCCAGCGAAAAGCTTTTGGCGCCGATGAACTTCGTCTGGACGAACGTCTCGAACGACGTGGCGTCGACCAGCTTGCGATAAATGCGGATCTGCTCGTCGCGGGTAAGTTGAGTGCGGTTCTCGGTTTCCTCCATGCGGCCTTGCAACCACTCGCGAATCACCAGGTCGTCGATGTGCATGAACTGCACGCCGATCGCCCGGCAGTAGGTGTTCTGCAACCAGCGGAGGATTTCGCGGAGCGTCCGTTGCCGCGGTCCCTGCAGGGTGCGGGTCGAGAAGAGCCGGTCGTAGTCGGCTTCGGTGAACCCGTAATACGCCGGATCGAGTTCCGGCGGCCGGGGCCGAGCCTGATCGAGCGGATCGACGTCGGCGACGATATGCCCGCGAACCCGGTAGTTGCGGATGAGCTGATCGACCCGCTCTTGCAAGGCGATCAAATGGGTCGCCGGGGTCCGCGCGCCGCGTTCGACGTCCGCCAACGCGACGCCCGGCGAAGCGTCATTGCCCGGGCCGGCGTACCTGTCGGCGGCTACCGGGCGGCCCGTCGGCGGCGCCTCGGCAGCGCCATTGACCATTCCAGCGGCGCCCGCGCTGGGCCCCTCGAATCGTCCGAACAGCCGCCGCCAGTCTGCCGGAGCCGACTGCGGATCGGCGACGTACTGGGCGTACAGTCCTTCGAGGAAATCGAGGCTCTGGCTGTTGAGCTCAAGCGGCGGCCCGTCAGCGTCCGCCCCGGGGGTTGGCATGGCAGCAACGCAAAGGTGCACGAGCGAGAATCATGGCACGGCGAGCAATTAGTATACCAAGCCCGCTCGCCGCTAGCGGCTTAGCGCTCGCCCCTTACCGCACAATTTCCCGCCGCCGCTTCAAGTAATCCCACACCACGTACCGGTCGAGGTCGCGGCCGGCCGTGAAGAACACCCGGCCCTTGGTCGCTTCCGCCAGCCGATAGGCGAAGCGGACGTCTTCCTCCGTCTGCGACCAGCTCGGCAGGAGAAACAGGTTGATCGTGATTCCCTCGCGGCGGCAAAGCTGGCCTTCGCGCATCGTCGCACGCTCGGTCCGCGGATCGGGCGGGTAGAGCAAATACAGCGTCTGCCCTTCGAAATGGGCCGTCGGCAAGCCATCGGTGATGAGCACGATTTGCCGATTCGGCGTGTCCTGCGTCGCCAATAGCCGACGAGCCGCCGACAGCCCGTGCTGGATGTTCGTGAAGTGAGGCGGCACGAGGTGCTCGCTTACGTCGTCGCGGCTCATGTCGGCCTTGAGACGCACGATGGGGTCGTACACCGTCACCGGCTTGGGCATCAGCTCGAGGAGCTTTCCGCGGGGGACGACCTTGGCGAAGCTGTACATCTCGACGAACTGGAGAAAGTCGCCCGGATACTCGCTGCGGATCAGCCCTTCCAACGCCAGCGCCATGCGCTTGACGTTGATGTACTGGCCGTCGTAGCGCATCGAGCCGCTCATGTCCATCACCACGCACGTCGCGCACTTGGGACTGTTCCGCGTGCGATGGATCACTAGATCGTCCTGGCGGAGCCGCACCGGCGTGCCGGGGCCTTGCCGTACCAGGGCGTTGATGAACGAGCCGGGGATATCGAGATTCGCAATCGAATCGCCGAATTCATAGGCCTTGGTGCTTTGCAGCTCGACGGCGCCCTCGCCCACGACCTCGCCCTGGTGCCGCCCCGTGCGCGACGGAGCCAGCTCGCTGAACAGCTTCTCCAGCAGCTTTCGCTGAAACAGGCGATACGCCTTGGGCGTGATCCGGAAGCTGCGGCCGCGCTGCTCCAGCCCCTGCTGCTCGGCCAGCTCCCGCAGGTAATCCTGAATCTGTTGCTGAAAAGCGCTGAGTTGCTCGACATCGCCCGGCTCGGCGAACTCGGCCAGCGCCTCCAGGTCGATCACGCCGATCTGGGCCGTCCGGCGGGCCTCTTCAAGCTGCTTGATGAGCTCGTCGATCCGCTCCAGTTCGTCCTTGATCGCCAGCGCCTGCGGCACGGTCATCGGCTCGCGGCCGGTGAAATCGTACTTGGCCGCGAGCTGGTCAACCTGGTACTTCTCGCCCAGCGTTTCGATAAGCGGAACCAGCTCCCGCGCGAACTTCGACTGGTCGTCGCCGGCGGCGTACCAGATCCGTTCCAGCTCGCGGATTTGCTCGGCGACGACGGCGCGTTGGTACCGGTCACGCAGGGCCCGCGGCGGCCGGATCTGGTGCGCCTGCTGGGCGAAGGCCTGAGCGGCTTCGCCTTGGACTTTCTTCGTCTCCCAGCGCTGGAGGATCTTCCGCTTCCGCTCTTTGAGCAGTTCGAGAAGTGCGTCGAGGCTGGGGCCGAGCCCGGCGATCTGCCGGGGGTCGATCCGCACCGCGCGGGCCAGTTCCTCCTCGGTCAGCTCCCGCCGCTCGCCGTACATGAGCATATGCTCCAGCGCGCCGGACGCCATGTCGGGCGGCGGTTGCGTGGGGCTGGGGAACCGCTGGGGATCGTATCGCTGGTAGGCGTGAATCACGCCGCCGAGGGTCTTGCGATTGGCCATGGAGGTGCGGCACAGCAATAGGGCAGGGCAGGGCAACGTCGCGTTTCAATCATAGCAACGCCCGCCGCCCCGCCCACTTGCTACCCACCAGCCAGCAGCCGCCGCTCAACGAGCCGCCGGAGCGCCCCGCAGTCCCCACATCGCCCCAACGCCGCCCTTCCGAATAACCGCCCATAGCCCCGACCTGGCTAGGTCGGGGCTGCGGGGGGGTATCCGCTCTGCGCTGCTAGGACGCCCCCGCCGCGCTGAATCGCGCGAGGATCTCCGCCGCGTACCACTTCATCATCGTGACGTGCGCGGCTTTGGCGTCGATGATCAGCTCACTGCCGGCGATGGTGCGGTGGAAGTAACGCCCCATTGAAATCGGGGCGATCGTGTCGCACGACCCGTGCCAGATCGACACCGCCGCCGGCGGCAGGTCGCACAGCCGATAACCCCAAGGGCGGCCCAGCAACGTCACGTCCGTTTGAATGCCGGCGGTCCCGCAGCGGGTCGCTTCTTCCAGGGTGCGGATCATCGTCTGCCGATAGCCCGCGTTGCAGTTGACGAGCTGCTGGTCAGCCGGGGCCCACGACCGCATCACGCGGTCGGCGAATCGCTCGGGGTTTCGGCTCAACTGGCGGTCGGCGACGTTCAGGCCGATCCGCCCCAGTCGCGGCCGGCGCTCGATGAGTGTGATTAATCGATCGGCGCTTCCTTGCTCGACGCCCGCGCCCGGCGGCGTGTGGCCGGATACGATGGCGACATGCGTGAGCCGGTGCGGAAGGCATTTCACGCACGCCAGGGCGTAAGGCGTGCCGCCCGACAGCCCGATGACGCCGAAGGCCGAGTCGGCATAGCCCAACTGGTCGGCAATGGATGCCACGTCCGCCGGCCAATCGAGGATCCGCCGGCCGGGTTGGTAATCAGACAGCCCGATGCCCGGCCGCTCCAGGGCCACCAGCCGCAGGCCCGCGGTGCAGATTTCCTGCTCGAGCATGCCGGCCTCGATCCGCGATCCCGGCGTGCCATGGAAGTAAAACACCAACGGCCCAGCCGGGTCGCCGTACTCTGCGTAGCCAATGCGCCGCCCGCCGGGCAGGCGGAACCGGCCCTCGCGGCGTCGGACAGGGGCGGCCGTCGCGGGCGCCAGCCCGATCGCGGCGGGCAGTAGTGATAGTCCCGTAGCCAGCGCCGTGCGTCGAGTTATCATGCCAGGTTCGATCATCGTGTGCCTATAACCTTCCGGAGAGGCTCCCGCGGCGGTGCAAACCTCGCGCCGTGCTGGACGGTGTTGCGTCGTGATTCTTCGGCGACGGGCGACCTACCACGATCGGCGACGCCGCCAGTCGCCAAAACTCTTGCCGCACTGCTTACAACAACGGACTCAACAATCGCGCGAAGTTCTCCACCACTTGCTTAGCCCGCGGCCGCGCTAGGTACGCCCCGTAGTCGAGCAGCTCCGACTCGTCAATGTACCGTTGCTGCAAGGCCCGTAGTCGGCTGGTGAAGTCCGGGTCGTACAGCGCCAGCAAGATTTCGAAGTTCAGCCGCATGCTCCGCGGGTCGAGGTTCACCGATCCAAACAGCGAGTGCGTGCCGTCGATCGTCACGCTCTTGGTGTGGAGCAGCCCGCCGCTGAAGGCGGCGATCCGGACGCCCGCCTCCAAAAGCTCGGCTTTGAACGCGCCGCTGGCGTAGCGCACCAGCTTCGAATCGACGCGCGACGGCACGACCAGGATCACCTTCACGCCGCGCCGCGCGGCGGCCACCAGCGCCAGCGACAACGGTTCGCTCGGCACGAAGTACGGCGTCGTCAGCACCAGCTCTTCCCGCGCCGAATACACCGCCGTGATCAGCACCTGCTCGACGGCCCGCGTCGCCAGCGACGGCCCGGAGGGCATCACCTGCACCGCGCACTCGCCGCGAGTCGGCTGGGGGCGGGCGTCGCCGCTGGTTTGCAGTTCCGAAAGCGGCGCCTCGGTTTCGATGTACCAGTCCGCCAGGAACGTGATCGCCAGCGCCTCGACCGCCGGGCCCTCGATCCGCACCATCGCGTCGATCCATTGGCCCACGCCGGCGTCCCGCTTGAAGTACCGCGGATCCACCATGTTCAGGCTGCCGGTGTAGCCCACGCGCCCGTCGATGACGACGATCTTCCGATGGAGCCGCAAGTCGAATCGCACGAACGGCAAGCGGAGCAGGCCGCCGGGCAGCGCCTCGTGAACCAGCACGCCGGCCCGCCGCAGTCGCTCGGCGGTGTCGCTGCGGAGAAACGCCCGGCTCCCCATGGCGTCGACCAGCACGCGGCACACGACGCCGCGGCGCGATGCGTCCGCCAGGGCGTCGGCCACATGCTCGGTGCGGCCGCCCGTGCTCCAGATATAGAACTCCAGGTGGCAGGTCCGCTCGGCGGCGTTGATGTCGGCGATCATGCGGTCGAACGACTCCTGCCAGTCGCCGATGAGCGTTACCAGGTTGCCGCCGAGCGCCGGCACGCCCATCGTCCGCTCGCAAAGCTGAGACAGCGGCTCGAAATCCGGGTCGAGCCGCGACCAGTCCACCTGGCTCCGCTGGGGTATTTCGGCCAGCCATTTCCGAATAGGGGGGTACAACTCGGAGAATCGCCGCGCTCGGCGCTTGCCCAGCCGCAACTCGCCGAAGAACAGGTACATCGCCGGCCCGACGACGGGAAACACGAAGATCACCATGATCCAGGCCAGCGTCTCGCCCGTCAGCCGCCGTTGGGCGACCACCCGAAACGCCAGGCCGATCTGCAGCGCCAGATGCGCCCAGTATGCGGTCGTCCAGTACAGGGCGACCCATTCGGGATCGGTAAGCGCGAGGATCGCCATGGGCGGCCGCCGACAATTCCCCTCCACCGGAGGGCGGGCTAGGGGTAGAAACGCTGAGGGGAAAACCGCGGTGGGATCGAATTTGAAAGGGGGCGGGGTGGTCGGGTTGCTTTTTTGCGACCGGGGGACCTGGTTTTACGTGGTGATTCCCCGGTCGCCAAAGCAACCCGACCCCTGGGTGCTGGTCGACCCCTTAATCATGGGCCGCGTGGTCCAATACTTCAAAATCGACGATCACCGGCAGATGGTCTGAAGCCCGTCGGGCGGCGCCGGTATGTCCGGCAAAAGCGCCAATCGCGGCGAGCGACCCGCGATAGAATACTCGATCTAATCGTCGTAATGGGGCGGCCGCCGGAAACGTCCGCACGTGGCCGCTGCCGAGTCGAAACCCGGCCGGCTGCATCACCCGCTTGCCGAGGCTGTCCCACACGTCGTTGAAGTCGCCGGCCACGATGAGCGGCGTCTGGCCGTGGAGCCGGCAGACATGCCCGCAGGCGAGCAGCCGTTTTAGCTGAATCTGTCGCTCAAAGCCCGCCAGTCCCAAGTGGACGTTGGCGAGGACCACCGTCCGCGTGTGCTCGCCCACATGGGCCCGAAACCGGCAGAGCAGCGCCCCGCGGCGCTTCTTGAAGCGAATCGTCAGATCGAGGTCTTCGGGCTCCAAAATCGGCCAGCGACTGAGCACTGCGTTGCCGTAGTGCCCCACGGTGCGCAGCCGTACGTTGCGCTGGTACGCGCGGTAGGGCAGCTCGACGGCCTCGGCCAACAGATCGACCTGCCGGTCGTGTCGCGACCGTTTGGCGCCCTCATCGACCTCCTGGAGCAGCGCGACATCCGGCTGGTAGTGGCGTATGGTTTCGATCGTCCGCGCCAAGTCGTAGCGGCGGTCGAGGCCCCCGATGCCTTTGTGGATGTTGTACGTCAGCAAACGGAACCGCATGCGCTTCAGACTAGGAACCAAGCTGCCGGCAGGCAATGGCTGAACGTGTGGCGCTGCCAACGGGTGGGTCGCGCTCCGAAAGCCGGCGCTGTGAAGCAATTGGGGCGCCAGCGCTCGAAGGGCGCCGCGGCGACAGCCACGGTCAGTCAAGCCAATCGGCGATCAATCGGTTCCATTGCCCGCGCCGCGCCGGCCACGCCGCTGCGCAGCCCGTGCAAGCCCGCCCGCCGCCAGCAGCGCCAGTCCCGCCGGTTCGGGAATCGGCGCCGCGGGGGCGGCCGTCCGGTCTCGCTGCCAGAAGAGAAAATCGCCGCCATCGACGTCGCCGTCGCCGTCGGCGTCCCCCTGCGATTTCGCCGCGCCGGTCGGCAGGCCGTAATGCGCTTTCCAGTGCGCGAGGTCGATGCCGTCAACATCGCCGTCGGCGTCGAAGTCGCCGGCCAACCCTCCCAACGGCGTATGCACGACGAGTGCTTGCTCGCCGCTGCTGAATGTCGCACGGTACGCCAACTCCCCGCTAGCGTTCAGCGCCCGTGGCCGGCCATCGCCGCCGCCCGAACTGCCGGTGAAGTCCAGCGACGATACGGTTCGCCCGGCGATAGCCTGTCCGCGGCGGGCGACCAGAGTGCCGCTCCCCGGACCGTCGAGCAGCCAAATCCCCTGGTTGTCGTTCTCGGTGACGCCCCCGGTTCCGACGGCCAGCGTGGCCAACAGGGCGATCTGGCCGGACGCGTTCAGCGCGGCGCCTTGGAACCCGGCAAAGCTCGCCCCGGGGACTCCGGGGACGCCGCCGCTGCCCGTACGGGCCACCAGAGCGCCGCCGCTGCCGCCGGGCTTTATGAGCCACATTCCAAGCGCATTGGCGTCGACGACGCCCCCGACGCCTGGCAGGAGCGTGCCGCTGACGAGCAGTTCCCCGGCGTCGTTGAGCAGCGGCGGAAAGAGCTCGCCGAACAACGCGCCGCCCGTGCCGGGGGCTGCAGCGCCGGTCTGCGCGACCAGCGCCGCTTTTGTGCCGTCGGAGTACCACACGCCAGCGTCGTTGAGGCTCGTAATGCCGCCGCCGTGCGCAAGACCGGCGTTGAAAGCGATTTCACCGAGGCCGTTAATCGCCGGGACGCCGAAAATCGCAAAGCTGGCGCCTGGCAGGCCGGGCACGTCCCCGGAGCCGGTCCTGGCGATGAGCGTGCCGCCGCCCGGCTGTAATCGCCAGATGCCCTGGTTACTGGAGGCCGTGATGAAGACGCCGTCGATCTTCAGCGATGCGACCACGACTGACTGCCCCAACTGATTGACGCCCAGCGGAAGCATCGTGCTGAACTGGCCGCCGTTGACGCCCGGCGCCGCGGCGCCCTCGCGGGTGACAAGCTGATTGTGGCCGCCGAAGGAGAGCCACAAGCCACGGTCGTTCACATTGGTCACGCCGCCTACGCCCACGCGGAGGCCCCCATCGAACGCCACGTGTCCGGCGTTCGATTGCATTGGCGGCCTGTAGATGACGTCGAGTTGAGTCTGGTCGAGGTCCGGGCTCGGCGCCTGACCCACGACGGCGACCAAAGCGCCGCTCGCCGGGGGCGCCGCATATCGCCATACGCCGCGGACGCCGTCGCGCATGCCGCCCACGACCACGCCGCCGTCGTCGCTGATCGACGACGCTTCGAAACCCGTGAACAATCCGCCGCCGGGGGCCGTCGATCCGGTTCTGGCGAGCACTTCCCGCGTCGCGTCGCTGACCCGCCAGACCGTCAGGTTGTTCGCGGAGGTGACTCCGCCGCCGGGCTTCAAGGTGGCTTCAAAGGCGACTTGGCCGGCCGCATTGATCGTGGCGCCGCTGAAGCCTTCAAGCTGCGCCCCGGCGACGCCGGGGACACTGTTGCCGGTGAGGGCTATGATTCGATCCGCAGCGGCCGCCGCCCCCGGCGGGCACGCGGCGGTCGCCAGGCCGGCGAAGAGCCATGCCAAAACGGCCCTCGGTTGGCCGGTGGTGAAACGATTCGTGCAGCCACGACGCATCGCACTGCTCCCCGCTTTTTCTCCACGTCCCTGTCGATGAAACTCCGCTGGTGACCGATTCTTGTTTTCTTGTTGCGAATTGGCGCACAGCTTAACTACCGCGTGTGGGGCTTGCAAAGGTTTTTTCGCGGCGGGCGGCGCTGGGACTGCGCGGCCGGAAAGGACCTTACCAACAACGCCGCTGGCTTGCGACAAGCCGCGGCTCGTTGTGTCCGCGCGGGCCCTGGCTTACGATGGGCCGTCGATGTTTCGCTTCTTCGCAGCAGGCCGCCTGACGCTGCGACCTCCCGCCCCGAAAGCTGCGATGACTGCTCGAACTGCCACGCGCGACGAATTCCAATCACCTTCGCTGCCGGAGCAGGTCGCGGCGGTCCGCGCCCGTTTCGCCGAGCTCTACGGCAGCGAGCCGCAGTGGATCGCCGCCGCGCCGGGCCGCGTGAATCTCATCGGCGAGCACACGGACTACAACGGCGGCTTCGTGTTTCCCCTGGCGATCGAGCGCTACACGGTCGTCGCCGCCGCCCGGCCCAGGACCGTGGCGGCGGGCGACGCCGTCCGCGTTCACAGCGCCTTGATGGGCGAGACCGCCGAGTTCTCGCTGAGCGACTTGCAGCCGCTGCGCCGCGACTGGACCAGTTACGTCCGCGGCGTATTCGCCGGGTTCATCGACCGCGGAGCGGCGCCCGGGCGGCTCGACTTGCTGGTCGATTCCAAGGTCCCTCTCGGCAGCGGCCTGTCGAGCAGCGCGGCGCTGGAAGTCGCCACGGCGACCCTGCTGGAGGGGGTCGCCGGCCGTCCGCTCGACCCCGTGGAAAAGGCCCGCCTCAGCCAGCAGGCCGAGCATGTCTACGCCGGCATGCCCTGCGGCATCATGGACCAGTTCAGTTCCGCACTGGGCGAACAAGGCAAGTTGCTGCTGATCGACTGCCGCAGCGAAACCGCCCAGCTCGTGCCGCTGGAAGACGACTCGGTCGAGGTCTTGATCATCAACTCCAATATCAAGCACGAACTCACCGGCACCGAGTACGCCGACCGCCGCCGCCAGTGCTTCGAGTCGGCCCGGCTGCTGGGCGTCGAAACGCTTCGCGACGTCGCCGCCGAGCGGCTGGCGACCAAGCGGTCGAAACTGGGCCCGCTGCTGTACCGCCGGGCGCACCACGTGGTGACCGAGAACGAGCGCACGGTCGAGGCGGCTCAGGCCTTGCAGGCCGGCGACTGGCGCCGCGTGGGAGAGTTGATGTACGCCAGCCACGCGTCGCTCCGGGACGACTTCGAGGTGAGCTGCGCCGAACTGGACGTACTGGTCGAGCTCGCCCAGCAAGTCGGCGCCGAGGGGGGCGTCATCGGCGCGCGGATGACCGGCGGCGGCTTCGGCGGATGCATCGTCGCCCTGGTGCACTCAGGCCGGGAGCGCGAAATCGCCGCCCGCATCGGCGAAGGCTATGCGGCTCGCACCGGCGTCGCCGCCACGCCGTTCGTCACCAGGCCAGCCCGCGGAGCGCACCTCGTCAAGAGCTAATCGCCAGTTCGCACCCGTTCGCGTCCCGCCCCGCCTTCGGAGCCTGCCCGGCTCAATTCCGTGGGTTTGTCGGCGCAGCCTCGGGCTTCTCACTCGACGCCGCCGGCGCCTCAGCGGGCTCGGCCGGCGCCTCCACTTCGCCTGTCCGGAACGGCGATGCCGGCAAACCCTCGGCGTTGAACAGATTGCCGTCCGGATACGCCGACCAGCTATACCGCACGGCCTTGGGATCGGCCACCCCGTCGGCCGAGACGACGACTTGCGCTCCGTCGATGGCCGCCTTGGCGGGGACCCACTTGCCGTCGGGGCCCGCGATTTCAAACCCCTTGAGCTCGCCGTCGGCCTTCAGGCCGCCGCCGATGTGATCGAATGACAGCCGCACGGCGCCGTCGTCTACGGCCATTTTGCGGTAAATCGGACCCGAATAAACCAAATCCTTGCCGTGCGCGATGGCTAGCGCGGCCAGCGCCAGCCGCCGACCCACCTCCTGCTTGTTCCGCGGATGAATGTCGGTCTTGTCGCCGATGTCGATCGCTACGGCCATCCCGGTCTTGGGAAGTTCAAGCGTCTGCAATTGGGCCTCGCGGAGGGGCGGCCAGTTGTCGCCTCCCGGTTCAAAGGCCGCCAATTGAACCAGCAAGAACGGAAAATCCCCCTGGCCCCAGCGATTGCGCCAGTCGGAGACCATCAGCTTCGATAGCTCGGCGTATTGGGCATGCCGGCTGGCGTTGCTTTCGCCCTGGTACCAGATGGCGCCGCGAATGGCGTAAGGAATGACCGGCGAGAGCATGCCGTTGAACAGCGCCGCCGGTTGGTGCATTGCCAGTTTGCGGCGCTGGTCGGCTTCGGCGTCGTCCTTGGGCGGCGCGGCGGCCGCCTCGACGATCGGCCTAAACGTCTCGCTCGACTCCAGCGCCTCGCGGCTGGTCCAGGCCTCCATGGGCGTGCCGCCCCAGTTGCAGCCGATCAGCCCAATGGGCACGTGCAGCTCCTTGTGCAAGTGACGACCGAAGTAGTACGCCACGGCCGAAAAGCTCTTGATCGTTTCCGGTTTGCAGGGCTGCCAGCCGGCCGATTCGAACGATTGCTTCGGCTCGTCGCTGGGGACGTTCGGCACGTCGATGATGCGGATTTCCGGCCAATCGGCGGTCGCAATTTCGGCGTCCGGATTGAGGGCGGCGCCGACCGGCCATTCCATGTTCGACTGACCGGAAGCGATCCACACGTCGCCGACGAGCACGTCTTTGAGGCTAATCGTCTGATCGCCGGACGAGACCGTCATTTCCAACGGCTTGCCCGGCTCCAGCGTCTCCATCCACAGCGCCACTTTTCTTCGCCCAACTGCACGGTGACCTCGGCCCCCGGCGACGCCGTGCCCCAAACGGGCGCCTTGATTTCCCGCTGCAGCACCATGTGGTCGGAAAATATCGACGCCAACGCGAGTTTGGCGTCCTGGGCCGTTTCCGCGCCGGTCGTCGCGGCGCTTTCGGCGGCCCGCGCGGCAACGGCCGCCGCTTGCATGACGAGCAGCACCAATACGATTCGTAACGTGTAACGCAGATTCATGAGGAGTTGGTCCTAATTTCCAGCCAACGAGGGTCGGTTTGACGGCCGCGACTCGCGCCATTGTATCAAGGATTGCGACGGGCAGTCAGCCGCGCCAGTTCCCGAGCCCCGGCGTGCGCCGTCGAAGCCGCGCCCGCGGGGCCTGTGCCTGGCCGATTGGCGTCAGGTCGGTTCGGCGTCCGTGAAACATGCGTGGGCAAGAGCGGGCGCGGGACAGGGTTTCGCACGCCCACTTGGGCCGTGTTACAATTGCCGCCGTCGGCCCGCCGGCACGGAGGAGCGGCCGGTCCGCGGCTACCTTGACCGTTGAAGCCAACTGCCTCCGACAATGGCCTTTTCTCTCCATCGCCGCGACGGGCACGACGGGCCGCTCGCGACCGAACCGCCCGCCGCGTGGCAGCCGCCGCTCGCTGAACCGGCCGCTGGCGAAAAACTGCCGCTCCGCTCGTTCGTCTTGGAGGTATCCGCCCGGCAGCCCCTGGGAGTGGCCGACGCGACCGACGTGCACATCCGCACGGAGCGGCGCGGTTGGCGTCGCCGGCTACGGAAAGGACGCCGCCCAGCGCCGCCCACAGAGGCGACAGGCACAATGCCAATTGCTGCTGCCGTAGGCGAGCCAGCGCCAGTTGCCGTGGCGGCTGCTAGGCGGCGAGCGAAAGGGCGCCCGCTCAGGGCTCGAAACGCCACGCTGCATCACCCGCGTCGGCGCCGCCGCGGACCGACGCCGCCAATGCTGGCGAGCTTCGGACTCCATGCGCTGGCACTGGCGGTGCTGCTTGGGGCCCGCCTGCCGATCGCCGTTCCGCTGGAGGAACTGATCTGGGCCAGCGGTCCGCCGCCGCAGGAGGAACTGCTGCTGCACGACGCAGCGCTCGAACCCAGTGAAGTCGAGCCCCCGGTAGGCGACGCCGACGTTCCGGTCGAGCTGATCGATCCGGGTTTAGCCCCCTTGGGCTCGCTGTCCGACGCCGCAGCGATGGCCCGTGAGAACGGCGAGCCGAGCTCTCTGGCCGAAGGCTTGGCCGGCGAACTGGGCTCGCTCATCGGCGCCGGCGGCGGGGGCCGCGCGATGTTCGACTCCGGCCTCGGCGACGACCCGACCGCTCAGTTCTTCGGCAAGAAGATCGAAGGCCGTCGCATTGTCTTCATCCTCGACAACTCCGGCAGCATGCAGGGGGGCCGACTGGAAACGGTCGTCGCCGAGCTGCTCCGCTGCGTCGACTTGCTGGAAGATGACCAGGAGTTTTACGTCATTTTCCACAGCGACATGGTCTACCCGTTGTTTTACCCCGACCCGGTGGACCGCTACATCCGCCCGACCGACGCGAACAAGCGGCTGCTGGCCCGCTGGCTCGATACGGTCGAGCTCTGCCTGGGCGACTCGGTCGAGGAGGCGATTGCCGTCGCCCAGATGATCGAACCCGATACAGTGTTCCTCCTCTCCGATGGCCGGATCACCGGCGAAAAGAAGATGAGCTACCTGCTGGCCGGCGAGACGCGGCCGTTTCCGATCCACACGTTTGCCGTCGGCATGGGGGCCAGCATCGCCGGGCGGCGCAACCTGGAAGCCATCGCCGCCGCTAACGGCGGCGAATTCCGCGAATCGGACATCCCCGCCGAGATGAAGGACCTCGCCCGGCGCCAGCCGCGGCCCTACCACAACGAAGTTCCCGGCGAAATCTGGGGCCGCAACGTAAAACCGTTCCGACCCCGCCGCTGACCCGCCCTCGACGGACTGGCCGCTTAAGCGGCCAGTCCCATGCGGCGACATTGGAACGCGGGGCGCAAAAAAAGCGGGCCTCGAACGAGTCAAAGACGCTTTGACTCGGCGAATCGGTCAGGGGCAAGTGAACCGACGCGCCACACTTCGTTCGAGGCCCCGCGGGCCAGCATGGGTTATTGCCTCCGTTGTCAGCGCTGCCGGCAACGTTAGCGGCATTCCCATAATGCACGACCTGTGCCACCCGCAGCGCAGGGCACCGCGGATGGGCGCGTCGCGGAAGAGCGCAACTTCATTCGCTGTATACGGTTAGCATGAGACATCCCGGCCTGCCGCGGCGTGAAACAAGCCTTCGACAAGCCCAGTCGCACGTCGAACTTGCTGCGGCGAACTTCCGCGCTACGAAGCGAAACGAAACAACAGCCGAGCCGCGAGGAACCGCGCCGGGCGGGGGACATTGAAATCGTCTCGACTTGAGATTGACGCCTCCGTTGGCCGCGCAAGTTTTCTCGACGGCAACCGCACCGGCGGCCCTCTCCGCCGCGGGCGGCAAACCCTCTCCCGCTCCTGACCGTACAGCTACTCCACCGCTATATTGCCGATTCCCCCCTCCACCGTCCCCCTTCCCCCTTGCGCTCCGTGCCCCGCAACCCTGCCCAAATCGGCCCTTACCAATGTGGCGCCGGCCAGCCGCTCCTCTGGATCGCCGGCCCCTGCGTGCTGGAGGACTACGCCTCGGCCCGAACAATTGCCGAGGCGCTAAAGCGGATCGCCGCGGAGCTCGGCGTCAACCTGGTCTTCAAGGCGTCGTTCGATAAAGCCAACCGG
>QEVI01000394.1 GCA_003576855.1 Planctomycetota bacterium
ACGAGTCGTAATAGGTCTCCAGCCAGGCGTACGTCTCGGCGTCGAGCCGATCGAAGTTCTTGGCAACGTACGCCGCCACGTCCACGGCGCTGGCCAACCGCTTACCGTAATAATTGCCCACCCAGCGGTTCTCGCGGTAGTTGTGCGGCATATGCCAGGCGACGACGAACGTCACCGTCGCCTCCGCGCCGGGCTGCAGTTCGATCGTCCGGCCGACAGCGCCCCGCAGGTTTTCACCGAGCGGCTTTTCGGCCGAGGCGACCGGCTCGCCCCGCAGCGCGGCAAACAGCTCCTCGAGCGCGTCTCCGTCGGGGATCGACGCCGCGGCCGACGCGTCGCCGCCGAGCACCGCGACCGCCATCGTGCCGAAGTCGCGCCGCCGCCGCAGCGGAATCGCCGCGTCGGTCTTCGGGTCGTCGCGCAGCTCGATCTGGTCCACGTTGACGTGGCCCCACGGACCGCTCTGGGCGTCGACGATCTCGATGCGAGCCCGCTTGCCGGCCAGCTCGGCGACGTCCCAGTTGCGAACCTCCAGCAGCTCCGCGTTCTTGCCGGTCGCCGTGCGAACCGGCTTGCCGTCGATCACCAGGTTGACGCACGTCTTATCCGCGAAACCGCCGCCGCCGATCAAGAACCCGATCCACGGGCGTTCAATGACGAACTCCGGCGAAACGAGCTTGCCCTGCGGGTCGTCCCCTCCTTGAAAGCTGTTGACCAGTCGCCGGCCCTGGTACCCCGACACGGCCTGCTGGTGTTCGAGCGTCCCCTCGACCGGGCCGTCGCCGAAGGCCTCGCCTTCCACGCGCCACTGGCCGTAGCCGTCGCCCTCGAAATCGGCGATGACGATCGGCTCGCGTCGCTTCTCTTGAGCAGTTTCGAGCGGCCTCGCGCTGCCGACGACCGCCGTAAAGCGGTCCTCTTGCACCACGCGGTTGCGGCGCTCCGCCTGTCCGGCCAGTTCCGGGCCGGCGTCGTTCAGCACGGCGTTTTGCAGCCAGGCGCCGATCGTCACTTGGGCGGCCGCGTCGCCGCCGTTCTTCAGCGTGTACTTCAGCACGGTCGCCGGCAGCGAAGAGTCGGCCGCGCACAGCGGAATAAACGGCGAATACGCCTCGAGCGCCACCGCGACCGGCAGCGCGTCGTCGGCGTACTCCACCCGGCCGACCGGATATTCACCGCAGAAACGAACCCGCGCAAAGCCGCGGCCGTCCAGCGTACGTGCGACCGTCCGGCCGTGCACGGTCACCTGGATCGCGGCCCCCTGATCGACGGCCGTCGCCGCGGTGAACGTTCCTTCGCTGACCACGTCGGTCGGCTTCCGCCCGGCTTGGTAGTTGACGGCGCCGTAGCCGGTGTTGTGGTTGCTGTTGAAAACGTCCCAATAGACGAGCCGGCCGTCGCCAGTGAGATAGACCTGCCCGGCCGCGACGCCGCCGACCGGCATGCCGATCGTCGCCAGGTCGTCGCCGGCGTACCACGTCCGTTCGCCCCGCGCGAAGAGGCCGGCGACCCAATCGGCGGCAAGCTTCTTATCGGCGGGCACGAAGTGGTCGATCGCGTCGTCGGCTGCAAAGGGTCCGGCCACCGTCGCCCGCGGCGCCCGCCAGGCCAGCAGCCCAGCGCCGGCGGCCAGACCCTGCACGAACCGGCGCCGATCCACGCCCGCCGCCAAGCGGCAGCAGGCATCGCGGCCATCGCAGCCTGCGCCCGTAACCGTCTCAAGTCCGCCGTGCGTGCGATCATCGTCGCTGGGCGTCATGTCGCCTCCCTGTGCGAGACGCCGCGTTATGCCACGCTGCGTCGCCGTATGTTGCTTAAGGTTTAAGCTCGAAGTTGACGTTCTCGTTCTCGCCGGCCTTGACATCGACGGTCAGGCCGGACGTAGCCGTATCCCCGTATTTCTCAGGAATGGCGACGTACGCCGATGGATTGCCGAACTGGATCGATGACGTTGAAACCGAGACCTTGCAAGCCCCGATAGGAACACGATCGGTTGAATACCTGCCGCCCTCGGTGATCGAAACAGACGTCGCCTTCGGAGGATCTGACGTTTCAAAGGTAATGGTGCCCGCAGGCAGTGGTTGTCCCTTGAGCGTCACGATGCCCGACACGGTGGCGCGGCTCGCGTCCTCCGGTTGCGATGGGCCGCATCCTGTTGTGGCGACCAAGGCCGCCAGTATGATCAACCACCGACTGACGGCTCGGTCTTTCGCGTGACGTACGACTAGGTTCATGAATCCTTCTCGCAATGAAATGGGCTGGCGTTTACAGCTTCAATGGCTGTCCTTCGTCGGCCGGCATGATGAACGCATGCCATGCCGCCACATCGATCTGCCCGACTTGCTGCACGCTGCCGTCCAGCATCAAGACTTGCATCACGCTATGCGGCGTTTGCACGAGCGTCGGCACACAGGCCGCAGGATCGGGTGCGATCTGCGGCACTTCGCCGCGGCCCGCGTAGTCCGCCCGACCGGCCAGCGCGGTCACATTCGCCGGCGTGTGACGATCATTCCAGGCAAACACGCCGTCGAATTCCACGGCGCGAGTGCCTAGCCAATGCGTGCGACCATTGCCCCAACGAGCGGGCGTCGGACACACGGCATAACGTTCTGCGAACGCCGCGGTGTTGCTCGTGCCGTCGGTGATGTGCCGCAGTTCTGGGTGAATGAACGGA
>QEVI01000395.1 GCA_003576855.1 Planctomycetota bacterium
GTAAATGCCGGCCAGCCGCAGGATCGCGCTGGTGCGGCCGAGCGGATGCCGCGCGAGGTGCTGCTCCGCGGCCAGCGAGGCGCGGCCGCCGGCGCGCTGCGGGTCGGTCGGCGTCAGTTCATCGACCCAGCCGCCGCCGGCCGAGCCGTAGACGCCCGTCGTGCTGATGTAAATCAACCGCGTCGCCGACGGCGGCAGCGCAGCCAGTACGTTCTTCAGGCCGTCGGCGTAGACCGTATGGATATCGGCTGCAGACGAGCGATCGTAGCCGACGGCAAAGAGCACGGCGTCGGCCTCGGGCAGCTCGATCAGGGATTCCGGTCGCGTGACGTCGGCGACGATGGGCGTCAGGCCGCCGCGCCGGTATTCGTCGGCCCGCGCCGGCGATCGGGTTACCGCCGCGAGCGGGCGCCCCTCGGCGCGCCACAGTTGCGCGACTCGCCAGCCCAGGTAGCCGCAGCCGAATATGAGCTTCGTCGCCATGGCGTCAGTCTATCGAATCGGGCGCTTGCTGTCCTTGGGCGCCTGATTCGAGATAGGCCGAGAGCATGATTTGCGCGGCGAGCTGATCGAGTCGGTCCTTGCGGCGCTTCTTGGTCAGCCCGGCGTCGAGCAAGAGCTGCTCGGCTTCGGCGGTGGTGAAGCGCTCGTCGAAGTACTCGACGGGCGTTTCGGTGATTCGTTGCAACCAGGCGCCGAAGGCGCGGGCCTGGCGCGACTTCTCGCTCTCGTTGCCGGACAGGTGCACCGGGAGGCCGACGACGAACTTGCCGATGCGTTCCTCGGCGGCCAGTTGGCGGAAGTACTCGGCGTCGAGCCGCTCATTGCGGCGTGCGTACGTGCCGAACAGCAGCGCGATGCCGACCTCGGGATCGGCCGTCGCGATGCCAATGCGAACCGTGCCGTAGTCGATGCCTGCGATTCGCATGGGTCGTGGAACGTGCGTCAATGGCCGCGAGTCAACAGCCGCAAGTCAATAGCCGCGAGTCAACGACTCGCCGAAGCGGCCGAGGACGGAGCTGAGCCCCAGCGGGGACCGCTCCGGCGGCTCGTTGAGCCGCGGCTGGGGGGGTCAGAGGTACTGCGTCCAACCGCGGGCTTCAAGCTGTTTGACGATTTCGCGGATGGCCTCCTCGTCGTGCTTGTTGGCCACCAGCGTGGCGTCCGGCGTGTGCACCACCAGGCAATCCTTCATTCCCACGGTAACGACCAGGTGGTCGTCGCTGGTGCGGACGATCGTGCCCGAGGTGTTCATGCCGAGATGCCGGCCGATGATCGTGTTATCGAACCGATCGGCGCCGGCAAGCCGCGACAGGGATTGCCAGCTTCCGAGATCGTCCCAGTCGTAGGGGGCCTCGATGACGGCGACGTTTTTGGCGTGCTCCATGACCGCGTAGTCGATCGAGATTCCCTTGATTTGCGAGAACTCGCGGCGGAAGACCTCGTGCTGTTGTTCGCTGCCCCATGCAGCGACGATGCTTTCCAGGTGCTTCACCATTTCCGGCTGCCGCGTCCGCAGCGCGCTGAGGATCGTCGAGGCCTTCCAGATGAAGATGCCGCTGTTCCAGTAATAATCGCCCGAGGCGACGTATTCGGTCGCGGTCGCGATATCCGGCTTTTCGCGGAAGCGACGCACGACGAAGGCCGGACCGGCTTCGTCGTGCACGTCCAGGCGAGCGCCCCGCTGGATGTAGCCGAAAATCTCCGCGGGGTAGTTGGGGCGGATGCCGAACGTGACGATCAGGTTCGGCTGCCGATCGACCATGCCGACGGCCTGTCGCACTGCATCGCGGAACCGGCTGCCGCTGCGGATGACATGATCGGCCGGCAGCACGGCCATGGTGGCGTCGCGATCGTGCCGGCTGACGAGCATGGCGGCCAGCCCGATGCAGGGCGCCGTGTCGCGCTTGCACGGCTCGCCGACCAGGGAGGAGTCGGGTAGTTCCGGCGCCTGCTCGCGGATGGTGGGCAGCAGGCGCTCGTTGGTGACGATCAACGTGTGCTGCGGCGCCACTAGGTCGCCGAGCCGGTCCACCGTTTGCCGCAGCATGGTTTGTTTGCCGACCAGCGCCAGCAGTTGCTTGGGCATGTTGGCGCGGCTGGCGGGCCAAAAGCGGGTGCCGGCGCCGCCGGCCATGATGACTGCGTGGAGCATGGATATCGTCAACCAGCGTAAACGGTAACAGGCGAGCCGCGCGACGAGCCGCCGGCACGTTCGCAACTCAGCCGCGGTTCAACGAACCGCGGGCGCGGCGCTCGACGCCACGGCGCGTGCGTTCATGATATCCGTACATGACGCCACTTAGCTACCGATCGCCGTTTTCCGGCGTGGCGGGCGCGGACCGCGCCGGCGGCTCGTTAGGCCGCGGCTCGGCGAACCGTGAAAACGACTGGCGCAGGGCGGCTACGGCGGACGCGGGACTGGCCGCTTCCACGACCGCTGAACTGACGGCAATCCGCTGTAGGCCGGCCGATGCCACTTCCGAGGCGTTCGCAGGCGTGATGCCGCCGATGGCAAATGCCGGAAGGCGGATCTCGCGGGCGACCTGGCGAATGAAGTCGAGGCCGGCCAGCGCAGCGAACTGTTTCGTCCGCGAAGGAAACGTCGGGCCGACGCCGAGGTAATTGGCGCCGGCGACTACGGCCGCACGGGCCTGGTTTCCGCGGGCCGACGATCCGCCGCGCGTCGTTCACGGTCATGTCGCCTTGGCCGAGGTCGACGCCATCGGCGTCGGCGGCCGCCGCGACGTCGGGCCGATCGTTGATGATCACCAGCGGAATAGGCGGTTGCGCCACCTGCACTGCCAGCCCCGACCTAGCTAGGTCGGGGTCGGGGCTGGCGGCGGCGTCCTTGACCAGCGCGGTCAGCAGCCTCGCTCGATCCAGCAATGGGCGGTCGCTCAGCGATTTGTCGCGAAGTTGGATCGCATCGACGCCCGCCGAGACGAGTTGGCGCACGAGCGACTGGAACTCCTCGTCCGATCTGCGACCGTCGATCAATACATACAGCCGCACCTCGGCCAGCCGATCAAGGGCGTCCACCGTGCGGCCGAGCGCGGCTTCCAGCGTGTAGAGCCGATAGCGCAGCGATTCGAACTGCACCGCGACGGCGGGCAGGTCGACTTTGCAGTATTCCTCCAGGCTGCGGAGCGACTGCTTGAGCCGCTGAAGGCTTGCGACGCATACCGCCCAGGCGTCGGTGCGCTGCCCCTCGGCAGCCGTCGTAACGGTCGTGCCGACGTCGGCGAGCGTGTCGCGGGCGGCATGGCGGTCGGCAAGCGGCAGGGCGGCGCCCGCCGCGGCCAGGTCGTGTCGAATCTGCTTGAACTGCTCGGTGAGACGCCGGTCGTCCAAGATGAACCGGACGTAGTCCTCGACGACGCGCAGGCCCTCGCTAGCGCGGTTCAACGAAGCGTCAAGAATGCGGACGACCTCAGCGGACTGCATCATTTAAATTCGCCCCCAACGCCAGCAACCAAACCGGCAGGATAAAATGGAGCGCCGACCACAGAGCCGCGACCCGCCAACAGCGACCGAGATCCGTGCTAGCACCTAG
>QEVI01000396.1 GCA_003576855.1 Planctomycetota bacterium
CAGCCGGCGGGCGTCCTCAGGATGAAAGGCGACGCTGGTGACGAAGCCGGTGTGCCCGCGAAGCTGGCGGCAGAGGGCGCCCGTCGGAACGTCCCAAATATCGACCCGGTTGTCGAAATAAGCGGCCGCCAGATGGCGTCCCTCGAAATCGGGGCTGAACGCCAGGCACGCGACCGGGTAGCGATGTTCAGCAAGCTGAAACTTCTGCCGCAGCCGCCCGGCGCTCAGGTCCCAAATGCGGACGACGCCTTGCCAGCTTCCCGTCGCCAGCAGGCGGCCGTCGGGACTGAAGGCCACGCTGCCGGCTCGTATTTCGTGCCCGGCGAAGCGGTACCGCACCGCGCCCGTGGCGGCATCCCACACGTGCACGACGTCGGGCTCGCTCGCCGCGGCGAGCCAGCGGCCGTCCGGACTGAAGGCGACGCAGTACGCCAGGCCCACCGCGTAGCACCGAATCCCCGGCAGCGGCGCCAGCGCCTCGCGCCCCGCCGCGATGTCCCAGACCCGCACCCAGCCGTCGCTGCCGGACGACGCCAGGCGGTTGCCGTCCACGGGGTCGAACGCCACGCTGTAGACGAAGCCGTCGTGCCCGGCCAGTTCGGCGATCAATCGCCCGCAGTCGTCCCACAGCCGAATTTTGCCGTCTCCGCAACCGGCGGCCAGGCGGCGCTCATCGCGACGGTATGCCAGGCCGCGGAATTCGCCGCCGCCGGGCGCGCGGAGCGTCAGCGACTTCGCTTGCCACAACCGCTGCAAGTAGTGCCACTCCCACTGCCGCCGCTCCGGCGGGCAGGCGTCCAAGAGCTCGACCGCGCGGGCCGGCTGGGGGACCGACGCCGTCAGGTCGCGATGCGCCAGCGCAATGCGGTAATAATAGAGATTCTCATCGGCCGTGCCGCGCAGCGCCTGCTCCTTGACCATCTGTCGTCGAAACTGCACGGCGGCCAGCGCGGCGCCGACGGCGATGATGCCCAACAGCAGGCTTACCACCGCCGTTCCGCCCAGAGCCAGCGCCCCCGCCAACACGCACACCGCCGCCGACAGCCCCGCCACCGCCGGCTTGCGGCGGCTCCACCGCCACGCTCGTTCGACGCGGCCGACGCGTCGCGCCCGTATCGGCTCGTGCCGCAAAAATCGCCGCAAGTCGTCGGCCATGTCGCAGGCAGCGGCATAACGCTCGCCGGGCTCTTTGGCCATCGCCCGCAGGCAAATCGTTTCCAGGTCGCGAGGGGTCTTCGGCGCGAGGCTGCGCGGCCGACGCGGCTCCTCGTGCAGCACCTGGTGCAGCGCCATCCGCGCCGGGCCGGAAAACGGCAACTCGCCCGTCAGCGCCTGGTACAGAATCACGCCGAGGCTGTACACGTCGCTGCGGCGATCGACGTTGCGGGACTCCCCGCGGGCCTGCTCAGGGCTCATGTACGCGGGCGTGCCAAGCACCTGTCCGTCGAGCGTCATCGTCAGGTCGCCCGTCTCGCGCCGCGCCAGGCCGAAGTCCATCAGCCGCGGACGGCCCAGCGCGTCGAGCATGACATTGGCCGGCTTGACGTCGCGATGCACGACGCCCATCTCGTGGGCATAGTGTAAAGCGTCGGCCAGCGCGGCAATCAGTTCGGCCGCTTCCCGCGGCCCGAATCGTCGCGCGGCCAGCGCCTCGGCCAGCGAGGCGCCGACGACGAACTCGCTTACCAGAAAGGGCGTTTGTTCGCAGCGGCCGACCTCGTGTACGGCGACGATTGACGGGTGCCGCAGCCGGGCCACGCTCCGCGCTTCGCGCCAGAACCGCTCCAACTCGCTGCGGTCGGCCATGCGTCCGTCGAGGGGCATCTTGATGGCCACCGTGCGGTCCAGTTCCGAGTCATAGGCCCGATAGACCGCGCCGAACGAGCCCGAGCCGACTTGTTCGACGAGCGTGTAGCGCCCGAGCTGCCGTCGGCCTGCGCCCGGCCGGAATGAACGAGCGGGCGTCCCTGGCGCGCCGTCAACCGCGGCAACGGTCGACCGTTCCACCGTGTCCGAGGCCGCGGCGCCGTCAGTCGCTGCCCGAGCGTCGGCCAGCGCCTCGTGAAGCTGAACCTGCTGGACCAGCGCCGCCGCGTGGCGCGGGAAACGCTGGGCGAACTCGGCCACGAGCGGCCGCTCGCCGCACTGCTCGCGGAGGAGAAACTCGTGGTAGATCAGGTCGACGGCGGCCTCGTCGTCCGCATTCAAACCGGGGCAACGCTGCAGGTACTCCTCAGCCAGCGGCCGCTCGCCCCGCTGGTCGTCTCCAGTGCGCCGCGCGTCCGGTTCGGCAGCGACAGATCCTTTGTGCCGCCCACTACAACCCACTCATCAGTGAGCGGGTTTTTGTAACGCAGCACCGCGCCATACCCCACCAACTCCTGCGGAGGTGTGCAACTCATCTCTCATCTCTCCTTAGTCGACGGCGATGGCCGCCACCAGAACCTCGGCGTGATTCGCCGTGAATTCGATATTGCGGCCGCCCAGGGCCTGCTCCCAACCATGCGGCTCCATGATGCGGACGAATATCAGACCGGCCGCGATGTTTGTCGCCGCGATATCCGCCTTGCGGCCGTAGGCATCGAAGCTGGACGAGATCGCCACCGTCCGCAAGGAGAAGGAGGAGGCGATCGAGGCCCAGCAGTTCG
>QEVI01000063.1 GCA_003576855.1 Planctomycetota bacterium
GAAGTCTGCTACACGGTCTGCAAGCCGGTGTGGGAGACCAAGACCCGCGAGATTTGCTACACGGTCTGCAAGCCGGTCTGGGAAACCAAGACCCGCGAAATCTGCTACACGGTCTGCAAGCCGGTGTGGGAGACCAAGACCCGCGATATCTGCTACACGGTCTGCAAGCCGGTCTGGGAAACCAAGACCCGCGAGATCTGCTACACGGTCTGCAAGCCGGTGTGGGAGACCAAGACCCGTAACATCTGCTACACGGTCTGCAAGCCCGTCTGGGAAACGAAAGTCCGCACGGAATGCTACACGGAGTGCAAACCCGTTCATTATACGAAGGAAGTCGATGTCTGCTGCGGCCGTTGGGAAACGCAGGTCACCGAAATCCCGGGCAAGTGCTACACGAAGTGTGTGCGCGAGCCGGGCACGTGGTGCTACGATCCCTGCACCTGCTGCTGCAAATACGTCCCCGGCTGCTGCAAGATGATTACTTGCCAGTCGCCGCCGACCAAGTGCTGCAAGAAGGTCTGGGTCGCCGAGACCAAGAAGAAGACCATCAACTGCGTCAAGTACGTCAGCGAGACGAAAACTCGCGAAGTGCCGTACAAGTGCTGCAAGATGGTTTCCGAGACCGTGAACAAGACCTGCGAATACAAGGTCTGCCACATGGTCAAGGAGAACAAGGTCCGCGTCGAGACCTACAAGTGCTGCCGCATGGTTCCGGAAACCGTGAAGAAGACCTGCACGTATAAGGTCTGCCACATGGTGCCGGAGCAGAAGGTCCGCGTCGAGACGTACAAGGTGTGCAAGATGGTTCCCGAAACCGTGCGGAAGACCTGCGAATACAAGGTCTGCCACATGGTCAAGGAGAACAAGGTCCGCACCGAGACCTACAAGTGCTGCAAGATGGTTCCCGAGACCGTGACCAAGACCTGCGAATACAAGGTCTGCCACATGGTCAAGGAGAACAAGGTCCGCACGGAAACCTACAAGTGCTGCAAGATGGTTCCCGAGACCATCACGAAGACCTGCGAGTACAAGGTCTGCAAGATGGTCCAGGAAACGCACGTGAAGAAAGTTCCGTACACCGTCTGCAAGATGGTCGCGGAAAAGCACGTCAAGAAGGTGCCTTACACGGTCTGCAAGCCCGTGCACTACACCAAGACGGTGAAAGTGGCCCGCTGCGTGCCGAAGCAAGTCGCCTACACGGTCACCCGCTGCTGCCCGAAAGTGGTCTGCGAGCAGGTTCCGGTGAAGGTGTGCTGCAAAGTGCCGGTGTGCTGCTGCCCCTGCTGCCCCGCCGAGAAATCGTGCGGATGCGGCAACTAACGAAGGAAACGGCCTCGAAGGTTAGTCGGTAGGTCAAAAGCGGCGGGCCGCGGGTTGGCAACAATCCGCGGCCCGTCGTCGTTGTAGAACTGCAAAATGCAAAATGAGGAATGCAGAATAACGCCAATCGCGAACGCCGCGCCGCACTGAATTCTTCATTCTTCATTCTTCATTTTGCATCTCCCACGGCGGCCCGCCCTCTCGGTGAACGAACCCCGCGCCAAGGTCGCCCTCGTCCAGCGCCTTGAGTTGCGGCTTCGGATACGGCGTGCTCGGCAGCGGCGCGTCCCACGCCCGATCGCTGTCCGTCGGCACGAACAGCACGAGTCCAAACGGCGTGCGAACCAGGCGCAGCTCCGCCCGCGGAATCGGCGCGAGCCCGCCCGTGAACCGCACGTACCGGCCCGCTTTCACGGCCGCGACGACACCCAGCGCGATCGCAAACACGGCCGCCGCCCGCGCGATCCGAACGAAACTCTCCGCGAGAAGGCCCTGCCGCAACCGCACCAGTTGCGCCGTAACCGCCACGATCGCCAGCGCCCAAACGCTCGCCCCGCCGAACCGCGAAATATCCGGCGCCGTGAAGAACATGAACGCCAACGCCGCGGCGAACGGCAGCGCCGCCGGCCACAACCGCAGCGCTTCCTCATCCCTCGACAAAGCCGCGCCGCGGCCATATCGCGCGTGCGCCACGCCAACGAGAATCAGGATCGCCACCGGCAGCGCAACGCCGAACACGTCGCCGATCTCCCGCAAGAACCACGGCCCGACCCAGCGATAATTGCCCAACACTTCGTCGGCCGACCGGTCGGGGTCGCGGGCCCAGGCGACAATCGTCCGCCGATCCTCTTCCGCCCATTCCGGCGAAACCCGCCACTCAACGTCGAACGCAATCGCCTGCGAAGGATACGCAACGTAGCCCGAGAGAATGACGCCGCGAACGCACCACGGCCCGAGGGCGACGAAAAAGATTGCCGCGACGAGCAGCCAGCGCCGCAAGCCTGCCCGCGTCAGAATAAGCGCCACGAGCGCCGTGGTCCCGCCGGTGGCGACCATCGACAATTTCACGGTAACGGCCACCGCCGCGATGAGCGCAACAAAGGCCACGTTGCCCGTCGAAGCGGCGGTCCCGGTCGCGCCGCCCAGGCACAAATCCACCAGCGCGATCGCCAGTACGACTCCCAGCAGGGTCGCCGCAAGATCGGGCGAAAGGCTCGTCGCGTGCTTATACGAATACAACACGGTCGGAGCAATAAGCAAACTACGAACGACGTGCCGAGCCCAATCGGCAACCGCGGCCACATCGCGCACGGGAATGCGAAACGCCTGCGGCACGGAAGCGAGCAACGGCAGAAGCACGCCGAGCGCGAGCAAGCCGTTGGCGACGTGATGTCCACGATGCGACCACGGCCCCACGTCGACCAGCGCGGCGTAGAGCAGCGAGGCGTTGTTGTACGCCAGCCGTCCGTGCAGGTTCCCCAGCCCGGGGACGATCGGGTAGGCCGCGTTCCATCGCGCGGCCTGCATGTGATATAGCCCCGTGTCCGTGATTCGGATCACGCCCACGACCTCGCCAGAGCCCGTCACCTTGATCTCGCCCATGGCGACGCTCGACCATACGACCGCGATCGCCGCGCCAGCGACCAATATCGTTCGCGGAACTAGACCCACGTCGGCGATGGCGGCCGCGAGTTCCCGATGCCGCCGTGCCGCCGCGACCGCCGCTGCGCCCAGCACGACTCCCGCGGCCCGCGCGTCCACCGGTAGGAACAGGTGCCACACCTGCAACAACACTACGACCGCGCACCAACCTGCCCAGAACCAGACGAGCCACCGCGCGGCGCCGTCGGGTGCGCCTCTGGTTGTGCTGTCGTTCGCGTGGTCCGAGCCTATCGCACCGCGTGGAAAAATCGCTGCGCCCCAAGCGACGAACGCCGCGGCCCAAACGGCCCACGTCGCGAGAATCGCGAGCATCGCCAGCGGCGTGTCGAGCATTGCGGGAACTGCGGTGAGGTCAACGAGCGAGAATCGCTTCGACAAAATCTAGCCGATCGTCCCCGCCGCGGGGTAGTTCATTTTGCCGGCCGCTCGCCCGTGCGAACCTCGCCCGCGCGTGTTAGAATTCGGCCCTGCACAGTGTTTACCGTTGCCGCCCGAGGTTGGTCATGCCGCCATCGTTCGCCGATTCCGCCGAAATGCCGCTCGTTGCCGGCGACCGCTGGGCCGTTTTGGCCGAAGGCGTCCTCGCCGGCCATCGCCTTTTGACCGACGAGGCGCTCGCGATCCTCGCCGCGCCCGACGAGGAAGTGCTCGATCTCCTGGCCGCCGCCTACCGCGTTCGCCGCCGCTACTTCGGCGCCACGGTCCAGCTCTACTTCCTGATGAACGCCAAAAGCGGCCTCTGCCCCGAAGACTGCGGCTACTGCTCGCAGTCCAAAGTCTCCGAAGCCGAAATCCCCCGCTACAACCTCTTGAACGAAGAAAAACTGCTCGAAGGCGCCCGCGTCGCCGCCCTGCGCAACTCGAAAACCTACTGCATCGTCATTTCCGCCCGCGGCCCGACGGAACGCGAGATCGACGCGGTAACGCGGATCGTTCCCAAGATCAAAGAGCAATTCGGCCTCTCCATCTGCGCGTGCTTGGGCCTGCTCACACCCGACCAGGCCCAGCGGCTCAAAGACAGCGGCGTCGACAAGGTGAACCACAACCTCAACACGAGCGCCGAGTTCTACGGCGAAATCTGCACCACGCACGGCTACCAAGACCGCGTCGCCACGCTCCGCGCCGTTCGCGACGCGGGCATGGAACTCTGCTCCGGCGGAATCATCGGCATGGGCGAGCGCCGCGAGGACATCGTCCGCATGGCCTTCGAGCTTCGCGACCTCGGCGTCGAGTCGATCCCCGTCAACTTCCTGAACGCAATCTGCGGCACCCCGCTCGAAAATGCCAACCGGCAGCACCCGCTCGACCCGCGGTTCTGCCTCAAGGTGCTCGCGATGTTCCGCCTGGCCAACCCGAAGAGCGAAATCCGCATCGCCGGCGGCCGCGAGCTGCACCTCCGCTCGCTCCAACCCCTCGGCCTCTACGCCGCCAACTCCATCTTCGTCGGCGACTACCTCACGACCAAGGGCCAACTCCCCGAGGCCGACTACCGCATGATCGAAGACCTCGGCTTCACGATCACCCACGGCGAAGAAACCGCTCTGCGCGCGTGATGTCATCGTGGGTCTGATCCAATCGTAGGTCAGGCCAAGCGGCGAAAGCGCCCGCCATCCCGCAAGACCCCAACCCGCGCCGGCCTGACGGACAATTGCTCACGCGTTCCCAGCCGAGGATCCCTCCGTGTTCCTCTGTGCTCCTCCTCCGTGACCTCTGTGTTTAAGAAGCCAGCCGTATCATCTGGTTCGCGAACCGCCCCCTACGCAAGCCGCTTCGCCAGCTCGTCGCGAATCGTCTGCTCGATCCGCCCCTTGAACATCATCGCGGCGATCGGCAACTCGCCGTCGATCTTGACGTTGTTCGCCGCCGCGGTCAGCTTGCCGCCGATCTTGAACCCGTAGGTCTTGAACTTGAACGCCAGCACGTTGTCGGTCCAGGCTTCTTCCAGCTCCGAGACCTGATCCTGATATTTGTCCTTCACCCGCTGCAGCAACCCTTGCACGCGGCCGACGGCCTCTTCCTGAGTGAGCGAATGCGGAACTTCGACCGAAAAACGCGGCATGACCGGACTCCGTTCTAAGCGAAGAGCACGGCACGCGGAAATCGCCCCGCCGCCGCGAATGCCGCTATCCTAATCCATCCCCGCCCAACATGTCAGCCCAAGCCCGGCACGCAAGATTCCACGCCGCGCAGTAGGGCGAGCCGAACGAAGCGGTACGGTGGGTCGAACGAAGTGAGGCCCACCGAGAAGTAGAGACGGAATTGTGAATCGTAAATGGCGAATGGTGAATTCTGAACGACGATTCGTAAGCGACCGACAGCCGCCTTTCCGTCGTTCACCATTCACAATTCACCACTCTCAATTCACCATTCACTCCACCGCTCCATCCCGCTCACCGATCCATGATGAACTCATTGCTATTGAGCAGCGCCCACCACAGATCTTCCAGCCCCGCCGCCGTGTCGTTCCCGTGCGCCGCGATCAGCCGCCGCGCGGCCGTCTGCTCGCCCGGCGTCGGATTCCGTGCGAGGGCCGCCAGGAACAACTGCTGAACCTTCTTCGCGTCCGAAACGGGCGACCGCGCGATCTTGGCGAGCAACCCCGACGTGTCCGTGTCCGTCGCCTCCGCCGTCATATCCCCGTTCATCATCGCCAGCGTCTGCGGAATCGAACCCACGAACAGCGAGCACTCGTCGCACTCGTCCGTGCGATACGCGATCACGAACTGCCGCATCCAGGCCGCCTTGTCTTGCTCCCGCTCGGCATACGCCTCGTCCGAAAGATCGCCACCGCTCGCGGCCCGTGCGTCGTCGCTCGCATTCCGACCGTCGCCGCGCGGCCGCATCTCGCCCGAAGCCGCCGCGAGCGATTCATAAAGCTGCTCCGCCCGCATCTGCCGCAGGTAATACCGGCTGAACAGCGGCGGATTGCCGGCCGTCGGATCGTCGTGCTGATTATCGCGGCTCGGCTTGCTGCTTAGGGCATACGCTTCCGAGAGCGCAATCCAACGCACGAGCGACTTGAGGTCGTACCCGCTCGCCGCAAACTCGCGGGCCAACCTTTCCAGCAACTCCGGATGCGTCGGCGGATTGTGCGGACCCATGTCGTCGATCGGCCGCGTGAACCCGTGCCCGAAGAAATGGCTCCACACCCGATTCACGGCCGCCTCCGCGAACCGCGGCGACGCGGTCACCAGCCGGGCAAGCTCCTTCCGCCGATTTACCTGGCTCAATTCGCCGCTGCGGGCGATCGCCGTCCCGTCGAAGAACACGGGGTATGCCGCCTTAAGCCGCCCGCTGCGCTCTTCGTAGTAAATCTCCGCGTCGTCGTCCCGCGCGTCCCCCTCGCCGTAGAAATCGACATCGGCCACACGCGCCGCCATCGCGTTCGCACGCCGCGGCGCGGCATCCGGCGAAACCGTCGCCTCCGAAGAAGGATCGGAACTCGCCGCCGACCCGTCCACCACTGCCACGTCGCCGATCGCCTTCGTTTGCCGGAAAAA
The DNA here is from genome assembly GCA_003576855.1 of Planctomycetota bacterium. Taxonomy (GTDB): domain Bacteria; phylum Planctomycetota; class Planctomycetia; order Pirellulales; family Lacipirellulaceae; genus Lacipirellula. Next base: position 6,483 of record QEVI01000063.1, read on the forward strand.
GGCGTTGAGCTCCCAAAACCGCCCCTGCTTCCAGTCGTTGAACGGATGATTGTGGCACTGCGTACATTGCACCTGCACGCCCAAAAACACCTCCGCCGTCTTGACCGTCGCCTGCACGCCGCTGGCGTCGAGCTTATCGACTAGAAAATTCGTAGCCCCGTTGAAGTCGGCCGCACCCGGCTGCGTCGACCCCGTCGCGGTCAGCAACTCCGCCGTGAGCACGTTGTAAGGCTTGTTCGCGAGGAGCGAACGCCGCAAATACTGTTGCAACCCCCCGCGGTTCGTCTTGTCCGTCGCGAAGTCGCCCGCGGTGTGACCCAACAGCGCTTCCGTGTACACGTTCGTCCAATTTCGGGCGAACTCGTCCGCGTAACGCTCAGACGCGAGGAGCTGGTCCAGAATCGCCTGTCGTTTGCCCGGCGATCGGTCGGCGAGAAACGCCTCGATCTCGTCGAGCTTCGGAATCCGACCCAACACGGCCAAAAACACCCGCCGCAGCCATTCGGTATCCGTCGCCCGGGCAGAAGGCGTCACGGTCGCCGCCGACCACCGCTGCCGTATCGCCCGATCGATCGCCGCAATCACCTCCGCGTCCGTCGATCGCACGTTCGGCCGAACCGGCGGCGTCGGCGTCTTAGGCGCTGGCGTACCTGGGCTGGGCGCGTTCGGCGAAGCCGGCAGGCTCTTTGGCGAAACCTCGACAAAGTCCCCCGGCTCCGGAGCACGCGGCGAACCATCCGCACTGCGCGACGCAACGACCTCGGCCGGCGACTTCGGCAGACCGTGCTCGACCACGTAATCGCCAGCCGGCCCATGTTCGCCCGACGGCGCCTTGACGCGGTCTTGGTCTCGCTTCGCGGGCACACTCGGCGTTTCGTGCGACTTGGCCACCGGTTGCCCGTCGTCGCGGCGCTCTCCCGGCGGATCGTTCCGCCCGACCGCCAACCACACCGCCAGCACGCAACCGGCAACCGCGCCCGCCGCCATCGCCGCTTCGATCCACTTCGCCCGCTTCCGCCGCCGCGAATAAGCGGCATTTGCACCGGCAGCAATTGCACCGGCGGGCCGTTTCGCTGCGCCGTTGGTGTGCGCAGGAACCGCACCACTCGCCGACGCGCCGTTCGATAACACGCTACTTGCAAACGCTTCGTAGCCGGCCACCGGAGCGTTCACGTCCCACGCTTCTGGTGACAGCGCCGCGCCTTCCATCCGTTCCAGCGCCGCGAGCACGCGCCCCGACACGTCCGGCGGCGCCGCGTCGCCGAGCATCTCCGCCAACAACACGTCGAGCACCGGATCGCGCTCGTCGTCGGGCGGAAGTTCGGGATGTCGGCATACATCAGTCATCGCACAAAACCACTAAGCATTCTGCATTTTGCATTCTTCATTCTGCATTCTGCCTTCCCTCGTCACCGCCCCAACAACTTCCGATCGATGCACTCCCGCAGCGCCTTCTTCGCCCGTTGCATCAAGTTCTTCGCCCCGTCCGGACTAAGCTGCAATGCCGCCGCGATCGCCGTCCGCGACGCCCGGTCCCGGAACCGCATCTCCAGCGCCTGCTGCGCCCGCGGACTGATGTTCGGCCAACAGGTCCGCAGCGCCGCCAGCGCCTCGTCGCCGTCGTCGCTCGCCGCCCAATGCACCCACTGATTGTCGATGAACTCCAAGTCCGCCAGTTGAACCGTCGGATTCGCCCGCCGCTGGTGCGTAATGAACAGGTTCCGAGCAACCTTCCGCAGGTACGCCGCCGTCGCCGCCGGATGATACTGCTCGAACGGCCGCCGCAACACGGCCAAAAACGTCTCCTGCGTCAAATCCTCGGCCAACAGCGGATCGGCGCCCAAGGCGCGCAAATACCGCCACACCCCGGCCTGATGCTCCACCACCAGGTGCGCGGCGTCGGCTCGAACGTCGGCCGGGGATTCGGACATGGGGTTTAGCGCCGCAGACGGGAATTTGTACTCAGAACCGCCGAAGTGTGCATACCCGCGATATGCCGCGACTCGCCGTTCGCCCGGAACGCCCTAACTCGTTTACCGACACGGCGATGCGCCGAAAGGATGCTCGTATTGTAACACGCCGACAAGACGCCCGCCCGCATTTCGCCCGGCGCGGTTTTCCGGACGAAACCGGTATTTCGGGCCGAATCCGAGGTCAATTCAACCTATTCGTGCCCCAGGCCGAAAATGATTGCACGCCGGGCAAGCGTCGGCATAAACTCGCCTTTCAGGGTATGTTGCGGCCAAACACCCGAGTCGACCGCTATGAAAAATCCGCCCTTGGTCTACGGCATCGTCCTCATGGCCGCCACGGTCGGACTCCATTTCCTCGCCCCGCGGCTCGACCGCTTCTACGCCCCCTCCGCCGCCACCGCCGAAATCCTCCTCGCAATCGTGGCTCTCGTCTTGTTGATTTCCAGCATCCTTTATCGCAAGAATTGAGATATCGAAGCCGCATCGCGAAATCGCGAAAGTACGAAATCGCGAAATCCCGTAGCCGCCAGCGCATTTCACGCGGGCGTCCTGTACGAAAAGCCAAAATCACTCGCCCCCGCGGTTTTTCGCGCTTTCGCCCTTTCGCAATTTCGCGATAAATAGCCCGGGCCGCACCGAAACACGGTGATGCGAAATCGCGAAAGTACGAAATCGCGAAATCCTCGAACCGCCAGCCTATTTCCGACGGGGGTTCGCCACGCGACGCTAGAATCCCTCGTGCCCGCGGCTCTTTCGCGCTTTCGACCTTTCGTAATTTCGCGATAAAAAAAACCGCGCCTCGACCGCCGCCGGAACCTCACCCTACAAATAGGACCACATGCGTCTCCCATCGCCTTCCCTCGCCGTCGGCACAGCCTTGTGCAGTCTCGCTCTCTTTGCCGCCGGCGTCGCGCTCCGCGCCCAACAGCCGCCGCGATCCGGGCCGCCCGCGAAACCGTCCAAGCCCCAGCGGGCCAAACCGCCCGTCTGGACCGACCGCGCCAAGAGCGCGTTCTTCGACGACCCGCGCCAGGCCCTCGTCGGCGATCGCCCCGACTACGGCAACCGCCCGCAAGGCAGCGCGTCGCCGGCCACGCCAGCGCCCAGCGGCAGCGACGCAACGCCCTCCGGCGGAATTTTCGCCTGGTCCAAGATCATCTCCCCCGAGACCATCGAGGACGAAGTCAAAACAATCGCCAAAGGCGTCAACGATGCAGTCGTTAATCCCCAGCAATACGCCGGCGGCGGTTACAAAGCCGGCCAGGACCACTTCTCGATGCTCGCCGTCCTGTTCGCCGTGGTCGCCGAATACGACGGCGAAGTCCGCTGGAAGCGCCACGCCATTCCCGCCCGCGAAGAGTTCTCCGCCGCCGGCTTCGGCTCGCGCGTCGGCTCGATCCAGGCCTTCAACCAGGCGAAGCTCGCCAAAGAAGACCTCGCCAGCATGATCGCCGGCCAAACGCTCCAAGGCAAAGAGGGCGAGGCGAAAGCGTCGTGGGACAAAGTCGCTTATCGACCGCCCCTCATGCGCCGCCTCAAAATCGCCCAGGAAGAACGCCTCAACGGCTGGACGGCGAGCGCGGGCGAATTCAAGAAGAACACCGACCAGATTTTGCACGAAGCCCAGATCGTCGCCGCCCTCGCTGAAGTCATCACCCGGGACGGCTACGAATTCGCCGACGACGACACATACCTCGACTTCTGCCGCCAGCTAAAGAAGTCCGCCCTCGACGTCGTCGACGCCGTCAAGCAGAACAGCCCCGACAACGCCCGCTCCGCCATGGGCGCGATGGGCAAAACCTGCAACGCCTGCCACGACGGCTACCGCGGCTAGCGCGATTCGCCGCGCATTCGTAGGGTAGGTCGAACGAAGTGAGGCCCACCAGCATCAAAAAGAAATTGTGAATCGCAATTGGTGAATTGCGAATGGCGAATGAACGGAGCGCCGTTATCGCTCCCTCGGGATTCATCATTCACAATTCACAACTCACGGTTTTCCATTCACAATTCTTCTCTTCCTACTCCGCCTCTGCCGGTTGCGGCGCCGCCGCCGGCGGACGCCGCTCGCGAAACTGCGGCGAAAGCGGCTTGTCGTAAGCGCTCGACGACTTCTTCGGCGGGAAGTCCCGCGGGTCCGCCCCCCGCCCCAGCCCCACCGTCCGCTCATCCGCCTTATACCCGACCATGTTCAAGAACTGCTGCACGCTCAGCACCACCGTGCCCGAATCCTTCGCCACGCCGATCACCCGCGAATACTCGGTGAGCACTTTGTTGTCGCTCGGCGCTTTCCCCTGGATCAGGTACTGCGTCGCCGGCGTCACCTGGCCCGTCGTCTTGCCGTCGTCGTCGACTTCGCAATCGATGATCCCGCGGTTCGTGGCGATCAAATCGCGAATCCGCTGCCGGTCGCTGTCGCCGTCGCCGTCGATGTCCGTCACGCCGACGATCGCAAACCGCACCTTGCTTCCCGGGTGAAACGCCGGCGAAAAGATCGCGTCGCCCGGCAGAATCGGGTCGCTCCGCGAATCGGTCAGCACGCGGGCCGTCGCCGAATGCGCGCCCGTAATCTGCGTCACTTCGATCTCGGCCTTGCTTTCCGACTCGACGAGTTTTGCGGAATCCTGGCCGTACACGCTGAACGTCACCGCCGGCCGCAGCCCGTCCGACGAACCCAGGTTGATGTACACCAGGCGCTCCCGCGGCAGCACCGCCGTGATCATTCCGTCCGTCGTCTCGAAATTCCGCGGCGTCTGGCTCGCGACTCGATCCTTCATTTCGACGTACTGCTTGTTGCGCGCGGCATCGCGGGCGATCAAGTCCTTGATCTTGTTGTTCAACTCCGTGTCGAGCGCCGTCATGTCGTTTTGTTTCTTATCCAGCGCCTGCGTGAGCTGCCCCAGTTGTTCCGTCGATTTCGTGCGGTCGTCGTTGAACTTCTGCCGCTCGCCTGCCAATTCCGTTTGGGCGGTCGTTTGCCCCGTCGTCGCCGCGGCGAACTTCCCCGCATCTTCCGCCCGATTCGCCGCCATCGTTTGCTCCTGCTGCTGCTTGTCGGCGGTCAACTGCACAAGCTCGGCGCTCCGCTTGTCGAGCTCCGCCTTGAGCTGCTTGGCCAGTTCGCGGTAGTCCAGCGGGTTGGAAATCTCGGTAACCGTGGTCGCGTCGCCGCCGTCCGCGAATTCATCCGCCGGCGCCGCTGCGGGAGCCGCCGCCGCGCCGCTCGTGCGATACGGAGCGTAAATCGGGTGGTCCGCGGTCACGTCCTTCTGAATCGTCTCCAGCGTCGTCTCCCGCGAATAACCCAACAACGGCTTGAGCGAGTTCACCTGGTTGTCGCGCTCGTTCCGCTCGGCCACCGCCGCGTCGCGAGATTGCGCCAGGTCCGTGCTCTTCTGCTGCTCTTCGCGATACTTCTTGAAGAACATGAACGTCGTAATGCTCAACAGCACCGTGAGCATCACGAAAATCACGAGCGCAACTTGATAGCCTTGATGTTCTCTGGCTGCCATGGATGGTTCTCCGCAAAGACGATCCGCCGCGCCGCCGGCGCACCGGGTCGAAGGTCCTCTGTTCCGAAATGCCTAAGGGCGAAGTGTAAGTCGTTCCGATCGAAGTGATCTGCCGCGCGGGGGCACGTCCAACCGTTTCGCATCCAGCCCGCGAAACTATTTCCGCAGCCCCAAAACGTGCTTTTCCGAAACCGCCGGCAGCCTGTAGGTCAGGCCAAGCGGCAATCGGCTCTCCATTATCGGGAAACCCAATCCGCGCCGGCCTGACACCGCGCTGCCATCACGCCGCAAGCCATTCGGCCGTATCACCGAATGCAACCCCGCCCGCAAACGACCGAAGTGCTTGGCCACGCGGGGCTTACACCAATACTAAACACCCCCGCGGGACGTGTCAAATTGGGCAGTTTCGAGTCCGGGGTGGCACGGGCGTCTTGCCCACCGGTGAGGAGCGCCCCGCCCCGGTGCCATGCAAGCCAATCGCCGACGCTCGCGCCGCCCGTGCGACCCAACGCGCCGCAAGTCCCGAGCTACCCTACGCTTGCGGATCGGTCACCGCCGGCTCATCGGCTGGCGAACCTTCCCCGGCCGGCACGTTCTCATCCGACTTGTCCGCCGGCGCAATCGAACCGTCCCCTGCCGGTTTGTCCGCCGCGCCGGCCGGAGCGTCCGCATTCGTCGGCGAAGCCGATCCCCGACCCCCGACCCCCGATCCCTGCCCACCGCCGTCCGGAGCCGCCGCCGTCACCTTCACCGTCCCCGCCACCGCGTCCGCAATATCCAAAAGCGAAGTCTTCTCCGCAACCGCGTCCGGCACACGCACCGCCCACACGACGATATACCCCCGATCTTCGCGGGCAAAAACCCGAAACGTCCCCGGCATTTCCGTAAACCGGTCGCTGCGGTCCGCAAACGTCTGCGTCCCCTTCGCCTCGAACGTTCGCCACGTCGTCGGCTGCAACCGGTCGTCCCGGCATTCAACCTCCTGCCACGGCCCGGTGTCCTTGAGCTTCGCCGCCGTCTTCTTCCGCAAATCCGCCAGCACCGCCTCGAATTTCGCGGCCCGCGATTCGAGCACTCCCAGGTAACAGTAATACGCCAGAAAATAGCGATCTCCCGCCTCGGCATAAGTTTCGCCCGTCCGATTCAGGCCCGGAAACTCGCCCAAGAACGGCGGATACGACACCCGGGGATCCACCGTTTCCCGCCGGTTGCGATATTCGCTCCCAGGCCGAAACCAGTCGTCCTGCTTGAACGCTTTCGGCAGCCGAATCGTAATCGGCAACGCGACCGGCTCGGCATCTTCGCCCACCAGCGCGTCAATCGCGGTAGGGCCATAAAGCGACTCGTACCGCGTCTTCTCCTGAAGCTCCTTGAGCGTCGCCGTCATCCGCGACTCGTAATCCGAAAGCCCGCAGCCGGGCAACGCGATGATGACAGCGGCTAGGGCCAGGCGCTCGATCATGGTTCACTGCTTTCTAAGCCAACGTTTCAATACGAAACCGTTCTCACGGACGCTCGCCCGACGAGGCGAACATGGGTACGAATCCAGCTTGTGCGAAATGGCGATCGGCAGTCAACGCCGAGGTGATCCCGCGCTCCGACATTACCGCAAAACTAATGCAATCGGTCAGCGTCCATGCCTTGTCCGCGCGGCTTCCAAACAATGCGACGCCCCGATCGAGCCAATGAGACTCCGCCAACACGGCCATCGACGGATCCGCCAATGCCGACTTCACGAACCGGTGGGCCAGCGACCGAAGCGGAACCCGGCTCAATGCGTCGGCAACCTCGACAAGGATCCACGTCGTCGTAACGATCCGAAGCTGACTGCTCAACGACGCCGGCCGAACGGCTCGATGATGCTGATCCCGCCAGTTCAACAACGCGACAAAGTAAAACGCATCGGCGAACACTTCGGTCATTTTCGCGGCAAACCATGAAGGTAGTGATCCAGGTTTTCGGCCAAATCGGCGGGCAAGTCGTGATCGATTCGCTCCGCTTCGTGGGCCAACTCCAAGAGCCACTTCCGCGTCGCCGCGAAGAGGTCTTCGCCCGGCTGTGGCGGCACGACAAACGCCGGCCCGGCCGGACCCGCGTGGCCCGCCTCCGCCGGCTTGGCCAGCGAATTGTCGTCGGACGATAGCGGCGTCGGCTGCGTCATGGATCACCCGGCGGCGCGAAAGCCGCTGGCGGAAAGGTTTGGCGTTCCCCGGAAGCACGACCCAATTCTACCAATGATCGGACCGCACGCCAAATTGCTTCGCCGCGCGTCACTTCTCCCCGACCCGGCACCGCCCCAGCGACATCAGCGCAAACCCCGTCCCATACGCCTGATGATAATCGTACAGCGGATAGTCCCACCACGAGCCATCTTTCTCTTGCAGCAAAATCAGCACGTGCGCTAACTGGTCGAAGTGCTTCTCGCGCTTTTCCGCCGGCAACTGCTCGATCGCATACGCCGCATAGAAATGCCCGTAGTAATAAAAGTATCCCGCCACCTGAAACCACGACTCGTGCGGCACGGGCCGCTTGCGCCCGATGCCGAGCCAGCCGTTCCGCGCCCAAAGCCGATCGAGCCACACGTCGACGATCTCGTCCGTCGTCTCCTTATCGCCCCACATCCGCATCGCCACGTTGCACACTTGCGACCGGCCCAAACTCCCGCCGGGCCGATTGATTCCCCGCCCCGGCGACAATCGCAAATACTCGCCATACGCATACGAAAAATCCGGCAGCCGCTGCCGCAACAGCGACGCCTGCGCCCGCTTCACCAATCTCTCGGGTATCGCGACGCCGATCTCCTTCGCCTCGTAAAACGCGATCATCACCGTCGCCGTCGTAAAGCTCACCGGACTGCCGCCGGGCTTCTGCGTGTGATGCTCGAAGTCATAATACGCCCACCCGCCGTTGACGAACTCGTATCGCGACAGCATGTCGATCTGCGACTCGATCAGCTCGACGTACTGCTTGCGCCGCACGGGGTCTTGCGTGCGTCCGTGCAGCCGCACGAGCGCCTGAATCGCGTAAGCATGCCCCCACGTGTTGTAAACGGCCGTCATCTCCGCCCGTCGCAGTTGCGGCAGATTCGCGACCATCCATTTCTCGCAGCGGTCGATCGACGCCTGCACCTCGGGATCGTTCCCGCCGACTTCGATCATCGCCGAGAGCGCCAGCGCCGTCGTCCCCATCCGAAACGCATGATGCGCCCCCGGCACCGGCGCGAAGATATTGAGTTCCTTCGTCCGCCGCGCCGAACCCCACGATCCGTCCTTGTTCTGCGTCTTGAGCAAGAACCCGACGCCCCGCCGAATCGCCGCTTCGACGTCCTCTGCCTTCCGCGTCTCAACCGGCTCCGGCTTGGGACCGGTCACAGCAAACGGATTCGGCGCCGTCGACTTAGCGTCGGGCGCTTTCGCCGCTTCCTGCGCGATCGAAATCGCGGAAAGATACACTACCGCCCCAAACGCAAAGCAAATCTGCAAAAATCCCATCGTCTGCATCCTTTCTCCTGCCAACGGACCGACTAGTCGCTTTGTCGAAAGCGGCGCCCTGCACACAGTTCATCGCTCGTCACTCGTCTCTTGCATTTCTCCGTGTCTCCGTGCCTCCGTGTTTTAAGTCGATCATCGTTTACAGCCAACGGCCACTCCGCGTCTTTGCTCCTTTGCGGTGATACGACTTCACTCCGGCTTCTTCGTCAATACCTTCTCCCCTTCCTTCAATCCCTCGACGATCTCCACCTTCGCGTCCGTCCGCTGCCCGATCTTCACGTCGCGCCGCTCCGGCTTCTCCCCGCCGGCCACGAGCACGTACCGCTTGCCGAACTCGAAGTCGTCCTCGAACACCGCCGACGCCGGCGCCACGAGCGCGTCCGGCTTGAGCACCGGCACGAGCTTCACCTTGCAGGTCATCCCCGCCGCCAGATTCGCCGCCGCATCGCCAAGCTGGAACGTCGCCGCCGCGTCGATGCCGCCGATATCGACCGGAATCGCCGACACCGCCGCCAGCGTCGCCGCTAGCGTCTGGTCCGGCGTCGCCGTCGGCACGATCCGCGCCTTCATCCCCGGCTTCACCCGCGCCACGTGCTTTTCGTCGATCGCCGCCCGCACGACGAGCGTCTCTGGATTGACGACCGTCATAAACACGCTGCCGGGCGTAAGTTTGCCGCCCGCCTGCAATGCCGCAGAGGCCTCCGTCCCGCCGGTCCACTTACCCCGCGTCGCGCGGCCGTAATACACGATCCCCGCAATCGGCGCCTTGACGGCCATCGCCTCGCGGTCGCTCTTGAGTTTCGCCAATGCCTCGGCCGCCTTCTCCAAATCGTGCGCCGCCTTCACGACGCCCAGTTCCTTCTGCCGCATCGCGATCGGCGCCGTCACGCGGGTTCGCTCCCATTCGATCGCCGAGAGTTTCGCCGCCCGCTCCGTTTCCTCTTGCTTCCGCGGCAGGCTGATTTTCAGCGTCTCTTCGTGGTTGAGCTTCGCTCGCTCGAACATGAACTTCGCCTGCTCGATTTCGTTTCGCGTCCGCTTGAGGATGATCTCTTCGGTCTCTTCGGTGATCTCGTCGGCCTTGTACATCTTTTCGAGTTGCCGCAACTCCTCCATCTGATACTCGAGACTCTGCTCCGACATTTGCAGAGAGAAGTTCGCCGACTTCTCCGACATCGGCCGCTCGACTTCGTTGAATCGCTTCAAGTCCTCGGCCGCGATCTGCGCCGCCCGCTCGGCCTTGGCCATCTCCAGCGGATGACTCTCCTGCGCAAGCCGAAAGTCCTCCTTCGCCTGCGCCGCGGCAAGCTCCGCCAGCTTGAGCGCCGCCTCCGCGTCGGCAATCGCGATGTCGATCTTCTTCGTGTCGAGCTTTACGAGCGCCTCGCCCGCCTCCACCCGCCGGCCATGCGCGACGGCTTCCAGCACGCTCAATTCCTGCCACGCATCCGGCCGAATCGCAATCTCCGCCGTCTGCTGCGCCTCGAATACCCCGTCGAGCTCCAACTCCTGCTTGAGCAACTCGCGCGCAACCGTGTGCGTGCCGCCGGCCTCTTGCTTCTCGCCCTCTTTCTTCTCGTCTTTCTTCTCCTCCTTCGCGTCGGCCTTGCCGCCCGCATCCTGGGCCAGCGCTCCCGCCGAAAACATCGAAGCCATCGACATTGCTACGAATAACCTGCGCGTGATAGTGGCAAGCGACATAATCTCAAGCTCCAGCATCTGATATCGGGAGTGGACAATCCAAAAAAACGCTGCAAGCGCACCGTGCGGTGTCCTTAAAGCTTACGCCATACTAAACGCCAGCCGTCCCGGGAGCCACCGTTCACCGCCGGCAAGCGACACATCCGCTGCCGGGATATTCCCTTGGGTTGTGGACCGGTCACGGGCTGCCGTGCGGTTTCCCGACCGGTTGTGGGACGGCCTCCCAACCGTTCCACAGGCTCGATTCCACGCCGAGCCGTCCGGGACCGCCTCGTCCAAGCTCATCCGCCTCCGCTTGGCAGCCACCGCCAGTCACGTGCTACAATGCGACTCATGGCCTGAACGGGTGGCCCAGCGGTCACGTTTCTCGCACCGGGAAGCCGTATGTTTTGGTGCGCTGCGATTCGACGAAGTTCTACGGGCGCGGCTTGCATCGTCGCGCTCTGCGTCGCCGCGATTGCTGTTGGGACACCCCGGTACGCAGCAGCCGCCGAAATGATCGTCTTCGACCGCGACATCATGGCCGTCCTCTCCAAGGCCGGCTGCAACCAGGGCGCCTGCCACGGCAATTTCAACGGCAAGGGCGGCCTCAAACTCTCCCTCCGCGGCGAAAATCCAGCCGCCGATTACGCCACGCTCTCGCGCGATCAATTCGGCCGCCGCGCAAACGCCCTCGATCCCGACGCCAGCCTGCTTCTCGCCAAGCCGACGCTCGCCGTCGCCCACGAAGGCGGCCGCCGCTTCGACCGCGAATCGCCCGAATACGCCATCCTCCGCGACTGGATCGCCGCGGGTATGCCGCCATCGCCGTCCGACCGGCCCGCGCTCGAAGCGCTCGAAGTCGCGCCCCGCGACGTTGTCCTCGTCGAGCCGCACGATTCGGTGTCGCTCTCCGCCGAAGCCGTCTTCGCCGACGGCACGCGCCGCGACGTGAGACGCCTGGCGTGCTACGACCCATCCAGCCCGGTCGCCGCCGTGTCGCTCGACGGCGTCGTTCGCCGCCAACAATTCGGCGACGCCACCATCCTCGTGCGCTACTTGGGCAAACAGGCGTCCGTTCGCGTCTCGTTTGTGCCGGCGCGCAGCGACTACGTGTGGCGTCCTCAGCCGGCCCGAACGCAATTCGACCTCGACGTGTTCGCCCAACTGCAAACGCTCCGCCAAAACCCCGCCCCGCTCGCCGCCGACGCGACCTTCGTCCGCCGCGCGTTCCTCGACCTGCTCGGCATCATCCCGACTGCCGACGAAGCCCGTGCCTTCATCGCCGACCAGACCCCGGACAAGCGAGCTCGGCTCATCGACGCGCTCCTCGCACGCCCCGAGTTCGCCGACCGCTTTGCCCTCAAGTGGGCCGACCTCCTTCGCGGCGAAGAGAAACAACTCGACGAACGCGGTGTCGCCGTCTTTCACACGTGGATTCGCCGCTCGATTGCCGAAGGCAAGCCGCTCGACCAGTTCGTCCGCGAGCTCGTCACCGCCGACGGCAGCACGTACCAAAACCCGCCCGCGAACTTCTACCGCGCCCTCCGCAACCCAATTGCCCGCGGCGAGGCAGCGGCCCAAGTCTTTCTCGGTACGCGGCTCCAATGCGCCAAGTGCCACAACCATCCCTTCGAGCGCTGGACCCAAGACGACTACTATCGCTGGGCCGCCGTCTTCGCGCGCATCGACTACAAGATCATCGAAAACAAACGCCGCGACGATCTCGACAAGCACGAGTTCAACGGCGAGCAGCAAGTCCTGTTCGTCGACAAGGGCGCGGTCGAATATCCCAATACCGATCGCTCCGCTCAGCCCAAGTTTCTGGGCGGCGGCAACCTCGGCGGCGCCATGAACGACGCCGATGGCCGCGCCCGCGCCGCCGCGCTCGCCGACTGGCTCACCCGCGACGACAAC
>QEVI01000064.1 GCA_003576855.1 Planctomycetota bacterium
TCGCCCACCGGGCCGGGCATTTGCCGAGCATGATGTCCGTCGGCGAACAGCAGCGGGTCGCCGTAGCACGGGCCTTGGTGATCAAGCCGGCGCTAGTGCTGGGAGACGAGCCGACCGGCAATCTCGACAGCAAGAGCGGCGCGGGGGTGATCGGGTTGTTCCGCGAACTGGTGGATCGCTGGCAGCACACGGTCGTCGTGGTGACGCACGAGGCGCACGTTTCGCAGTACGCCGATCGAATCGTGCGGCTTCGCGACGGCGTGATCGAAGAAGACGTGCGGTTGCGTCAGCCGCGGGTCAATGACCCGCCGGAGCGGCAGGTCAACGCCCCCCAGGACCCGCGGGAGAGCGATCCGACGGAGCCGCCCCGGCCGCTCGTTGAGCGGCGGCTAAGTGCCGGCGCGGCGCAACCGACGGGGGTCAACGAACCGACGGCCGCTCCACCGAAGCAAACGCCGGGGAAGTAGCGTGCTGCTGATCAGGCTTGGATGGCGCGAATCTCGCCGGCGGCCGGCCCGCGCGGCGCTAACGCTCGCCAGCGTCGTCATCGGCGTTGCCGCCGTCGTCGCGGTGGCGTTGACGACGCGTTCGACCGAACAGGCCTTCGATGCGATGTTCGCGGCCATCGCCGGGAGAGCCGACCTGGAGGTCGCGGCGCCGGTCGGCGAGATGATCGACGCGAAGCTGCTGGACGCGGTGCGCGGCATACCGGGCGTGGCCGTCGCCTCGCCGATGATCCGGCGACCGACGATCATGTACGCCGGCCAGCGGCGCACGCAGGTCTCGCTGCTGGGAGTGGAGCCGCGGCTCGACAAGTGGGTCCACGACTTCCAGGTCCAAAGCGGCGCGCCGCTCGCAGAGCGCAACGGCCTGTTGCTCAGCGCCGAGTTCGCTCAGAACTTGGGGGTGTCCGTGGGCGACGCGGTGGCGCTGCTGACCCGCAGCGGCCGCGTCCGCGCCCGGATCACCGGCCTTTACAAGTCGCGCGGCACGGCCGTGGTCAGTCAGGGCGCCACCTTGGTGACGACGCTGGCCAACGCCCAACGATGGTCGCGGGCGCCGGGACGGCTGGACGCGATTCAGATCGTGCTTGCGCCCGAAGCGGACGAAGAGGCCGTCGAGGCCGCCATCGCCGGGCGATTGACGGGCGCGGCTGTCGTGCGCCGCCCGGCCGGCCGCAGCGCCGTTGCTGAGGAAACGGCGCTGGCCACCGACAAGGCGTTGCAGATGGCCCGCGCGTTTTCCGTGCTGGTGGCGGTGTTCGTCATTACCAATACGTTTCTGATTAGCGTCACGCAGCGGCGGCGGCAGTTCGGCATTATGCGGGCCATCGGGGCGACGCGGGGCCAGATTGCCCGGCTGGTGTACGGGCAGGCCGTCATGCTGGGGCTCGCCGGTACGCTGTTGGGGTCGCTGGCCGGCGTCTTTGCCGCCACGCATCTGTCGGAGGCGATGGGCCGGCTCTACAACACCGCCTTGCCGCCGATTGATTTGTCGCCGGGACCGTTTGCGTGGGCCGCGGCCATCGGCTTGGGGATTTCGCTGCTGGGTGCGGCGCTGCCGGCCCGCAAAGCGACCCACCTGCCGCCGCTGGATGCGATGCGCGACGTGCTGCCGGACGAAATGGAAGGCTTTTCCGGTTGGCTCACGTGGCTGGGCGTCGCCCTGGTCGCCGTCTGCGGTTCGATCATGGCCCTGTCCATCACCGGCCGGCTGCCGCCGAATTTCGCCGTCACTCCCGGCGTGCTGATGCTCGCCGGGCTGGTCCTGCTGTTGCCGCTGGGATTGGCGCCGTTGTCCCGGGCCGTGGCGCGGCTGCTGCCGGCGAGCATCAGCGTCGAAGCGCGGCTGGCCAGTCGCAACCTGCTGGCGCATCGCTCGCGGACGACGCTCACCGTGGGCGTGGTGTTCATCGCCGCGGCGGCGGCGATCGGCTTGGCCAACACGGTGCTCGACAACGTCGAGGATGTGCGCAACTGGTACCGCACGACGATCGTGGCCGATTACTTTCTCCGTGCGTCGGCGCCCGACATGGCCAGCGGCCTGGCGGCCGATCTGCCTGACGAGCTCGGCGCCGAGCTGGCCGAGGTCGAGGGCGTCAAGAGCACCGACGCGATTCGCTTCGTCCGCGCCGAGGCCAACGGCAAGCAGGTGATCCTCATCATCCGCGGCTTCGACGATCCGAAGCTGCAGGCCTTCGACCTGGTCGAGGGCGACCCGGCCGAGGTTCGCAAGCTGCTGGAGCACGGCGAAGTCGTGTTGGGTTCGGTCTTCGCCGAGCGGGCCGGGCTGAAGCCGGGCGACGACGTGTATTTGAAGACCGAGAGCGGCCAGCAGCGATTTCGCGTGGCGGCCGTCGCCAACGCCGACCTGGCCAGCGGCCTGACGATGTATATCGACCGCGAGGTCGCACGTCGCGTGCTGGATGTCGGCGGCGTCGACGTCTATGCCATCAAGGCCGACGAGGGGCAACGCGAGCAGGTCCGGCAGCGGCTGCTTCAGATCAGCGAGCCGTACGGCGTGCTGCTGCAGTCGTTCTCGGAGATCCAACGCGAGATTGACGCGATGATGGCCGGCGTCGACGCGGGCTTGTGGGCCATGGTCGTGCTGGGGCTGCTGGTCGCCACCTTCGGCGTGGCCAACACGCTGACGATGAGCGTACTGGAACAGACCTACGAAATCGGACTGCTACGCGTGATCGCCATGACCCAGGCCCAGGTCCGCAGCATGGTGATGGCGCAGGCGCTGATGATCGGGCTGCTGGCCTTGGCGCCGGGCGTGGTGGCCGGAGTGGGCGTCGGCTATTTGATCAACCAGGCGACGCTGTCCACGATCGGGCATTCGGTGGACTTCGTATTCCACCCTTGGCTGCTGGTCGGGGCGCTAGTGGGCGGGCTGGCCATCATGACCGCCGCAGCATGGCCGCCGGCCAATCGGGCCGCCAACATGGAGCTGCAGGCGACGCTCAAGCTTCGCTAGATGCTAGATGCTAGATGCTAGATGCTAGATGCTAGATGCTAGATGCTAGATGCTAGAGGCTGGAGGCTGGAGGCTGGAGGCTGGAGGCTGGAGGCTGGAGGTTGGAGGCGCCGATCACCGATCACCGATCGGCGCCAGCAGCCGCTCCAGGCGGCTCGGCTCCAGGCTCACGTCTTCGTAAATGGACCGTGCGGCGGCCAGATCGATGCGATCCAGGTCTTCCTCCTCGGCGACGACCAGGATGCCGGCCATCTCCAGCGCCGCGGGGCTGACCGCCAGTCGCTCTGCTCCCGCGGCGAAATAGCGCGCCGGTCGATGGGCCTTGCGCGGAAACACCAGCGCTGTCAGCCGCCCGTCGGCCCGATGGGCGATGACGTTCACCATCGGCTCGTCGGGCGCCTCGCCTGGCCGCGCGGCGGCTTCGTCGGCTGCAAGGCGCTCGAGCAATTGCTCAACGCCCGCCTGAACAAGCGTGTGATCTGCGCTTGCGAACCGGACCACCGATCGCCCGAAGGTATCGTAGACGACGCCCCGCGGCTGCTCGCCGAGCGCGGCAAGCTCCCGAAGCAGCGGAATGCCCGCCGCCGAGCAGATTTGGAAGTGGAAGTGATCGGGCGCCGACGCCCCGCACCGCGGCCCGTTATAAAACACCGCCAGCTCCGGCCCCGCGGCCGCCGCCAGGGCCAGCAGGCGTCCCACGCGGCCCCGCAGTTGCTGCGGCCGGTGCTGTCGATCGGCCGCAGTCAAGTGGAACGGGAGAATCGGAAAAGGATTGGGCAGCACGACCAACTCGTCGAAGGCAATGCCTCGCTCCTCGACCGGCATGTTCTGCGGGCAGAGGAAACAGGGACGCTCGGCGATCGACCGCGGGTCGACCTTGGCGTGAGTCGATCTCCGCCGCCCAGGGTTGGCCTGCACGAGGATCGTCGCGGCGCCGTCGGAGAGCCTGCGGGTGCGGACCTGGGCGAGCGCCCGTTCGCCGTCGCGAAACATCGGCCACGCCGCCCGCTGCTGGGCCAACAGCCGCTCGATGCGCTGGTCGAGCGGCTCGTCCGCCGCCAGGTCGAGCACCACCGCCTGCCAGCTCATGTCGCTTCGTTGGCCTGCCGCCGCGCGGCAATTTCGATCGACCGCAGCCGATCCTTGTACGCGGCGTAACGGTTCTTCGTTTCCAGCGACAGCGCGTGGTCGGTGTTGTCCTCCCAGCGGCGGCACCAGTAGAGCGAGTCGTAGATGCGGCCGATGGGGTATCGCCGCGTGATCTGCAGCGCGACCGCGTAGTCCTCGCCGAAGCTGACGTTGGGAAACCCGATCGAGCGCAATGTGGGGACGTGGAAGGCCCGCGGCGCCCCCAGCCCGGCGATCCGCAGGGCGTTGTTGTGGCCGTTGTCGTCGGTCCATTCGCGATGGTCGATCAGCCCCGGCGGAATCGGGTGGAGGTCGAAATCGACGATCGTGTACGAACCGATCACCGCCGCGTAGGCGCCGCCGCGAAATTCGGCAACGATCCGCGCCAGCACGGCCGAGTCGGCGTACAGGTCGTCGCTATCGAGCTGCACGGCGTAGCGGCCGCAGCGGGCGTCGTAAATTGCTTCGTTCCAGCAGCCGCCAATGCCGAGGTCCGTCCGTGAAGGAACGATGTGCACCAACCGCCGGTCTCGGGCCGCCAGCTCGGCCAGAATGGCCGTCGTGCCGTCGGTCGAATGGTTGTCTACCACGATCACGTTGAAAGGAAAGTCGGCCTGCTGCGCTAGCGCGCTGCGAGTCGAATCGGCGATCGTCCGCACGCGGTTCCGCACCGGAATGATGACGCTCGCCTCGACCGGAAACGTCTCGCCTGCCGGCACGGGCTGGGCAGTCGGACGTGGCAGGAAGGCGCCGATCCGCTTCAGATGGGCCGTGGCGATCCGCTCCATTTCGATTTGATAGTCGCGGTTGCGGGGATCGACGTAGTTGAAATGCGCCTCGCCCGCGCTCCGCTCCGCGGCCGGCGGCACGACGTAGGTCGGCTCCGGCAGGCGGACGATCGCCCCGCGCTCGCTCAGACGCAGCCGGAGGTCGTACCAGCCGCCGAACCGGCCGGCAAGCTGGTCGCGCTGGAGCGTCTCGGCCAGGCCGTCGGCGTGTTCGCGGCTGATGAGGACGACCTGCCCGAAATCGAAGTCGTCCCGCAGGCTGCCCGGCTGGTAGTCGATGAGCGGATGGAGCGCTACGCCGCCGTCCGCCGGGCGATCGAAGTAATCGCTGTAGAGCAGGGCGGCGCTCGTGTCGCGGGCGACGCTCGCCAGCCGACGAAGGCCGTGGGCGTGCAGCTCGCACCGCGGCGAAAGGGCCCACACGAGCCGCCTGGCCGGCGTCGAGGCGAACCAACGGAGCGCTTCGACGACATTAGGCAATTCGCGAAGGTCCTCGGCCTTCAGCCGGTGGACGCCGCCGCCAGGCTGCCACGAGGCCGGGCCCGCGACGGCTACGCCGCTCACTTCCGGCAGGCTCGCCAGCCGCGCCAGCGTTTGCTCACTGCCAGCGTCGCCATCGCCGGCCAGTACTACGGCGATCGAACCGTCGCTCATGCCTCGCTCTGCTGTTGCCCAGGGTTAGCCGCGCTTCGATTCGAGAATAACGGCGCTGCCAGCCGCACGCAATCCATGCCGACGGCGCATCGCTTCGGCGCGCCCGCTGTGCGACCGGGCACAGCCGGTAAACCGCAGGGCAGTCCTCGTTCTGTCGGGCCCGTTGGCCGGCAGATAAACTTGGTAGCAGCAGCGTGGCAGTGGCAGCGGGAGTCGGCCGTGGTGAGGGATGCAGCCTTGATGAGGCGTCGGGTCGTTGGGGTGGGCGGGGGTTTGTTGGCATTGGTCGCCGCGGTGGTCGGGGGCGCCAAGGCGCAAGCGGCGACCCTTCAGTCGGCGGGCCAATCGCCGCTGGCGGCGAAGGTTCGCCGCGTGCTCGACAGCTACTACCTCCGGCCGCTCAACACCCGCGACGACGCCCCCTGGTCGGTGCTCCATTGGTCGATCGCCTACGGCGTCGACGCGACCGTTTCCGTGGACCGGCCCGACGGCCAGCGGGTCACGGCCATCGGCTGGCTCTGCGCCAATTACCCTTCGGCGGGACAGCGGCTCGCCGTCCCCAGCGAGGAAGGCTTCGCCCTGCCGGTGGCGCCGGGAATCCAGGGACACGACGGCCAGTTCTTGGCGATGCTGGCCCAATCGCACGTCAAGGAACACTACCTGTTTCGCGTCGGCCATCACGAGCTGACCGTGGCCGACCTGGTGGAGTACGAAAAGCGAACCTGCCGCCCCAACATCGAGCTGACTTTCAAGCTCATCGGCATCGCCAGCTACGAGGGGACCGACGCCGTCTGGAAGAACGCCCGCGGCGAGCAGTGGTCGGTGCGGCGAATGCTGGAGGAGGAGTTGCGGGCGCCGATCAGCCGCCTGGAATCGACCTGCGGCGGGCTCCACCGGCTGCTTGCGATCCACTATGCCGTGGAGCGGCGGCAGCGCGAAGGAAAGCCGATCGACGGCCCATTTCAGCAGGCGCACCAGAAGACGCTGGCGTACCAGCGGCGGGCCTGGGAAATGCAAAATGCCGACGGCGGATTCAGCACCGCTTTCCTCGACTATCGTGAAAACCGCGGCGACGTCACGCGGCGGCTCACCGCCAGCGGCCATGTGTTGGAATACCTGGCGTATTCGTTGCCGAAGGAGCAACTGGCCGATCCGCGTTTCGAGCGGGCCGTGGACTACGTGGCGACGCTTCTGGAAGGCAAGGAGGGGACCCCATGGCATCGCGGGGCCATGGGACACGCCTTGCACGCCCTGGCGATCTACGAGCAGCGCATGCTGGGCGGCCGACCGGGCGAGAGGAGCGAGCGACTGGCCGGCGCCACCAGCGTCGACAGCGCTACCGGCCGACGCTAACGCCGCCGGCGCGCTCCTGCAGCTCATGGGATCGCGTAGCGGCGTGCTCCGTCATTTCCGCCGAAGGCCGCAGCGGGCGGGGAAACTTCTCGGCCGCCGCGGTGTTTGACAAGTAGACGCCCGCTGGGCGACTTCAGCCGCAACCCCGCGCATCCAACGGTGGATGCCGGCGCCTCTATCGCGGCCGTGCGTTATCGCACATCGGGGGCTGACGACATCCGCCGCCGCCGTGCTCCAACGCACACAACGCCCGGTCGGCGCCTCAATTGCCATGAAGCGCACGAACCTGAACTTCTTGATCGACTGTTTTGCCTTCACGGCCATGATGCTGCTGGCCTCGACCGGCTTGCTGATGGCCCACAAGCTGCCGCACGGCAGCGGCGGCCAGCACGCCATGGGATCGGGGCAGGGCGCAGCCGGCCGCCCGGTGGCGCTATTGTGGGGGATGACGCGGCACGAGTGGGGCGACTTGCACTACTGGATCGGCTACGCCCTGCTGGCCGTGCTGGCGGTCCATGTGGTTCTTCACTGGAAATGGATCGTATGCGTGGCCAAGGGCGCGCCGAGCACGGCTTCGCCGCGGCGGCTGCTTGTCGGCGCCATCGCGCTGGCGGCGGTGATTGGCATGTCCGTAGCGCCCTTTGTCAGCCCGACGGTCTCGATCACGCGGGGTGAATTTGCTGCGGCAAACAGCCCTCCGGCGTCGAAAGCCGCCGTGGCGCCGGCGGCGGCCGCCGCCGCCGCACGTTCACCGGAGCAAGCGCCCGCTTCGGCGCCGGCCGCTGGGGGGCCGTCAATACGCGGTTCGATGTCGCTGGCCGAAGTGGCCGCGGCCGCGGATCGGCCTGTGGCGGAAATCCTCGCCAAGCTCCGCCTTCCGGCCCAGACTGACGCCTCCGAGCGGGCTGGCCGCCTGCTGCGGCGACACGGGCTTGAAATGACCGACCTGCGACAGGCCTTGGGCCTTTCCGGCCATGACGAGAACTCCGTCGAAGACTAATCCTCGCGCGGAGCAATAGAACCGGACGCCGACGGCCGCGCAGGCCGACGCCACAATTGACTCGCTCCGACCCGGCTGCTAGAAACAGGGCTTCGCCTGCCGGGCGCTTTGGCCCATGCTACGGCCCATTCATTAAGTCAGGAGCCTCGATTCGTGAGTGCCAGTGAAAGACGACGCGAGCTGCGTCGCCGCCGTTCGCGCCAGGAGAAGTTGAGCAAGCTCAAATCCAAGCTGCCCAAAGCGACCCAGTCGGAGAAGACCGAGATCGCCCGCAAGCTCCGCGAGCTGACGCCCGGCGCCGAAGAACTCATCGACCGCTGGCAACTCGTCGAGGCCGACCGCTGAGCCCCGCCCCAAGATAGCCGAACGATCCTGCCTCGGCGGAAAAGCGTGGCCGTGCGCGCCGGCCAGGATGGCCGGGCTATTTAGCGCTGCACTTCGAACTCAGCGTCGATGACGTCGTCGTCCGCTCGATTGTTACGGCGCGCGAAGGTGAACTCCTCGCCGTCGAAGTCCACTTCGATCGTCGTTCCCTCCGGATAGTCGCCCCGCAACAGTTCGCTGGCCAGCGGGTTCTGGATCGACTGCTGAATCACCCGCTTGACGGGCCGTGCGCCAAAGGCCGGATCGTAGCCCAAGGCCGCGATCTGGTTCTTGGCCGCCGGGGTAACGCGGAGCCCTAGCGCCCGCTTCGACAGGATCTGTTCCAAGCGCGCAAGTTGCAATTCTACGATTCGCGAGACGTGTTCCCGCGTGAGCGGATGGAACACGATCACTTCGTCGATGCGGTTGAGAAACTCCGGCAGAAACCGCGTCTTGAGCGAATCCTCGAGCGCCTCGCGCATCTCCTCCTGGGAACCCCCTTCCTTGGCGATTTCCTGGATCATCTGGCTGCCGATGTTGCTGGTCATCACCACGATCGTGTTGGTGAAATCGACCGTATGGCCGTGGTTGTCGGTCAGTCGTCCGTCGTCGAGCACCTGCAGCAGGATGTTGAACACGTCGCGGTGGGCCTTCTCGATCTCATCCAAGAGCACCACCGAGTAGGGCCGGCGGCGGACCGCTTCGGTGAGCTTGCCGCCCTCCTCGTAGCCGACGTAGCCCGGCGGGGCGCCGATCAGCCGGCTCACGGTGTGCTTCTCCATGAATTCGCTCATGTCGATGCGAACCATGGCGTTCTCGTCGTCGAACAGCGTCGCGGCCAGCGCCTTGCACAGCTCCGTCTTGCCGACCCCCGTCGGACCGCAGAACAGAAACGAGCCGATCGGCCGGTTCGGGTCCTGCAGGCCGCTGCGGCTGCGGCGCACGGCGTTCGCCACGGCCTCGACCGCTTCGTCCTGGCCGACGACCCGCTGATGCAGCCGCTCCTCCAGCACCAGCAGCTTCGCCCGCTCGGCTTCCATCATGCGGCTTACCGGAATGCCGGTCCAAGCGCTGACGACCTGGGCGATCTCATCCGGACCGACCTCTTGCCGCAGTAAGCGCTTCTTGGCGGCGCCGGCGGCCGCGGCTTCGCCCTGCGCGGCCACGCGCTGTTCCATTTCGTCGAGCTGTTTCTCCAGCCCGCGCCGTTTTACGTCGAGCTCATACAGCTTCTGGTACAGCTCCTCGCCGACCATCTGCCCCATGGACTGCTTTTCCTTGACGGACGCCAAAAGCTGATCGTACTCATGGCCGACGTTTTGCAGTTCTTGCCGCACCTGGGCGACGTCGCCGACGCCGAGCTTCTCGCTCTCCCACTGCTCGCGGAGGTCGGCCAGTTCGCGGCGGAGCTTGGCCATTTCCTCGTTGATGTCGTCCAGTCGCTGCTGGGCGTGCTCTTCGGTCTCGTCGGCGAGCTGGCGCGCGGCTAGTTCGAGCTGCGTCAGCCGCCGCTGGACGCGGTCGATCTCCTCGGGCACGCTCTCCAGCTCCATCGCCAGGCGGCTGGTGGCCTCGTCCATCAGGTCGATGGCCTTGTCGGGCAGGAAGCGGTCGGCGATGTAGCGGTGCGACAACTCCGCCGCCGCGACCAGCGCCGAGTCCTTGATCTTCACGCCCTTGTGGTGGGCCTCATAGCGCGGCTTCAATCCGCGGAGAATGGCGATCGTGTCCTCGACCGTCGGCTCGCCGACGTACACCGGCTGAAACCGCCGCTCCAGCGCCGCGTCCTTCTCGATGTACTTGCGGTACTCGTCGAGCGTCGTGGCGCCGATGCACCGCAGCTCGCCGCGGGCCAGCGCCGGCTTGAGCAGGTTGGCCGCGTCGGCCCCCCCTTCGGCCCGGCCGGCGCCGACGACGGTGTGCAACTCGTCGATGAACATGATGATGCGGCCTTGAGCGTCTTGCACTTCGCGGAGCACGGCCTTGAGCCGCTCCTCGAATTCGCCGCGGAACTTCGTCCCGGCGACCAGGGCCCCCATGTCCAGCGCAATGACGCGCTGGTTCTTGAGGCTTTGCGGCACGTCGCCATGCACGATGCGCAGCGCCAGGCCCTCGGCGATCGCCGTTTTGCCGACGCCCGGTTCGCCGATCAGCACCGGGTTGTTCTTCGTTCGCCGGGAAAGCACCTGGATGACGCGGCGGATCTCTTGATCTCGTCCGATCACCGGATCGAGCTTGCCCTGCTCGGCCCGCGAGACCAGGTCGATGCCGTACTTCTGCAGGGCCTGGAACTTGTCCTCCGGCGTCTGATCGGTAACGCGGGTCGAGCCGCGGACCTTCTGTAGCGCTTGGAGCAACTGCGTTTCACCGACGGCGTTCAGTTTGAGCGTATCCTGCGCTTTGGATTTCGTGCGGACTAGCGACAGCAGCAGGTGCTCGGTGGAGACGAACTCGTCTTTCATTTCGCCCGCGGCCTGCTGAGCCGCTTCGAGCACGCTGTTGAGGTCCCGGCTGAGCCCCGGCGGCGCGCCGCCGCTGGCCTTCGGCAAGTGCGACAGCTCGGCGTCGACCATGCGGCGGAGCTGCTGCTGGTTGACGCCAATGGCGTCGAGCAGTGGCCGCACGACGCCTTCCTGCTCCTCCAGCAGAGCGGCCAGCAGGTGCATCGGCTCCATCTGCGGATTGCCCGCGTCGCCGGCGCGCTGCTGGGCCCGCTGCAGGGCCTCTTGGGCCTTCAGAGTGAGTTTGTCAAATCGGAATGCCATGTTAGCTCTCGGCGTTAAGCGAGCAGACGCCTATGAAAACGCCGTCAGCCAGAACGATCTGGCTGACGGCACGTCGCTGACAGGTGATCGCCCCTCGTTTCAGCTTTTCACTTCGAACTCGGCGTCGATGGCGTCGTCTTCCGGTTTGCCGGCCGGACCGCCGGCGCCGTCGCCGCCGGCGGCGGCGCCCGCGCCGCTGGCCGCGGCCGCCTTGTACAGGGCCTCGCTCATCGCGTGCGAGGCGGACTGCAAGTCGTTCACCGCGCTCTTGATCGCCTCGACGTTGTTCCCCTTGGCCGCTTCGCGGACGCGATTCATCGCCGCTTCGAGCGCCTGCTTGTCGCTCTCCTTGAGCTTATCGCCGCTTTGCTTGATGGTCTTTTCGATCTGGTAGACCATCGATTCGGCGCTGTTGCGGGCCTCGATCAGTTCCCGCTTGCGCTTGTCCTCCTCGGCGTGCGCGGCCGCGTCGGACTGCATCCGCTTGATTTCATCCTCGGAGAGGCCGCTCGACTGCTCGATGCGAACCGTCTGCTCTTTGCCGGTGCCCAGGTCCTTGGCCGACACGTTGAGAATGCCGTTGGCGTCGATGTCGAACTTCACCTCGATCTGCGGCACGCCCCGCGGCGCAGGCGGGATGCCCTCTAGATTGAACTGACCCAGCAGCCGGTTGTCGGCCGCAATTTCTCGTTCGCCCTGGAACACCCGGACGGTGACCGCAGTTTGGTTGTCCTCAGCGGTGCTGAAGACCTGCTTCCGCTCGGTGGGGATCGTCGTGTTCTTCTCGACGAGCTTGGTCATCACGCCGCCGAGGGTCTCGATGCCCAGGCTCAGCGGCGTCACGTCCAGCAGCAGGATGTCCTGCACCTCGCCGGAGAGCACGCCGCCCTGGATCGCGGCGCCGACGGCCACCACTTCGTCCGGATTGACGCCCTTGTGGGGCTCCTTGCCGAAGATGCCTTTAACCAGCTCCTGCACCTTCGGAATGCGGGTCGAACCGCCCACGAGCACGACTTCGTCGATGTCGCTGGGCTTGAGCTTGGCGTCCTTCATCGCTTGCATGACCGGCCCGCGGCATCGCTCGACGAGGTGGTCGACCAGTTTTTCGAACTGGGCGCGGGTGATGTTCATCTGCAGGTGCTTCGGCCCGCTAGCGTCGGCCGTGATGAACGGCAAGTTGAGGTCGGTCGATTGGGCGGAGCTGAGCTCCTTCTTGGCCTTCTCGCAGGCTTCTTGCAGTCGCTGCAAGGCCATGCGATCTTTGCGCAGGTCGATGCCTTGTTCCTTTTGGAATTCGCTCGCGACGTAGTTGATGAGCTCCTCGTCGAAGTCGTCGCCGCCGAGGTGCGTGTCGCCGTTGGTCGAGATGACGCGGAAGACGCCGTCGGCCACTTCCAGAATCGACACGTCGAACGTGCCGCCGCCGAGGTCGAACACGCAGATTTGCTCGTGCTCTTTCTTGTCCAGGCCGTACGCCAGCGACGCCGCGGTCGGTTCGTTGATGATCCGGGCGACCTCCAGGCCGGCGATCTGGCCGGCGTCCTTCGTGGCTTGCCGCTGGGCGTCGTTGAAGTAGGCCGGAACGGTGATGACCGCCTTGTTGACCTTATGGCCGAGATAGGCTTCGGCGGATTCCTTGAGCTTGCGCAGGACCTTGGCCGAGATTTCAGGCGGCGTTAACGTTTGATTGCCGACTTCGACCTTGACGTAATCCTCGGCGGCGCCGACGACCTTGTAGGGCACCATCTTCTCTTCGGTGGCCACCTCGCTGTGGCGGCGGCCCATGAACCGCTTGATCGAGTAAACGGTCTTGGTGGGATTAGTCACGGCCTGCCGGCGGGCCGGCTCGCCGACGAGCACTTCGCCCTTGTCGGTGAACGCCACGACGCTCGGCGTAAGACGATTGCCCTCGGGGTTCGGGATGACCTTGGCCTCCTTGCCCTCCATGACCGCGACCACGGAATTGGTGGTTCCGAGGTCGATTCCAATGATCTTTTCACCGCTAGCCATGTCTGTTGTCTCCCTCGAATGTCTCCTAGGCGGAGCGCGATTGTCGTAGTAGTGTTTGATTTTGTGAAGCAGCGCAGCATGCCGGCGCGGCAGGCAAGTAGAGCCTGCCAGACCGATTGCAAGCCAGTGGAGCAAAGGACGTGCCGCCGCTGCGCGAGCCGTCGGATATCCCATAATATGTTAATGGGAAAAGAGTTACACGAGATAAGGCGGCCTGTCACTCAGATCCGCCAGGGACAGAGACTGCCAGTATGGCAGCCGCGCCAGTCGAGGCGGCCGGCGAAAATTCCTCAATGCGTGCCAAATTGGCACACGGCTTCCGCACAGCGGCCAACATGAACAACGGGAACCACGTCGTGGGCGAGACCCCGCCAGTCGCGTTAGACGTCGATGCGTTGGATCGCCAGCTCGTAGCGCTGCTCAATCGCCGTGCCGCGGCGGCTCTCGCCGGAGGCTTGGCCGCCGCCGACCGGTGCAGCGAAAACGCTGCGCCGGCGCCGCTCGTCGAAGCCAACCAGGGCCCTCTTACCGACCGCGCCTTGCAGGCGATCTTTCGCGAATTAGCCAGCGGGATCCGTGCCCTGGCCGGGCCGCTGACAGTCGCCTACCTGGGGCCGGAGTACACGTACAGCCACCTGGCGGCCATCGCCCGGTTCGGTCAGAGTGCGGAATTGGCGCCGGTGGCCACAATCGCTGCGGTGTTTGAAGAAGTCGAGCGCGGCCAAGCGAGCTACGGGGTCGTGCCGATCGAGAACTCCACCGACGGTCGCGTGGCCGATTCCCTGGAGTGCCTCGCCCGGCATCATGCCCACGCCCTGAGCGGTGCGGGCGGCGACTCCGGGCGCGCGGGTAAAGTCGGGGCCGTACCCCAGATCTGCGGTGAGATTCCGCTGCGAATTCACCATTGCCTGCTGGGGAGCGGGTCCCGGAACGATATTCGCCGCGTGTTTAGCAAACCGCAGGCCCTCTCCCAGTGCCGGAATTGGCTCAGCGTCCACCTGCCGCAGGTTACGCTGGAGCCGGCCAGCAGCACGACGGAGGCCGCCGCCCTGGCTGCGGCCCATCGCGATACCGCGGCGATTGCAGCGGAACAGGCCGCCGTTAACCACGGCTTGACCATCCTGGCCCGGAACATCGAGGATAACCCCGACAACATCACGCGGTTTGCCGTCATCAGCTCTAAAGCGGCGGAACGGACCGGACGCGACAAGACGGCCCTAGCGTTCGAAGCCCCCCACAAGCCGGGCGCCCTGGCCGACGCGATGGCGATATTCAAGCGCCATCAGCTCAATCTAACGTGGATCGAGTCGTTTCCGATTCCCCAGGCTCGGGGCCGTTACCTGTTCTTTGTGGAGTTCCAGGGCCACGCCTCCGACGAGACTGCGGTCCGGGCCATCGCGGCCCTCCAAAAAAAATCGCTGCGGCTGGTGGTTCTCGGCTCGTATGCCGAAGCGGAAGTCGTCGAGTAGCAGCCGGCGTTGATCCCTCGTGCCGCGAAAGCGGAGCGGAGTCGTCGTTCGAGCACGCGGCGCGCTTCCTACGGCGAACCGCCGCCGGCGGCGCCGCCAGTCTCAGCGCCGCCCGGATCCGGGCCGGAAACGCCAGGCACGTCGCCGCCCCGATACCCGGCCGCTCCCTCGGGCGTCGCGGCGGCGATATCGGCGTCCGTGCCGCGGATGTGGTTGCCGTTTTCGTCAATCAAATCGCCGGGCAAGGTCACGGCCGCTCCCGCTTGCCGCATGTAGTAGTCGCCGCCCGCGGGGTCGAGCGTAGGATCGAACGGGTTGAATCCTTGCAGGAGCATCCACTGGATGCTATTGCGGCGGCCGACCCGCTTTGCCGCCACCGACATGTCGGCGACTTCCTGCTGTGCATGGACACGGTCGCGCGTTCTCGCCGCGGCCTCGGTCTGGCCTTCGCTGATGTTCGCCAAGGCTTGACGCGAGCCCTCGATGCGGTCCAGCGCTTGCGAGACGCTCTGCTGGCGGGCCAGGCGGGCCACGGCGCTGCTGCGAGCGAGCTGGGCGCGTCGCGCCTGGAAACGCCGGAGCCAGTCCCGCATTTCACTGGGCGACAGGGTCTCCAGGCGTGCCAGGTACCGCCGTGCTTGGCTGGGGCCGAATTGAACGGAACGCCGGCTGTATTCCAAGACATATTGACGGGCCTCGACCATCTCCGGGCTATTCCAGATGCGTTTTCGCTGAGCGTCGTCGTTGGCGCTGTCGTCCGCCGCGGTGCTGCCCGGATAGGGGGCGGACGGCGGGGTTGCCGTCGTAGCGGGATTGGCTTGCCGATCGGGCGTCGCGGGAACTGAAGCGGGCGTCTGCCCCGGCGGGACGTCCTGCGCGGCGACGGCGCCGGTGCTAGCCAAAACAAACGCCGCCGCTAGGGAACGAGCCAGTTTGCGTTTCATGGTGCAGCCGCTCCTTGTGAACGCGTCGGCGGCGGGAAGTGGCCGCCGCAAGGATCACCCGCCTTTATTTTACCGTAAATACATCAAAAACCGTGCCGTGCCGCCGGGCGCCGGTTTGCACGGCGCCAGTGAAATGCCTGTACCTACGATTCGGCGAAAGCCGGCGCCCGCGTTTACCGCAGGTTGCCAGGAATGCCACTTGCTCCGTCAGGCGCGTTTGCACCGATCAGCACCGTAAAGCGGGAGGCCGTCGTTATGGCGTCTCAAGCCAGTACAGCGGGCAACGGCGAACAACGGCGGGCCCTGCGCCAACTTGAAGATTGGCTCGAAACGCCGATGTTCGTGCTGAGCCTCGTCTGGTCAGGCCTGCTGGCCTATGAGCTTATCTGGGGCGCCGACGACCTGGTCAACCGCCTAACCACCGCGGTTTGGGTCGTCTTTCTCGTCGAATTCGCCCTGCGGATGGTGATTGCGCCGCGAAAACTGGTGTTCCTGCGTAAGAGCTGGCTGACGGCGTTGGCGCTGGTCCTGCCGGCGTTGCGCGTCTTCCGGCTGACGCGGGTTCTCCGCGTGCTGCGAGCCGGGCGCGCGGTCCGCGGCCTGACCTTGGCCCGCGTCTTTACGGCGTTCAACCGCGGGCTTCGGTCGCTGCAGCGGACGATGGGGCGGTTCGGCTTCGGTTACGTGCTCGCGCTGACGGTTTTGGTGACGGTCCTCGGCGCCGCGGGAATGTACTATTTCGAGCGGGGGGCGAGTGGCTCGTTCGCCCTGCCCGCCGCGGAAGGCGTCGCCGGCGGGCGCGCCCCTGGCGTCGAGTCAAGCGCCGGCGGCCTGAACTCCTTCGGGGACGCCCTGTGGTTCACGGGCATGCTGATGACGACTTCAGGATCCGACTACTGGCCCAAAACGGGCGAGGGACGGCTGCTCTGTTTCGTGCTCGCCTTGTACGCCTTCGCGATCTTCGGGTACGTCACCGCCACCCTGGCCACCCTGCTGGTTGGTCGGCAGCGCGATGGTCAACCGACCAGCGAGCTTAATGAGCAAATGCTTGACCGGCTGTCGGCGGAAATCCGCCTGCTGCGATCGGAGCTGAGGTCGCGGGCCAGGACGCCGGGATAGCGTTCGGCCCGGCGGCGTTGCCACTTTCCGCAGGCGCCGGCTGGAGCTTGGCCGCCCCAGCGGGTAGGCTGGAGGGCTATTTCCAACACAGCGGCCGTCGGTGGCGGCCACCGCACCTAGGGTTGAGCCCGGCCCGCAGGCCCAGCGGCCACGATCGGCGCATGATTATCATCCTCAACGAGACCGTTACCGACGACCAGGTCGGACACGTCGTCGAAAAAGTCGAACAGCTCGGCCTGCAGGCTTCCGTCAGCCGCGGTACGTACCGGACGGTGATTGGCGTCATCGGGGATGAGACCAAGTTGCAGTCGGCGCCGCTGGCGGCGATTCCGGGCGTCGCGGAAGTCGTGCCGGTGATGGCGCCGTACAAGCTGGCCAGCC
Source organism: Planctomycetota bacterium (assembly GCA_003576855.1). GTDB lineage: Bacteria > Planctomycetota > Planctomycetia > Pirellulales > Lacipirellulaceae > Lacipirellula. The sequence continues at coordinate 16,954 of QEVI01000064.1, forward strand.
GCACGGCGCATCCCAAGCCGACGGTCGTGGAAGTCGGCCCGGTGAAGATCGGCGGCGGCCACTTGGGCATGATCGCCGGGCCTTGCGCCGTCGAAAACGCCCAGCGCATGGAGTCGATCGCCGCGGCCGTGCGGCGGGCGGGCGCGAACATCTTTCGGGGCGGCGCCTTTAAGCCGCGAACAAGCCCTTACTCCTTTCAGGGGCTGGGCGAGGAGGGACTTAAAATCCTCCGCGACGTCGGTCAACAGCACGGCATGCCGGTCGTCACCGAAGTGGTCGATCCGCGGCATGTCGAGCTGGTGTGCCAGTACGCCGACATGCTCCAGCTCGGCGCCCGCAACATGCAGAATTTCGTGCTGCTGACGGAAGTAGGCCGGACGAACAAGCCTGTGTTGCTGAAGCGCGGCATGAGCGCGACGATTCAAGACTGGCTGATGAGCGCCGAATACGTCCTGTCGCAGGGCAACACGAACGTCGTGCTGTGCGAGCGGGGCATCAAGGGTTTCGACCCGGCGACGCGGAACTGCTTCGACGTGGCGTCGGTGCCGCAGATTCACAAGCTGTCGCACTTGCCGGTGATCGTGGACCCCAGCCACGCGACAGGTCGACCGGAGCTGATTCCGGCCTGTGCGCTGGCCGGCGTGGCGGCCGGCGCCGACGGCGTCCACATCGAAGTCCACGATAAGCCCGAGGAAGCCATGTCCGACGGGCCCCAGGCGCTGTTGCCGGCGCAGTACGCGGAGCTGATGCAACAGATTCGCCGCGTCGCGGCCGCAGTCGGCAAACCGATTTCCGGCTGAATGTTTGGACTAATAGAACCTATTAGGATTGGGAATGCGGTGGCATGACGGAAGCACCTGGGGGATAGCAGTTGTCCATAGTCGTTGTCCGTTGCAGTAACAACCAACAACTGACTACGGACAACGGACGACTGACATTACCGCACTTTCGCCGCTTCTTGCCGCTGCAACGCGTTCCTAGATTCGAGGTAGATGAGCCCGATGCGTAAACCCTTGATTGCCGGCAATTGGAAGATGAACACTGACAGCCAGTCCGCCGCCGCGCTGGCCCGCTCGATCTCGGACCAATCGCCCGGCTACGGGGCCGTCGATCTGTTGGTGTGCCCGCCGTATTGTTATTTGAAGACCGTCAGCGCCGTGCTCGCCGGGGGGACGGTGCTGTTGGGCGCCCAGGACATGTTCCACGAGGCCAACGGCGCGTTCACCGGCGAGATTTCCGCCGCCATGCTGAAGGACTGCGGCGCCACGCACGTCATCCTGGGGCATAGCGAGCGGCGGCATATCCTCGGCGAGACGGACCAGGCCGTCAATAAAAAGACCCTGGCGGCTCACCAGGCCGGGCTGATTCCCATTGTGTGCGTCGGAGAACTGCTCAGCGAACGCGAGGCGGGGCAGACCGCCCAGGTGATACGCCGGCAATTTGACGGCTCGCTTGCCGGGCTGTCGGCCGAGCTGATGGCGGCGACCGTCATCGCCTACGAGCCCGTGTGGGCCATTGGCACCGGCAAGGTGGCGACGCCGCAGCAGGCCGAAGAGGTACACGCCGACCTTCGCAAGCTCATCGCCGAGCGTTACAATGCCGCCACGGCGGACCGGGTGCGAATTCTGTACGGGGGCAGCGTAAAGCCGGACAACGCGGCCGAACTGCTGGGTCAGTCCGACGTGGACGGCGCCCTGGTCGGCGGCGCCAGCCTGAAAGCGGATGATTTCCTGGCGATCGCCGCCGCCGGAACGCTGCTGGCCGGCGACGATGTCACGCGGCCGCAGAACGCCTAACGCGCCCGCCCCTGAACTAGCTACCCGATCACTGATCGCCGATTACTGATCACCGGTCACCCATCTCCGCCATCCGCTACCCGTCAAAGAGACCCTGTGGAGCTCCACTCGTGCCGCTGCTAATCTTCGCCGCCTTCGGTCAGACGCTGCTGGGGCTGCTGCTACCGCTCTTGGCGGTTTTCATGATCCTGCTGATCCTGGTTCAACGCGGGCGC
>QEVI01000065.1 GCA_003576855.1 Planctomycetota bacterium
CGGCGACGGCGATTTCAACGACGCGGCGATCGCCGTTCGTCGAGCCGGCCTGCCAACGCCCTCCCCCGGCGCGCTACGGGCGCCAGGCAACCGCGGCGGGAACGTCACGCTCAATGCCGCCCTCAGCGGTTTGCCGGCGAACTTCGGCGAACTGGGCGCTTTCTACGTCGATGGTCCCGACGGCAGCCTCGGCTCGCTCAAGCCCGGCGCGGCGGGCTACGCCGCCGCCGCCCTGGCCGCCGCCAATCGCTCGCTGCTCTACGCGGCCGGCGCCGGCGGCAGCCGGCAACTGGCGGTCCCGGCCGGCAGGTACGTCGCCTTCTACGCCATCGCCGGCGGCTCGACCGCCGACCTGCTGGCCCGCAACCCGGCAAACGCGGCCAGCGGCGCCACGCGGGCCTACTTCTCCTTCACCGATGCCAACCCGGACGACCTGGCCAGCTTCCGCTGGGCCTCGCCGGAGGGACAAGCGGCCAACGCGGAGCTGGGCCAGTTGCACCTCGGCCCCCCCGACGCCGGCCACGCGGCGACGATCAGCCTCAGCTTCGGCGCCTAACCGGCGGGCCGCCAGCATCCAGCATCCAGCATCCAGCCACCACCATCCCGGCCCCGCTTCCGCAGCGACGGCGCCGGCGGGCGTGCCGCGCCGCGATCGCGCCACGGGCCTTGAGAACTCCGGCCTGCGGCCCTACGCTGAGAGCCGGCGCGCGATAGCGCAGGCCGCGCCGCAACCCCGCAGTGCCCCGGCCGACGCAAACGGCGCCCCCGAAAGTCCGGGCGATTAGCTCAGTTGGTTAGAGCGCTACCCTTACAAGGTAGATGTCGCAGGTTCGAGTCCTGCATCGCCCATACTGTTCTTTTGCATATAAACGCCCTCGTTCGCACTTCCCGGTAAAGCCAGGGGGGCGTTTGAGGTTGGCGTCTTCGGGGTGCGGCTTGCTAGCCGCCGATGGGCGGTGCATGGCGTGGATTGACGTCGGCGCCGACGGTTACGGGGTTGCGATTGCCAATGACCTTCCTGCGCAGTTTGCCCAAGTTAGCCAACATGCCTAACGCCGGGACGGACGGGACGGTCGGGACGCTTTTTTCCTATGTGCCCCCAAAACGAGCGGTAGTTCCAACCCATTAACTTAGGAGGTGGACACATTGCAGAGCAACCGTCCCCACCGTCCTAAGCGTCCTACCGCGGCGGGTCACTGGCGTTCCCCATACCGCGGCAGTGGAAGTCTAGCGGCTTTGGAGCGGCGGGGATGGGCGTGGGGGCAGGGCCGTGCTACCGCGCTCCGGCGGCTCGTTGAGCCGCGGCTGGGGTGCTCAAGCGCTGCCGCGGCGACGCCAGCCGCCGCTCAACGAGCGGCCGGAGCGGTCAGGCGGAGCGTCGCTAGCTTTCGCTCCGGCGGCTCGTTGTGCCGCGGCTTCTTGGGGGCTACTTGGCTTTCACGTCGTAGCAGAACAGGGCGTCCTGGTCTCGCACGTAGAGCTTGCCGCCGGCGATGACCGGGTGCGTCCAGGCCGGGGACTCAGTGCGGTCGGGTTGCTGGAACCGGCCCCGCTCGATGAATCGCTGGCGGCTCGGCTCGATCAGCACCAGTTCGCCCGCTTCGCTGCGGAGGTAAAGCCGCCCGTCGGCGAAGGCCAACGAGCCCTTGGGCGCCTTGCGGTCGCGCCACAGCACCTCGCCCGTCTTGAAATCGAGGCAGACCAGGAACCCGCCCTCGTTGCCGCCGGAAGCCCCGTACAGGCAGTCGTCGACGACGATCATGCCGCCATGGTGGTTCTGCATGTTGCTCGAGAAATAAACCTCCTCGGCGGCTACAGCGCCTCCGGCGTCCTTGGTGAGCTTGACGGCGGCGCCGCCGTTGCCGTAGGCCGAAGCGGCGAAGAGCACCCCGTCGTGGTAGAGCGGCGTGGAGCAATTGATGCCCATGCGGTTCGCCGCGCGGTCGTAGCGCCAGAGCAACTGGCCGTCGGCGGCGGCGACGCCGATCAGCGCCCGCGCGGTAAGCTGCACGTACTGTCGCTGGCCGTCATGGTCGATGGCAATCGCCGAGGCGTAGGCGGCGTTCGACTGGGTGAAGTCGCCGCGACCGCCGCGACCGCCCCGCCCTCCGGGCCCGAAGCCGGGACTTCCGCCGGCGAATCCGCCGAAACCGGGATTCAGCGAGCCGCCTTCGAAACCCTGGTCGGGTTGCCACACCTGGCCGCTGGAATCCGTAAACCGCTCCGACGCCCCCGCGTTGATCCGTATGGCTTCAGCCGGCGGCGAGCCGTCCTTGTTGGATGCCGACTCGGGAATCAGCTCAATCGCCTTGATCGCCGGGTTTTCGACCTCGGCGGTGAAGTCGATGCGAAACTCCTCGTCGGTGATTTCCACCGGCGTCTCCTCGACATACGCCCGCCGGGGCCCGCCTGCCTTTTCCCAAATGTCGAAGTCGTTGAACTGGCGTCCCTCGACGTTGAACGAGAAAACCCGCTGACCGGGAGCGGTGATGCCGTCAAACGTCTCTGCGAAGTAGAGCCGGGCGAGGTACTTGCCGTTGGGAACCTTGAGAGAGAACGCCGTCATCCCCCAATGCTCGCTCAGGAACAAACTTGGATCTTTCGTACCCGCAATAGCCGCCGGCGCGCCGTCGCCGCGAGTTGGCCCACTAGGCGGGCCTCCGGACGGGGCGCCGCTCTGGCGGTCTGGCCGCGGCCCGCCCTCCGGGCGGCGATCTGGCGTTTGATCGCGTCTCTCAGGCCGGGGTTCGGCAGCCTGGCCGCCGCTGGCGGCGTCGAGGGCTTTGCACTTCCACTGGACTTCGCCGGTATTCTTATCAAGTGCCACGATGAGGGCGTCCGTGCCGCCGGGCGTGCAGACGAGCTTGTCGCCGTCAACCAGCGGCGACTCGTTGTAGCGCCAGGTCGGCGGCTGCCCGCCGAAGTCATCGACCAGGTTGCGCTGCCACACGATTTCGCCGTCGGCGGCCTGTAAACATGCCAGGGCGCCGCGGGCGCCGAGGACGTAGAGCCGGTCACCGTCGACCGTCGGGGTGCAGCCCGGCCCTTCGCTCCCCTGCGGCATGCCTTCGCGATTGGCCGGGCCCAGCGGCTTGGCCCAAAGCTCCTGGCCCCCCGACTCCGATCGGGCCCACACCACTTCTTGGTCGCCGCGATAGCTCATGCCGAAGATACGTCCGGCGGAGATGGCCGGGGCGCTGTAGCCGCCGCCCAGGCCGTCGGCCCGCCAGACGAGCGGCGGCCCGCCCTCCGGCCACTGCTGGAGCAGTCCTACTTCTGGGGAAATGGCGTTGCGATCCGGGCCGCGCCATTGCGGCCAGTCCTCCGCGCGGCCTTCGTCCGCAAGCGCCGCGCAGGCAAACAGGCCCAGTGTGACCCAGTAATTGATGCGATTCACGGATAATCCCCCGGGTTAGCCGGTAGCTTTGTTGGTCCCGATATTGAGGCTCCTGCAACAATGCGCCAGCCGTGCGCGGGCGGGGCCAATCTTTTCAGAGATATTTCAGAACTGGAGTTCCGGTGCGGCGTTCAGTCAATGGCACCATCGGCGAACTCGGCTAACTGGCGAAGCTGCGAGTCGATCGCTGGCGTGTGCCCTTTGATGACCAGGCTCGCCTGCCGGTGGTTGATGAGCAACTCGATCCAGTCGACCCACGGTACTGCCGGGGCGCCCTTCGACTGGCGCTCGCATTCAGCTAACCACCGGTCCAGAAGCTGTTGCGATTGATCGAAGGCCCGCAGGGCGTCGTCGCTGCGTCCCAGCTCGTGATAAGCGACGGCCAGAAGCGGATACCCGATGCCCTGGCCGAACCACGGGTTCTCCGCCCGGTTGGATTGCGCAAGCCGCTGGACGGCTTTCTCAAGTTGACCGGCCCGCAGGTGCGCCCAGCCGGCGATGTAGAGATTGGGGCCGTAAAACATCATCGCGCCCTTGCGCTTCCTCGCGGAGAGCGTGTGCGGTAAAACCGTGCCTGCAGGGTCTCGCTTGGTGTCCGCCGCTGCAACCGAACCATCGCCTACCACGGCTTCGGCCAGTCGGCCTTCGACTCGCGCCGCAAGTTCCGCCGCTGCCGATTGGCTTATATCGCCGACGAGCCGCCCCCGAATGGCCACCGCGCTGGGGTCGTCGTCCGGCGTCGCCAGCTCGCGGCAAAGCCGTTCATACGCCTCCTGTTCGCCGGCGTAGACGAACAACTGCGGCACGCCCAATAGTTCTGTCTTGTCGACCGGCAAGCCAATGCTCAAAGCCTGCGCGAAGTCCGCGGCGCCGTGGCGCCAACGACCTAGTTTCGCGTTCAACCGTCCCCGTTCGAGCCACCCCAAGAAGTAGCGGGGCTGGACCTCGATCGCTTCGGTACACGCCTGATACGCGTCGGCCCAGCGCTCAGCGTCGGCGTGCGCCCGCGCCGAAGCAATCAGCACATTGCAGGCTTCCAATCGGTCGGTGAACTCCTCCAGTTCCTGCCGCGCCGCCTGTGCAGCGATTCCGGCGGCTTGGGCTTCGCCGAGGGCGATTGCTTTCTCATCCCGCTCCCGCATCGCCAAGCGCGCCTGCCATAGACTGACGATCGTTCCCAGCACCAGCGCGGCGACCACCATCGAGGCCGTCGAGAGGGCGACCTTGTTGCGGCGGGCGAACTTCGCCAGCCGGTACCAGGCCGACGGGGGCCGCGCCTCCACCGGCTGATCCATCAGATACCGCGAGACGTCCTGGGCCAGCGCCCCGGCCGTGGCGTAACGGCGGTTGCGATCCTTGTCGAGCGCCTTCATCACGATCCAATCCAGATCCCGCTTCAGCGACGACGACAGCAGGCCGGGCGCCAGCCGGCGATTGGCGGCCAGCGTGTCGGTCATTTCATGGCTCAGCGTGCTCAATCGCGTGCTCGGGCGCGGCGGCTCCTCCTCGCGAATGATCCGCCGCAGTTCGTCGAACCCCGCGCTTTGCAGCCGCTCGGCCGAGAACGGCGTCGAGCCGGTCAACAGCTCATACAACAGCACGCCCAGCGCGTAGATGTCGCTCCGCGTGTCGACGTCCACCGCGCTAATCTCGGCCTGCTCCGGGCTCATGTACGCGGGAGTGCCAATCATCGACGCAAAGCGCGTATAGATCGTCCGGGCCGTAAGACTCTGACCGATCGCCTTGGCCACGCCGAAGTCGATCACCTTGGCCAACGGCTCTCCGTCCTGGAGCGTCACGAGGATATTCGACGGTTTCAAATCGCGGTGAATTATCCCCTTCTGATGGGCGTGCTGCACGGCGTGGCAGAGAGTTACAAACAGCTTGAGCCGCTCGATCATGTCGAGCCTGTGGCTATCGCAGAACGCCGTCAGCGGTATGCCGCGAACGAGCTCCATGGCGAAATACGGCTGGCCCGAGTCTGTTGTCCCGGCGTCGAAAATGCGGGCGATGTTGGGGTGATCCATCAAGGCGATGGCCTGCCGCTCGACCTCGAACCGCGACAGCACCTCTCGCGACTCCATTCCCGGCTTGATGATCTTCAGCGCTACTCGTCGCCGCACGGGCTCTTGCTGATCCGCGACGTACACCAGGCCGAAGCCCCCTTCGCCAATCAGCTCTCGGAGCTTGTACGGGCCGACGCTCGCCCCGGGCAGGTGATGCACCGGGCCGACTCGCGCCGAGAGAAGCTCCGTCGGGTCCGCGTCGCCGGTTCGCTCCACGCCGCCGGCGACCGGCTTATCGACCGGGTTGTCGTCGCTCTCGTGCGCGTGCCACAGAGCCGAGACGGCAGCCCGAAGTTCCGGCCGGCCCTGGCATGCCGCGTCGATGAACTGCGCACGCTCGCTCGGCGACTCGATCTCCAGCGCGTGGAAAAATATCGTCTTTTCCGTCTCAAACTGCGTCCTCATCGCTGCCGCCTTCTGGACCATTGCCGATTCGCGCTGTCCCGCTGGGGCGCCTTGATTCGTCGCGCCTATCCTCGCGGCCGGCCGGCTGGCGCTATCGAGCCGGCGCGGCTCATCTCGCGTCCGAGCCACGCCCGGGCATAGGCCCAGTTTCGCTTCACGGTGCGGGACGAGACGCCCAAGGCCGCTGCGGCTTCATCGACCGTTAGCCCGGCGAAGTAGCGCAGCTCGACCAGCCGGGCCAACTCCGGCTCGACGGCCGCCAGTTTCGTCAGCGCTGCATCGAGGTCGAGTAGCTCGTCCACGTCATCGTCGAAGACAACGGCGTCTTCATCGCCCAGCTCCCGTCTCCGGGCGCCGCCGCCGTGCTTCAGGCTATTGCGTCGGCGGGCGTTCTCGACCAATACCCGCCGCATCGACTCGGCCGCCGCCGCAAAAAAATGGGAACGCCCGTCCCACTCCACGGCCGCGTCGCCCACCAGGCGGAGGTAAACCTCATGCACCAAGGCCGTCGGCTGCAGCGTCATCCCCGGCTTCTCCTGGCTCATCCGGTGCGCCGCCAGTCGCCGCAATTCTCCGTAGACCAGCGGCAAGAGCTCGCTCGCCGCCGAGCGATTGCCGTGCCGGATTTGCTCAAGGATTTGCGTGACTTGGGACATCAATGCCAGTTCCGACGTTGCCGGCCCGCTTCTCGGTCTTGGGAACCACTTACTACGGAAGCCTTCATCCATCAATGCGTAACGCCGTAGCAAGCGGGGCCACAGTCCACTCGATTTTATCCACAGTGGGCGGAAATAGGCGAATACGGGCTTCGGAACTCCGCGGCGATTAAACCGCCGGCAAACAACGGCCGCGGACCTGCCGGCGACCCAGCGGAGTCGTCGGCTGTCTATGCCGCGGCGATGCCAGCCGCCGCTCAACGAGCGGCCGGAGCGGTCAGGCGGAGCGTCGCTAGCTTTCGCTCCGGCGGCTCGTTGAGCCGCGGCTGGGGTGCTCAAGCGCCGCAGCGGCGATGTTAGCCGCCGCTCAACGAGCGGCCGGAGCGGTCAGGCGGAGCGTCTCGACGTTCGTCTTGCCCAAGGTCCGCGGATTCTGGAGACTTACGCCGGTCGAAGAGCTACGCCGCCCTAGGGGTGGTTGACCAAGGCCCGCGACTTCGACCGTTGATGAACGAAGCCGACTTGCAAATACCGCCGATTCCGCCCCGCGGGGACGACGAAGCCCGCCCGCGGTGGTCGGTGATGATCCCCGCACGGAACGCCGCCGCGACGATTGCCCAGACGATCGACAGCGTCCTGGCGCAAGCCCCGGACGGCGGCGAGATGCAGGTCGCCGTCGTGGACAACGCCTCGACGGACGACACCGTGCGGGTCGTCGAGTCGGTCGCCGCGATGCACCCGCGCCGCACGCTGGAGATCCACCGCCTCGCGGCCGACATCGGCATGGCGGGCAACTGGAACGCCTGCTTGCACCTGGCGCGGGGCCAGTGGGTGCACCTGCTCCACGCCGACGACTATGTGCAACCCGGCTTTTACGCCGCCGTGGACCGCGCGGTGGCGTCGCACGAAGACGCGATGCTATGCCTGGTGCGGGCCCTGGTGGTCGATGCCGGCGGCGCCCCGGAGCGGCTCGCTCGCCGCCAAGGCTCCACCGGGGACGAGCTATCGGTCTACACGCTCGCCTACGGCAACGAGTATTACACGCCCGGCGTCGTCGTGCGGCGGGCGGCCTACGAGCGAGTAGGCGGCTTCTCGCCCGTGCTGCGGTTCGTTCCCGACTGGGAAATGTGGGTCCGCATCCTGGCGTCCGGCAAAGCCGTGTACGTCAACGAGCCGCTGGCCTGCTATCGCGAGGCAGCCGGAAATGCGACCAACCGGCTCTCGCGCTCGGCCGACGACCTTCGCGAGCTGGTCGGCTTCGGCCGCTTGCTGGCGAAGCGGCTCGCCTGGTTCGACGAGCAGCTTTGGCGCGAGTACCTCAAGGGGCATGCCGCCTGGGCGGTGCGCAACTGGAGCGGCGCCGGCGACCAAGCGGCGCGAGCGGCCAATTACGCGTATTGGCGGCGATGGGCCTCGGCCGGGGAACGGCTCGACCAGCGGCTGGTGCAGCTTCGCGCCCTGTCGAAGCAGGTTCGCTGGCGGCTCCGCCGCGTCCTGCGCCCCTGGAAGAAGTAAAAACCGCCAAGGGCAAAACCCGTCTGAGCGGTACGACGCGCCGGCGGCGATCACGGCTTCAGGTCGAACGCCACGTTGGCGCCGCCGCGCACCGCCGGGTCGATCTCGCAGCCCAACTCGGTGGCCGTGTTGTACTTGGCCGGCAGCTTGAGCTGCGGGTGCGTGACTTCGACGAGATACAAGCCCGGATACATCAGCGGAGCGCCCTTGAGACGTTCCGGCAAATCGGCTTCCGGCAGCGACGGCGCGGCCATGCCCAGCTCATCGGTCGTCCCTTCGGCCGTCTTGACTGAATCGCCCAGCATGGCCGGCGGCCGAAAGACGACTTTCGCACCGCTGAGCGGTCGGCCGGCCTGGGTGATCGAGCATTGGACCGCGGTGAGCGACACCGACGGCCCATACAACTGCTGGAGCCGCGCGGCGATTTCGTCGGCCGCCAGGGCGCCGTCGCGGTTCGGGTCATACGCGGCGAAGGCGCGGGCGAGCGGCGGCAGGGCCTTGGCCTCGTCTTGGCTGATGGCGCCGTTGCCGTCGTCGTCGAGCTCGGCGATCAGCGCCGCGGCTGCTTCGTCGCCGTCAACCGCCGCCGACGGGACCGACGACGCCCCCCGGCCGCTGCAGCCGCACGCAGCGGCCAGCAACAGCGCCACGCACCCGCTCCGCCTCCAGGCAAAGTCCATCTCGTTAAGTCCTCTTAAGTCCTCGGCATACCGTGAAAACGCGATAAAAGTACGGGCCGCGCCCAACGCAGGTCGAGCGGCGACGCACGCACAACGCCGGACCGCAAAGGGCCCCCCAGAAAGGCCGCCCGCTGGCGGGGCGCTGAACCGCCCAGAAGCTCGACACGGCTTTCAGCCGATTCAAGGCGTGTATCCCCACGGCACGCCGGCGTCTGCCCGATTGGCGTTGCCGCGATGGACGCGTCGGTCGATGTCGTACGTCTCCATCGACACGTGCCCGTCGCACCAAGCGACGAACCAGCCGACCGGATGGGCGCTGCCGAAGTTCTGCTCGGCGCGGACCCCCGGCGTATCGGGCAGCGGCACGTTGAACGACGAGCGGAAATTGTCGTTGTTGAAGCCCGTGCACCAGGTCTCGTTGTCGCCGCCATCCAGGCCGGTCTCGTAGTCCACGGGGTTGAGATACTTCTCGCCGACGAGGTAGGTTTGCGAGGTGCCGTCGGTAAGGTGCTTGATGCCGACCAGGCTCCGCTGGAAGCTGACGCCGGTGAAGAAGTCGGCCGACAGGATGCCTTTGCGGCCCATGGTGTCGCTTTGCCATGTGAACTTCGCGGCGGCGGCGTAGTCGGCGCTGCCGGGGAAGGAGCCGGTCTCGTTGTCCTGCCGATCGCCGCAGCTTATGGCGTAGTCGCTCCGCCCGGCGATGACTTCCTCGCCGCCGGCGGCGCTGCCGGCGTTATGGGCGTAGAAGCTGCCGTCGACCGGCTTGGGATAGGTGAGTTGGACGCGGCGCGACGGGCATCGGATGACCTCGACGGGCGACTTGATCACCCGCCGCGCGCCGTCCTTTTGCGCCTGGCTGATGACGTCCCGCTGGCCGTCGCCAGCCATCCTGTGGAGCGAGGGCTGCTCCATGAACGGAAGCAGATTGTAAATCCAGCCGCCGGGCTGGTTCTCGTCGAATCCGCGGTCGGCGTCGCCGACCCAGAACCATCCCCAGCCGCCCGTGGGGAAAATCTTGTGGGCGTCGTGATGGTTCTGCGCCGCCGTGGCAATCTGCTTGAGGTTGTTCGAACATTGCTGCCGCCGCGCCGCCTCGCGGGCCGCCTGCACGGCCGGCAAGAGCAGCGCCACCAGCACGCCGATGATGGCGATGACGACCAACAGCTCCACCAGCGTGAAACCATGTAGGGGCCGAGCGAAGCGGTTAAGCTTCCTGCTAAAGCTGCGGCGTGCGCGGGGCTGAGCCATGGGGACCACTTCCAAGCTCTCCGGGGAATGGGGAGGAGACGACGGGAAAAGTTGCTCTCGCGTCGCGAGGGACGCAGAGACTTGTTAATTGAAGGTGCAAAGCTCGATTCACACAAGGCCTTGGCCCGGAAAAATCGCGCCCGCCGCGCTCCGGCGGTCGGCGTCTAGTTTCAGTGCGTGGCAATCCCCGTGGATGCCCACGAGGCGGAATTCCATGGGCCAAGGCGGGAGTTCGTCATTCCGCACTCCCCACTCCGCCTTCCGCATTCCGCCTTCCGCATTCCGCACTCCGCATTCCGCACTCCGCATTCGCATCCCGCCGCTCCGGCGGCTCGCTGAGCCGCGGCTACTGCCAAAATGGCGGCCACGACCGGGGCCGGGCGGATGGCGCCGGCGCGCCGCGCCCCGCGCCTTGGCCCCGGTTTTCCTGGCGTTTGCTCCCGCTCCGCTGCACGTTAGTGGCTGGCGGCACGCTCGTTGCGATTGCTGGTTGGCACATCGCGGTCTGCCTGCCAATTTGGCTCTGCCCAGCGCGGCAGTTCGCAGGGAAATGGCGGCCGAGGCGGTTTCTAAAACGGGGCCGCCCGTCTAGATTGGTCCGTTTCCTTGCGAGCCGTCGCGCCACGTCGACGGACTACCTACGAAACAACTGGTTGAACGGGGACCGCCCGTTTCAACCCCTGGCGCATCCACTACTTCAGGAGGGTTAAAACGTGCCGAAGCAGATGGTTTTCGAGGACGACGCCCGCAGGCCGCTCGCGGCCGGCGTCGAGAAACTGGCCCGCGCCGTGCGCAGTACGCTCGGGCCGCGGGGCCGCAACGCCGTGCTGGATAAGGGGTGGGGCTCGCCGAAAGTCACCAAAGACGGCGTGACGGTCGCCGAGGACATCGAACTGGACGACCCGTACGAGAACCTCGGCGCCCAGCTCGTCAAGGAAGCCGCCAGCAAGACCAACGATGTCGCCGGCGACGGCACGACGACCGCCACGGTGCTGGCCGAGGGGATCTTCCGCGAAGGCCTGAAGATGCTCGCCGCCGGGGCCGACGCCATGGCGCTGAGCCGCGGCGTGCAGAAGGCCGTCACGGCCGTCACCGAGGCCATCCAGAAGATGGCCGAGCCGATCGACGTGAAGGACAAGAAAAGCCTGCAGCAGATCGCCACGATCGCCGGCAACAACGACCCGACGATCGGCTCGGTGCTCGCCGACGCGTTCTCGAAGGTCGGCAAGGACGGCGTCATCACGGTCGAAGAAGGCCGCGGCAACGAGACCACCGTCGAAGTGGTCGAGGGGATGCAGTTCGACCGCGGCTATCTCTCGCCGCACTTCGTCAATAACGAAGACGACATGAGCGTCGAGCTGGAGAACTGCTCGGTGCTCGTCTTCGAAGAGAAGATCGCCAGCGCCAAGAGCCTGGTGCCGATCCTCGAAGCCGTATCGAAGGCCGGTCGGCCGCTATTGATCATCGCCGAAGACGTCGAGGGCGAGGCCCTGGCGACGCTCGTGGTGAACAAGCTCCGCGGCATCGTCCAGGTGTGCGCGGTGAAAGCCCCCGGCTACGGCGACCGCCGCAAGGCGATGCTCGGCGACATCGCCACGCTCACCGGCGCGACTGCCATCTTCAAGGACCTGGGCATTAAGCTCGACGGCGTGCAGCTCTCGGACCTGGGCAAGTGCCGCAAAATCATCGTCACCGGCGACAATACGACGATCGTCGGCGGCGGCGGCAAGAAGGACGCGATTTCCGGCCGCGCCGAGCAGATTCGCCGCGAGATCGAAACCACCGACAGCGACTACGACCGCGAAAAGCTGCAGGAGCGGCTGGCGAAGCTCGCCGGCGGCGTCGCCGAGATCAAGTGCGGCGCCGCGACCGAAACGGAAATGAAAGAGCGCAAGGCGCTGTTCGAAGACGCCCGTTCGGCGACCCAGGCCGCCCTGGCCGAGGGGGTCGTCCCCGGCGGCGGCGTGGCCCTGATCCGTTCGGAAAAGGCCCTCGACAAGCTCGGCCTGCAAGGCGATGAAAAGCTCGGCGCCGACATCATCCGCAAGGTGCTCGATTATCCGCTGCGATACATCGCCGACAACGCCGGCGTGGACGGCGCCGTGGTCGTCAACCGGGTGCGCCAGATGAAAGGCAAGTACGACGGCTACAACGCCGACAAGGACGAGTACGGCGACCTCGTGGCCGCGGGCGTCATCGACCCGGCGAAGGTCGTCCGCACGGCCCTGCAAAACGCGGCTAGCGTCGCGGCGCTATTGCTCACGACCGACTCGCTGGTCACCGAGATTCCCAAGAAGGAAGAACCGGCCGCCGGCGGCCACGATCACCATGACCACGGCATGGGCGGCATGGGCGGCATGGGCGGTATGGGCGGCATGATGTAAGGAAGCGGTCAGCGGTCAGCTTTCAGCGATCAGCCAGAAGAGACGGAAGAGATTCTGTCGTTCGCCTCTGGCTGATCGCGGATCGCGGATCGCTGACAGCTACGTCGCTCCCACAGATTACGACTCAACCCCGACACATACGCATAAACGAAGGAACCCCAACATGGCCAAAATCAAGCTTCGTCCGCTCGATGATCGCGTGGTAGTGCAACCGCTGGACGCCGAGGAAGTGACCGCCGGCGGCATCGTGCTGCCCGACGCGGCGAAAGAGAAGCCGCAACGCGGCAAGGTCGTCGCCGTGGGCGTCGGCAAGCTGCTCGACAGCGGCAAGCGCGGCGAGCTTTCCGTCGCCGTCGGCGATGAAGTCATCTTCGGCAAGTACGGCGGCAGCGACGTCGAAGTCAACGGCGAGGAGTTCAAGATCCTCCGCGAAAGCGACATCCTGGCAAAGGTGATGGCGTAGCTAGTCGCTAGACGCTGGTCGCTGGATGCTGGATGCTGGTCGCCAGGATCAGGCGGCCGCCGCTTCCTGAAGGCCAGCATCAAGCATCCAGCATCCGCTTCGCGGACGGCTTTAATCCCGAATTAACGTTTACAGGAACATTCCCGTGCCCAAGCAACTCATGTTCGAAGACGCCGCCCGGGCCAAGCTGCTCCGCGGCGTCGATAAGCTGGCCGACGCGGTGGCCGTCACCATGGGCCCCACCGGCCGCAACGTCATCATCAACAAGTCGTTCGGCGGGCCCACCGTCACCAAGGACGGCGTCACCGTCTCCAAGGAAATCGAGCTGGAAGACCCGTTTGAGAACATGGGCGCCAAGCTCGTCCACGAGGTGGCCGACAAGACCTCCTCGCTGGCCGGCGACGGCACCACCACGGCGACCATTCTGGCCCGCGCCATCCTCAAGGAAGGCGCCCGCAACATCGTCGCCGGCAGCAATCCCATGGCCGTGCAGCGCGGCATCCGCAAGGGCGTCGACGCCGCGGTCGCCAAGCTCGACGAAATGAGCAAGAAAGTCTCCAACAAGGAGCAAATCGCCCAGGTCGGCGCCATCAGCGCCAACAACGATCGGGTGATCGGCGACCTGTTGGCCGACGCCATGGAAAAAGTCGGCAAGGACGGCGTCATCACCGTCGAGGAAGGCAAGACCACCGAGACGACGCTGAAATTCGTCGAAGGCATGCAGTTCGACAAGGGCTACCTGTCGCCGTACTTCATCAACCAGACGGCCGACATGGAGTGCGTCCTCGAAGACGCCTACCTGCTGATCCACGAGAAGAAGATCGGCAACCTCCGCGAGCTGCTGCCGGTGCTGGAGCAGGTGAGCCAGAAGGCCCGACCGCTATTGATCATCGCCGAGGACGTCGAGGGCGAGGCCCTGGCCGCCCTGGTGGTGAACAAGCTCCGCGGCGTGCTGAACGTCTGCGCGGTGAAGGCCCCCGGCTTCGGCGATCGCCGCAAGGCGATGCTCGGCGACATCGCGGCCCTGACGGGCGGCACGCTCATCAGCGAAGACCTGGGCGTGAAGCTCGAGAACGTCGGTCTCGACAAGCTCGGCCGCGCTAAGAAGATCACCGTCACCAAGGACGACACCACGATCGTCCAGGGCGCCGGCAACAAGGCCGACGTGCAGAAGCGGATCGAGCAGATCCGCAAGGGGATCGAGACGACCACCAGCGAGTACGACCGCGAGAAGCTGCAGGAGCGGCTGGCGAAGCTCACCGGCGGCGTGGCCATCGTGTCGGTCGGCGCCAACAGCGAGGCCGACATGAAGCAGAAAAAGGCCCGCGTCGAGGACGCGCTGCACGCCACGCGGGCGGCGGTGGAGGAAGGCATCCTGCCCGGCGGCGGCGTCGCGCTGCTGCGGTGCAAGGAGGCCGTCGAGGCCGCCGCCAAGACCGCCAAGGGGGACGAGAAGATCGGCGTGGCGATCATCGCCGGCGTGCTCGACGCGCCGCTGAAGCAGATTGCCGACAACAGCGGCCTGGACGGCAGCGTGGTGGCCGACGAAGTCAGCCGCAAGCCGGCCGGCGTCGGCTACGACGCCAACAACGGCGAGTACGTCGATATGTTCAAGGCCGGAGTCATTGACCCCACGAAGGTGGTCAAGACGGCGCTGTCGAACGCCGCGAGCATCGCCGGCTTGATCCTCACGACCGAAGCGCTGGTCACCAACTTCGATTCGAAGGACGCGGACAAGCGCGCCGTTTCCGGCAGCATTCGGTAACGTCTGGGCAGCCACCGGTGGGAGGGGTTTTCATCCGCATGCGAGCGAGCGGCGGGGTTACCGGCGCCCTAGCCCCGACCTAGCCAGGTCGGGGCTGTAACGGGCGCCCGCGCCCACGACCGCCTCGCGAACCTTCACCCAAGGCTGAAGGCGAAGCCGAACGTATAATTTGGCATTGGCAAGTTCAAGCCGGGCCACTCGACGAGCCAAGCGCAGCGAGTGGCCCGGTTGCATGTAGCGGAGAAGTGGGCGGCGCCCAGCATCCAGCATCCAGCATCCAGCATCCAGCATCCAGCATCCAGCATCCAGCATCCCCCTGGCCTCCGCCCCCTGCCCACTCATGATGGCCGCCCAGCGCGATTACTACGAGATCCTCGGCGTCGAGCGCAGCGCTTCCGGCAAGGAAATCGCCACCGCGTACCGCAAGCTCGCCGTGAAGTATCACCCGGACAAGAACCCGGGCGACGAGGAGGCGATCGCGCGCTTCAAGGAGTGCAGCGAAGCCTTCGAAGTGCTCAACGATCCGGAGAAGCGATCGCGCTACGATCGGTTCGGCCACGCGGGCGTCAACGGCGCCGGCGGCGGCTCGCACTTTACCGACGTCGAGGACATCTTCTCGGCGTTCGGCGATATCTTCGGCGACCTGTTCGGCGGCCGCGCCCGCGCCGCGCGCCGCGTTCGCAAGGGCCGCGACGTCCGCTGCGAGGTGTCGCTCACGCTCAAGGAAGCCGCCGAAGGCGTCCACAAGACCGTCCAGTTCCACCGGCACGAAACCTGCAGATCGTGCGAGGGAACCGGCGCAGCGCCCGGCAGCAAGAAGCAGACCTGCTCCTACTGCGGCGGACGAGGGCAGGTGATCCAGCAGGCGGGCATCGTTCGCATGCAGACGACTTGCCCGGCATGCCACGGCGAAGGCTCGCTGATTGCAATCCCCTGCCGGACCTGCCGCGGGGCCGGCTCCACGCTGAAAAAAGTCGAAGCCGAGGTGGACATCCCCGCGGGCGTCGACAACGGCATGCAGATTCGCATGACCGGCCAGGGCGAGCCGAGCCCCAACGGCGGTCCGCCCGGCGATTGCTACTGCGTGGTGTCGGTGTTGCCTCACCCGCTGTTTGAGCGCGAAGGCCAGCACCTGATCTGCCGCGTGCCGATCACCTACTCGCAGGCCGTGCTCGGCGCGACGCTGGAGGTGCCCACGCTGGCGGGCCGCAGTCAACTGGAAGTCCCGCCGGGGACCCAATCGGGCGAGGTGTTCCGGATTCGCGGGCAAGGCGTGCCCGATCCCCGCGTCTCGGGCGTCGGCGACCTGCTCGTGCAGGTGACGATCGACGTGCCGAAACGGGTCACCGCCGAGGAGGCGGACCTGCTCCGCCAGCTCGCCGATTTGGAACACAAGAACGTCGCCCCGGCGCGGAAGAGCTTTTTTGACAAGGTGAAGCAGTATTTTACGCAGAGTGAATCCGACTGACGCGCCGGCGGCGCCAGGCCGCGGCCGCGGCGCCAAAAGCGCCGCACGGGAGTTGGCCGGCGCACGTTCACGGCGACGAGGAGGCACGCCTAGCATGGCTATCCATTCACAAGACCAGCCGTCGCGGGACGGCGGCGTCGTCCATCCCAGCGACGAACAACTCGAAGGCGCCACGGCCGACGGAGGTCCGTTGCCGGACGAGGAACCGCTGAACGCCGAAGCGCTGGCGTCGCCCGTGGATGGCGCCGCCTCGCTGGAAGCGGAACTGGCCGCTCAGCGCGACCGGAATCTCCGCCTGCGAGCCGAGCTGGAGAACGTCCGCAGCCGAACGTCGCGCGAACTTGCCGAATCGCTTCGGTATGCGGCCCTGCCGATCGCTCGCGACTTGCTGCCGGTGCTCGACAACATCGATCGGGCGATGGAAGCCGCCCAGAAGGCTGGCGAAACGGGTCCGCTGGTCGAGGGGATCCGCATGGTTCGCCAGCAGCTTGTGTCGGTGCTCAACCAGCATCACGCGTACGAAATCGACGCCTTGGGCAAGCCGTTCGATCCCCAGTTCCATGCGGCGATTTTGCATCAACCGTCGAACGAAGCGCCGGCCGACCACGTAACCATGGTTACCCAGGCCGGTTACCGCATGCACGACCGCGTGGTGCGGCCGTCGCAAGTAATCGTCTCCAGCGGCCCCCCGACGTAACCACCTCCAAAGCCGCGGCTCAACGAGCCGGCGGAGCGGCTACAAATAGACGCCCCGTCCCACCCCGGCGGCTCGTTGAGCCGCGGCTAACCGCCCACTGCCTTCTGCCTATGCCTACCTACGACTACGAGTGCGACGCCTGCGGTCACGAGTTCGAGCTGTTCCAAGGCATCACCGAGCCTGTGAAGCGCAAGTGCCCCGATTGCGGCAAGCCTAAGCTCCGCCGCCTGTTCGGCACGGGCGCGGCCATCGTGTTCAAAGGCTCCGGCTTTTACCAGACGGACTATCGCAGCGAGTCGTACAAAAAGGCGGCGGAGAAAGAAAAGAAGTCCTCGTCCGACGCCGGCGGCGAGAAGTCGAAAGCCGAGTCCAACGGCAAGTCGGCGTCCGACGGCAGCGACAAGAAGCCGGCCAAGAGCGCCAAGGCCTCCAAGCCCCCCAAGGAATAAACGGTCAATCAGCCGCGGCTTAACAAGCCGCCGGAGCGGCGAGAAAAACCAACGCTGTTGGCAACCGCTCCGGCGGCTCGCCCAGCCGCGGCTGGCGTGGTATGCGCTGCCCTACATGTGAACGACAATTCGAGCCCGATCAATCGGCGGCGCTGCCGTTCTGCAGCGAGCGCTGCCGGTCGATCGACCTTGGCCGATGGCTAGGCGAAGATTACGCGCTGCCCGATCCGCGCTCGCTCGATGAGGAGCAAGTCGAAGAGCCCGCCCGCAATGGCGAGGAATAAGCCGGTCGGCGTATAATCGCCGCCATGAATCACTCGCCTGGCGCCGTGACCGCGGTCCGCTGGACCTCGCTCTTTCCCTGGCTCGTTCTCGTTCGCGCAGCGCGCGTAGCGTTGCTGCTGCGGGTCCTGGCGCTGGCGCTGGCCGGCATCGAGGCGACGGACGTCGGCTGGCAGCTCGTCGAACGAACGCTGCTCGACGGCCCGAGCCCGTCCGGCGCGGCGCCGCTCCGCCGGTTGGACGAGTCTCCGCCGACGTACGCGCCGCGCGGCGCGACGCCGGCGGTTCCGCAACTGCCCAGCGGCCCCGCCTGGCGACCGGACGCCGCGGCCATGGTGCACGGGCGATCGCTGGCTTTCGCCGGCGATCTTTACGGCAGCCCGCTGATTCGCGGATGGCGCTGGGCCATGCACCCCTTGGTTTCGCTGCGCGAGGCGCGCGGCGCCCGTCAATGGATCGGCTACGCCTTGGCCGGCGGCTGGGCGGTCGCCGTCTGGGCGCTGTTCGGCGGCGCCATCGCACGGATCGCCGCGGTCTATCTCTGCTACGGGGAGACCATCGGTCCGCTCGCCGCGCTCCGCAGCGCCTGGCGGACATGGCGTTCGACGGCCGGCGCCTTACTGATCTCGGCGATCGGCGTCCTGGTGCTCGCGCTGCCGCTGGTCGCCGCCGGCTTGCTGCTGCGGTTCGATCTGACGGCCGCGCTGCTGGGACTCGCCTGGTTTGCCGTCTTGCTGGCGGGATTGGTGTTCGCCGTCGCCCTCATCGGCGTGGCCATCGGCTGGCCGATGATGTGGGCGACCGTCGCCGTGGAGCGGACCGACGGATTCGACGCCGTCAGCCGGGCCATTGGTTACGTGTACCAGCGGCCGCTGCACCTGGCGTTTTACGTGCTTGTCGCCAGCGTGCTGGGGCTCGTGGCGCAAGCCGCCGTGAACCTCGTCGTCGATGGCGCCTTTGCCGCCACGGGCTGGGCGGTTTCCATCGGCTCGTCTTCCGAGCGGCTCGCCGAGTTGCAGTCGCCGCGCGACGCCCGCGGCTGGGCCCGCGGCTGGGCCCGCGGCGGCATGGCCTGGTGGAACGGCGCGCTGGCGCTGGTCGCCGCGGGGTTCCCCATGGCGTATCTCTGGCCGGCGGCCGTCGGCGTCTACTTGCTGCAGCGCCGGCACATCGACTCGACCGAAATGACGGACCTGAAGTTCGACGAGCGCGAGTCCCCGCGGGGCCTGCCGCCGCTGGCGACCGATCCAGAGACCGGCGTCCCCCGCCTGGGCGAACCGGCGGCGACGACAAGTTGACTTGCCGTCGATTGCTGCGGCGCCGGCCGGCTTACTGGCTGATCGCCGCCAGGTAGCCGTCGATCCGGCGGTCGAACTCGCCGCGCGTGATCACTTCATCGCACCCGGCGGCCTTCGCGCGGGCCAACAGGTCGCGATGGACGTGCGGACCGAAGGCGACGACTTTGCC
>QEVI01000397.1 GCA_003576855.1 Planctomycetota bacterium
GCTGATCCTGGAGCTCGCCGGCGGGGAGCTAGCCGCCGGCAGCATCGACGTCGGCGCCCCCCGCGACCCGCTGCCGGTCATCAAGCTCCGTTTCGATCAAATCCCGCGGGTGCTGGGCATCACGGTCCCCGACGACGAGGTCCGCCGCATCCTCACGGCCCTGGGCTGCCAGGAAACGCACGTCTGCGGCCATTGCGTGAAGGTCACGCCTCCCACCTGGCGGGCCGACTTGACGCGCGAAATCGATCTGATCGAGGAAGTCGCCCGGATCCACGGTTACGACCAGATTCCCGAAGACGCCAACGTGAAAATGGCCGCTTCGACCCGCACGCGCACAGACCGGGTCCTGACGCGGGTTCGCGAGGTGCTCACGGGGGCAGGCTTCGACGAGGCGATGACGCTCAGCGCGATCGACGACCAGTGGGTCGAGGTGATCCAGCCCTGGACGGACGCGCCGCCGCTGCGGACCTCCACGCCGGTGCTCCGCGGGGCGAACTGCCTGCGACAGACGCTCGTCCCGAGCCTGCTGGCGGCGCGGCGGCACAACGAAAAGCTGTCGAATCGCGTGATCGAGCTGTTCGAAATCGCCAGCGCCTATCTGCCCCGCGACGGCGGCTTGCCGCAGCAGAAACGGCTGCTGTCGCTCACCAGCGGGGGCGGACTGCTGGATGCGAAAGGCGTCGTCGAAGCCCTCGTGGCCCGCGTGGCGCCATCGCAGCGACTCGCCGTCGGCCAGTCCGAGTTTCCGCTGCTTGAACCTGGCCGCCAATGCCGGCTGCGGCTCGGCGAACACAGCCTCGGCTACCTCGGCGAGGTAAGCGCCGCCGGCCGCCAGCGGTTTGAACTGCGGGGCCCGGCGACGGTCGCCGAAATCGATCTCGACGTCCTGACGGCCGTCGCGGAATTGACGCCGCTCGCCCAGCCGCTCTCTCCTTACCCGCCCGTCGGCCGCGATGTGAACATCGTCGTCGCCGAATCAGTTCACTGGGCCGATGTCGAGCATTTGGTGCGGACCGCCGGAGGCGACCTGCTCGAAGCGGTACAATATCAGCAGACGTACCGCGACCCAGGCCGACTCGGCGAAGGTCGCAAAAGCCTGCTGTTCAGCGTCGAGCTGCGGTCGTCTAGCGGCACGTTGACCAGCGACGACGCCGACGCGGTACAGCAGCGCATCGTCGGGCTGCTCGGCGAGCAACTCGGCGCCGAGCTGCGAGCTTAGCGGCGCCGACGCAATCCCTGTTTTTTTGCGGTAAACGACCCCCCATAGCCGGAGGACCACCGCCCTCCGGGACAGCGCCGCCGTGCGCGGCTCGCCGCGCCGCGGAGCGCTTCTCGGACGGCGTGGCCGCCCGGCTGTGGGTTTAGTCGAAATGGGGGCGGTCAGAGGGCGACATGACATCGGCGCATTGGTTTGGGTACGTGCTGGTCGGGGTGTCGGCGGCGCTGCTGGCCTGGCATTGGCTCGATTGGCGGCATTGGATCGCCGCCCCGCAGAGCCGCAGCCGCGAGTTCGTGCGCCGTCAACTCCAGCGCCGCTGCGTCGCCAGCGGGCTCATTGGCGTGATCGGCGCCGCTATGACGCTGGCCGACCGGATCCCGCCCCGGCCGGTGGCCATGACGGTGTACCTTTGCGCTCTGCTGCTGGGGGGCTGCGTGATTCTCGCCCTCGCCGTGGTCGACTGGCGAACTACCAGCCGCCGTCGCGACGAGGAACAGCTCGCCATGCTCGCCGAGGAGCTGCGGAAAGCCGCCGGGGACTTGGCGGCCGCCAACAGGCTCCGCCCATGCGATTCGTGATTGGGCCGCCAGGCGGACCGCCCGACGGCGCTATCCGCGTGTCGCGGCCGACGGGCAAACTGGGTGTTTGAGGCTTGCTGGTCCGCGCTAGCCGCGCGGCAGAGCCAGCACGTCGAAGTGCTTTTCGGCGGTCATCTGCCGACGGCCGATCGGCCGACCCTGCGGCGCCTGCCCGCCTTCGAATCGAAACAGCTCATAGCCGTTGCCCGCAAGGAGCTCGAAAAGGGCCAGCCGCTCGCCCGTCGGCAGTCGCCGGAACACCTCAGTGCGGATGACCGGCCTGACCTGGCGCAGCACCGGCAGGATTGACGCCAGAATCGCCCGGTCCGACCCCTCGGCATCGACTTTCACGTACGACAGCCGTGGTATCCAGGACGCGTAATCCTCCTGTAGCACCCGCAGTAGGTTGCGGCCGGTCACTGTCAGCGGGTGTTTCTTCCGCCACGGGTTCCACCTCCGCCGCACTGGCAGGCCGCCGTTACAGAAGGACGCATCGCCGTACTGGAAGACGAACGTGCCGTCGGCCTCGGTGGCGGCGAAGCAGAACGGGGCGATGCGAGTCCGCTCGCGGTTGAGCGCCGCGTTTTGGCGCAAGACCTCGAACACATAGGGATTGGGCTCCAGGGCCAGCACGAGCCCGGCGGGGCCGGCGGCCAACGCCATCGGCACGGTCGTGTCGCCGCAGTGGGCGCCGACGTCGATGGCAAAGCTCCCCGGCCGAATGAACTGGCGCAGGCCGTCGATCTCCGCCTGCGTCACGGGGGGCGAGCGATC
>QEVI01000066.1 GCA_003576855.1 Planctomycetota bacterium
GACCCATCGTTGTTCTAGGGGGCGACCTCTTGTTCTCCGGCAGCGTGGGGCGAACGGACTTCCCTGATAGCGATCCGGCCGCACTCGTGGAGTCCATACGTGGGAAGTTATTCGTCCTTCCGGACGACACGGTGGTGCTGCCGGGGCATGGGCCGGCGACGACAATCGGCCGCGAACGGCGGAGCAATCCCTTCGTCGGCGAAGCGGCGCTGCGAACGTGGCGCGCCTAGCCGCCCGGAGGGGACAGCGCAAAACGACGGATCGCGCCCGCGCGGGGCGCGATCCGTCAGCGGCGAGTCCTGAGGCGAGCGTTGCCCCCCGGCACGCTGGCCATGGCTTACCGTTCCGTCGTAATCGAACTACCGTTCAACCAGCGATGTGGCGCCGCGCGGCAAGGGCCAGCGCGGCTGCGGCGGCGATCATCGCCACGGCGGCTGGTTCCGGCACAGCGCTGGCTGGCCCGCCGAGGAACGTAATCGTGCCGTGCGGACGCTGGGCGAAATACTGCCCTTCGTGCCAATTCCAAAGGGGCAGGAAATTGCCGATGTCTCCCAAGCCGTTGATCCGCGACATCTGGAAGAACCATTGCTCGCCGGTGACGGGCCCGGCGACCCGGTCGAGTCCGGTCGGCTGGCGGGTATCAGTCGCGTAGTTCGTTTCCCAAACCTCGAGGTCGGCGACATCGACGTACAAATCGCCGTTGGCGTCGCCAGTGGACTTATCGACGGCCGCGCTTCCGTATCCCTTCTGCCAGGCGAGCAAGTCGGCGCCTTCGACGAGCCCGTCGCTATTGAAATCGGCGACGTCGGTGTCGCCCGGATAGAGGGCGTCGGCGTTGAAATTGTTCCAGGGGATGATCATTTCGGCGACGCCTCCGGCAGCGCCATTCTTCTGGGCAACGACGATGTCTTGAAGAGCGGGCCCGCTGGTCGAGACGCCGCCGCGATTCCAACGGGCGTGATCGCCCCAGAGGTATCCGGCATGGGCTTCGGTAAAGAAGCCGACTCCTTGCCGATTGGCGTCGGTCGAAATCAGGGCGCCGCCGGCCGGGTCGCGGTACTGATTAAAGGCCAGTTGGTAGCCATCGACGTAGTCGTCGGGGCTCGAGGCGAAGTTCGCATCGCCGTCGGCGTTGGGGTCGAAATACAAGCTCATGTTGTCGTGATCGAACACGATGTCGGGATTGGGGTTGTTGATCTTGTCAACAGGTTCGATCCAACTGTTGAAGTCGGTTTCGTAAAGCACGTACAGGTTGTTGGCGTCCCATAGCATGCGGAAGCGGTTGTTCTCGATATCGGCGTCCCATTCGGGCTGGCGAAGCTCGCCCCAGGAGCCGGCGGCGGAAGCGGCGGCGTTCCATTCGCCTGGGCCGACGACGCCGTCGATGACAGGCGCCGCGCTGGTGAAGTTCACGTTGTAGTTGCGCACCGTTTGCGCTTGCGCGACATTGGCGAAACTGGCCGCCGCCGCGATCGCCACGGCGACGATTGCTGGGCGACTCGCTCGGCGCGAGGCCGACGGAAGTTGCATCCTCATTGATACCTCCTCTAACGGAAAAGGCCTTACAGCCAGCCAGTAGCGCACCCCTGCGCGATGCAGGCGGCGTACGTGGAAACACACAAGATTCCCGCGGCGTAGTCGCCGCCGGTGGCTGCGAAGCGGCAGCCGCACACACACTTCAACGAAGCCTCTCGGCACGCAGCCCGCAAGCGGGCGCCGGGCGGAGAGACTTGGAATTGCTTCGATCCGTCAGCAGTGAAGGCTGCGCGCCTGCGCCGGGCTGACAACACGATCGAAGCATCAGTAGCCGCCACTCTAGTTGCGCCGGCCTTGAATGCAATGCGGCCGCCACCATAAGCGCACACATTGCGGAGAACCACGAGTCGTGCGATTGCCTCGTCGCGGTTGCGTGTGCGAGTCGGCACACGCAGCGTGCGAAACTGCGCGCCTGCGGCGGGCAGTGGAGCGCATGTACTGCCGATAGTTCGCCGTCGGCGCAGGGAAGCGTAGATCGCCGAGCTGGCCCTTCGTAAAGCACCTTGTGGACCAGTGCTTTCGAGCCGGTCAATTCCCGCCGCGTCGCCGAGCTGCAAGCCGCAGCACAAGCATCCCGCAGGCAAGCAGTGCCGCGACGGGAGGTTCCGGAATCGGCGCGGTTTCCTGGCCGGCAGCCGCGTACTGCTGCTGCCAGAGCAGGAAATCGGCGCCATCGACGGCGCGGTCGCCGTTGGCGTCGCCGTCTTTGTGAGCGGCGCCGGCGGCGCCGAATTGAGCAGCAGCGCCGGCCCTCCATCGCGCTAAGTCAGCGGCGTCGATCGCGCCATCCTCGTTGAAGTCGGCGGCGGCGATGGGCGCCGCACCGATCAGTTCCACCAGCATGTCGTCGAGCAGCCCGCGCCATTGGCCCCACGAATGGCCTTCGTTGGTTTGCTTGAACGCGTAATCGTAGCCGTGCTGCTCGAGGGTCGCGGCGAAGCTCGTGCCGCCATTGCCGTCGCCGATGGTCCCGGCCGTGACATAAACCTGCACGTCGTCTCGCAGGGCCCCGGAAGCGTACAGGTTCAGCAGTCCCGGCGCGAACTGCGAGAAACTGGCTGGCGACTGCACGGCGACTTTGCCGAAGACCTCCGGCCGCGTCGCGCCGAAGTAGGCCGCGTTCAAACCGCCGAGCGACGTCCCCAGGATCATCCGGCCGCGAGGCGACTTCAGCGTGCGATACGCCGCGTCGATCGACGGCGCCAGCTCATCGGCGACGAAGGCGGCGAATTTCGGGTTCTGCACATACTCGCTGGCCCGGCGATTGACGCTCGGATTGACCGGATCGCGAGGATCGATGAGGACCGCGATCGTTGGTTGCAGCGCCCTGTCGGCGATTAGATTGTCCAGTACGATCACCATGGCGCCCAGGTGATCGGCCGCGTATTCGTGCCCGTCGGTGACGTACACGACCGGCAAGTTCTGCGAGCGCTCGCCCGAATAGCCGGCCGGGGTGTACACCCGGTAGTTCACGGAGTAGCCAAGACTTGCGCTTTGGGTACGGATGTTGTCCGAAAGGGCGCCGCGCGGCGTACCGGGCCTGCGGATCGTCTCGCGCGGATATTGGTACTCCGGCATGCGCAACTCCGAGTTCGGACCGAAGCCGCTCCACATCTGCAACGGGTTGGCCGTGTCGAAAATCCAGGCGCCGCCGGCGACGATCTTGTAATCCAGTCGCGCATCGGCAGAGAAGGTTTTTTCGAGGATCCACAAATCGGTATTCGCCAGCCGCCCGCCGCGCCAGGAGTCGGCCGCGGGATTCCAGCCATTGAAATCACCTGGCCATGCTACGCTGGCCGCTCCGCCCCGATAGAGAAACGCCACGCGGTCGCCCTGGACGTAGGGGACCTGGCCGGCGCTAATCAATTGCGACCACAGCGCGTCGAGCTCCGTCTGCCGCTGTACCGCATCGGACAGCTCGGAAATCTGCGTGAGCCGGTTCTTGAACTCGTCGTAGGACGCGAAGACCTGTTGCCGCTGGTAATCTGGATTGGGCGGCTGCTGAGCCATGACCGGCGCGGCTGCCAAACAGAGTGCAATCGCGTGCACGCCCGCTACCAGGGACACGTGAACATGGCATGCACAGCATTGCGGCAATACGCGACGTGGATTTGGCATATTCTACGCGTCAAAGCAGGCGTTTACCCTCGGCGTCGTCGGCGAATAGCCGCCAGGCGCCGGGTCGCAGCCGCGGCCGGACGTGGTCGCCGGCCGCCAATCCGCTGTCGGCAGGAAGCCGCATCGCGCAGCGTTCGCCGGCCAGGCGGAAGTAGCCCATGGATTCGTGCCCCATTTGCTCGACGACGTCGAGCGTCACTTCGCCCAAGACGGGACCGCCGGCGTCGAGGGCGAGGTCTTCCGGCCGCACGCCCAACCAGGCGGGGCCAGACCAGGCAGATGGCCGCTCTTGCCGCGTCGGCAACTGCCGTGGGGGAGGACTTCCGCCATCGGTGGGCGGTAGTTCTCCCCCGGCCGAGTCGCCGTTGGCGAGCAGCACCTCGCCGCCGACGTGTTGAAATACATCGCCCTCCAAGCGGCCGCGCACGAAGTTCATCGGCGGGCTGCCGATGAAACCCGCCACAAAGCGGTTGGCCGGGTTCTGGTAGATCGCCAGCGGAGCGTCGGCCTGCTGCACGACGCCGCCGTCCATGACGACGATCCGTTGGCCGAGCGTCATCGCTTCGACCTGGTCGTGCGTGACGTACACCATGGTGGTCTGCAGTCGCTGATGAAGCGCGGCGATCTCCGCGCGCATCTGGACGCGAAGCTTCGCGTCGAGGTTCGAGAGCGGTTCGTCGAACAAAAACGCCCGCGGCTGCCGGACGATGGCTCGGCCCAGGGCGACGCGTTGGCGCTGCCCGCCAGAAAGCTCTCGTGGCCGGCGATCAAGCATCGAAGAAATGCCCAGCGTTTCCGCGACGTCGGCCACGCGGCGTTCGATCTCGGCCTTGGGCGTGCGGCGCATTTTGAGTCCGAACGCCAAATTCTGCCGCACGGTCATATGCGGATACAGGGCGTAGTTCTGAAAGACCATCGCAATGTCGCGATTGCCGGGCTCGACGTCGTTGACCACCGAGTCGCCGATCAGGATCTCGCCCGAGGTGACTTCCTCGAGCCCGGCCAGCATGCGAAGCGTGGTGCTCTTGCCGCAGCCCGATGGTCCGACGAGCACCACGAATTCTCCGTCGGCGATTTCCAGATCGAGATCGTGTACGGCATGAAAGCCGTTGGGGTAGCGTTTGTTGACGTTGCGGAAGGTTACGGTGGCCACGGAAGGTAATGCTGATTTATGATTTCTGATTTGGGATTTATGATTGCCGGGTTTCTCAGCAAGCCATTCAGGCCAGGGACGCCTGGCATCGTGCCGTTGTCCAAGCCATTGCTCGAACTGCCGGCGCTTGCGCGTCAGCGACATTCTCGCCCGTAGGCGCTTACTCGCGGGATCACTCCTTCACCGAGCCGAGCGTCAGGCCGGAGACGAGGTATCTACTTAACAGAATGAAAACGACGACGACTGGCAAGCTCACCAGGAGCGAAGCGGCGGCGTAAAGGCCCCACTGGGTAGACAGGCTGGATTGGAAGCTTTTGAGGCCCACGGGCAGCGTGAACATGTCGCGATCCTGCAAAATCTGGGCGGCGACGATGTATTCGCTCCAGGCGCTCATGAAGCTGAATAGCGCGGTAATCACCAGCCCAGGGCTGGCCAGCGGCAGAATCACGCGGCGAAACGCGACCCACTGGCTGCAGCCGTCAATTCGCGCCGCCTCCTCCAGCGAGTGCGGGATCGTGTCGTAGAAGCCCTTCATTTGCCACACGCAGAAGGGCAGGGCGGTCGAAACGTAGAAGACGCACAGCCCTGCGTACGTGTTGATCAGGCCCAGCCGGGCAATCATCAGATACAACGGCAACAACAGCATCGTCGCCGGGAACATTTGCGTCGTTAGGATCGATATCATCATCGCCTGCCGCCCGACGAAGCGAAACCGGCTGAACGCGTAGCCGCCGATCGAGGCCAGCGTCACGCCGGTAATGGTCACTGCGCCGGCCACTAACATCGAGTTGCCCAGCCACCGCCAAAACGTGGCGTCGGCAAGCAGCCGCCGGTAGGAATCGAGCGTCGCATCATAAGGAACCAGTTCCAACTCCGTGGTGCGAAGGCGATTTCCCGGGCGAATCGAAATCGATATCACGTCCATCACCGGCCACATCGCGATCGCCACGAACAGCAGCAACACCGCATGGCGCAGGACCGTGATTGGCAGTGGTTCACGCATGAGACGTACGCGGACTCAACCGCTGAACTTACCGTGAATAGGGGCACAAGCTATTGCCGCCCAAAGGCGCAAATGACGCAAAGAAAAAACCGCATCATAAACTTTCCCGTATTCCTTCGCGTCGTTTGCGCCTTTTCGCGGCTCGATGTTCTGGATGATTCGTCCGGCGGCTAGTTGGTACATGGGGTTACGCCACCGCCTCGGTCGCGCGGGTCCGCTGCAGGAAGACCAGCGAGAACGCCAGCAGCATCAGGAAGATCACCATCGACAGCGCCGCGCCGTAGCCGTATTGATACATATTGAACACGGCCTTGTAGACGTAGGAAACGAGAATGTGGGTTTGATCGGCCGGCTCGCCGCCGTTGGAAACCAACCACACGACGTTCAGGTTGTTGAACGTCCACACGGCGCCGAGCGTGACGGCCGGCACGAGCACCGGCTTGAGCATCGGCAGCGTGATGTGCCAGAATTGCTGCCAGCGGCTGGCGCGGTCCATGCGGGCGGCTTCATACAGCTCGGCGGGAATGCCCTGCAGTCCGCCCAGGGCGATGACCATCATAAAGGGAAAGCCCAACCACACGTTGGCGATGATGCACGCCGCGAAGGCGGGTCCCGCCGCGCCGAGCCAGTTGAGCGGTTCGAGCCGAAGAAAGCCCGGCAAATAGCCGCTGACCGCGCGGATAAGATGGTTGACGGCGCCGAACTGCTCGTCGAACATGCCGCGCCAAGTCAGCGCCGTGATGTACGCGGGAACCGCCCACGGAATGATCAGCAGCACGCGGTAGATGCTCTTGCCTCGTACGGGGCCATGGAGCGTCACGGCGAGCAGGACGCCGAGCACGACGTGGAGCGACACGTTCAGGGCCGTCCACAACAGCGTCTTGAGGAAGACGCCCCAAAACTGCCCCGCGTGCTCGCCGGCGGCGATCGAGGCGTAGTTCTTGACGCCGATGATTTCCCAGTCGCGGAGGTTGGTTAGCGACATGTTCGAGAAGGAAAGCACGACGTTATACGCCAGCGGATACACGACCGTGAGGCCCATCAGCGCCATCGCCGGCAGCACCAAAAGGTAGGCCAGGCGGTTGCGACGCAGTTCGCGAAAGAACGCCGTGAAACTGTGTCGCTGGAATACCGCCAACGCGGCAATCGCCGCCAAGCCAAGTCCGTAGAGCACGACGACCGTTTCGTCCGCCGCGGTTCGCGAGAGCATCGCCCGGTTCTTGTCGATCGCGTCGCGCTGCATGCGGCGGCCGGCCTCGGCGGCGTCGATTTGGCCGGCCAGCAAGAGCTGGTAGGGCGGCCGCATCGCGTCCCACACGTTTCGCATGGCGACGTCGGTCGGCATGGCGCGGCCGCGCTCGGCCTGCGCGACGGACGTGGCCATCAGCGGGTCGCCCGTCACCAGCGGGTCGACCCTCAGCGCCAGCCGCGAGGGCAGGATGCGTTGCTGCACCAGATACGCTTTTTGGGTCTCGGCGTCGGTCAGGAAGCGGATCAGCTCCATGGCCAGCCGCGCCTGGTCGCCTTGGGCGAACGAACCGAGGCTGTATCCCTTCGGCGCCACCATCGGCGCCATCGGCAGGCCCGTCGCCGAGACCGTCGGCAGCACCGCCAGGCCAGCGTCGACGTTTTCGTCGGTAAGGTAATTCTGCCAGCTCCAGTCGCCGTCGATGAGCATTGCGGCTTTGCCGGCTAGGAAAAGCGCGCGAGCGGCTTCGTAATCGGCCGACGGGGGCAACACGCGGTGCTCGGTCCGCAGCGAAGCCACGAAACGGTAGGCCTCGACCGCCTGCGGCGTATCGAGCGCCGGCGTCGGCGCATGGACGTCGTCCACCGGCTCGCGATACACCCAGGCGCCGTAACCGGTCAAAAATGGGATGAAAAAGAACGGTTCCGTGTAGTTCCAGACGATGCCGAAGCGGTCGGGAACGCCATCGCCGTTTTCGTCGACGGTGTGCTGCCTGGCAAGCGCGACGAGCTCGTCCGTTGTTTCCGGCGCCTTGGCGATGAAGCGCTTGTTGTACACCAGCGCCAGGTGATTGCCGAAGCGGTCGCCGAGGAATACAAGCTCGCTGCGGGCCGGATCATCGCGCGAGGGCACTCGAATTACGGCCCGCGGGTCGAAGGCGGCCAGATCCTCGGGCGGTAGGTAGGGCGACATATCCTCGAGGGCGCCCATCGCCTGGTACACGCCCAGCACGTCAGATGGACCGTAGATGACCTCCGGGCCGCGGCGAGCCAGCACCGCGGAGACCAGGCCGCTGCGAAGTTCTTCCGTCTCCTTGTAAAGGGCGCGGACCTTAACGCCTGGATGCTGCCGCTCAAACGCCTCGATGCGTGCGTTGAGAACGGCTCGATCCTCCGGTCGCATCTGATGCCACAAGTTGATCAGCCGCGAAGCCTGCGGCTCCAGGCAGCCGGTCAGCAGAGCCAAAGCAATAGCCGCCCAAGTCCAGCGCCGTCGCGTCTGTTGCGGCCGGGGGAGGCGTTCGCCGTTTGTTTCAAGCTGCGACACGCCCGGCGCTCGTGCGGGTTTTCTTTGGCGGCTATTCACGGCGATTGGCCGGCCAGCACGACGCCGGTCCGCGCGGGGATGAACGCCGTGGGTTGTCCGCCGTTGGCAGCCGGGCGAATCTGGGCGCCCTCGCCGGTGGCAAACAAGATCATCGGGGGCGTCGCTGATTCGGCCGAGAGGGCGTCGGCAGGCAAACGCCAGGCATAGGCCTCGTCGCCGCGGTTGAAAGCCACGAGCAGGCGCCGCCCCTGAAGCGCTCGCTGAAAAGCGAAGAACTTCGCGTCGTCGTCATTCGCCGCCGTCGTGCAACTACCGCGGCGAAGTACATCGTGCTTGCGCCGCAACTCGATCGCGCGGCGGTAAAAACTGAGCAGTTCTTCGTCGACCGCCACTTCGTCCGCGGGTCGCGGCCGGCCGAGCGGGTCGCCGGCTTCAGGGGCGTAATCCAGGTCGCTCCAGACCATCGGCTTGCGGCAGCAAGGGTCGTCTCCGCCCCACATGCCCGCTTCATCGCCGTAGTACACCATCGGGGCGCCCAGATACGTCATCTGCAGCAGCACGACCATCCGCTGCAGGCGGCGCTCCTCGGCGCCAGGCTTGCGAACGGCGTACGACGGGTCCTGCCGGGGCGATACCAGGCCCGATTCATCGTAGTCGAAGCGATCGGCGTTGCGGTACGGCTCGGCGCCGGGATGATTGACCAGCATCGACGCCAGCCGATCGGTGTCGTGCGAGTCGACGAGGTTCTGCAGCGCGAACTGCATGGCGGGCGGGTATTTCTGGCGCCGCAGCAAAAGCTCGCGGCCGAAGTCGTGGGCCGACAGCCGGCCATCCATCAAAAACCCCTTCGCCGGGTAGGCGAAGGCGTGGTAATTCATCGTCGCCGAGAAGCCGCCGCCCACGAGATACGTGCGGGCGTCGTTCCAGATCTCCGCCACGGTATACGCCTGCGGATTCAATTCCCGCACGCGGGCGTTCCAGGCCTTCCAGAAGTTCAGGGGCACTTCCTCGGCCACGTCGAGCCGCCAGCCATCGATGCCGTCGGACGGATCGCCGTCGCCGTTGGGGTCCATCCACCGCGCAGTGATGTCCATGACGTACTGCCGCGGCCCCTCGTGGAGGTCGTCGCCAGCGGCGTTGTTGGCGAATTCCGGCAGCGTATCGATGCCCCACCACCCCTTGTAGCGAAACTCATTGGCCGGCGTCGCCGGGTTGTCGTAATGCTGCACGATGTACCACTCGCCGTACGGCGACTGCTGCTGATGATCCCGCAGGTGGTCGAATGCGAAAAAGTCGCGGCCGGTATGGTTGAACACGCCGTCGATGACGACGCGCAGGCCGCGGCGCTTGGCTTCCTCGAGCAGCTTGAGGAATTGCTTGTCGGCCGCCGTCCAGTGCCACGATTTCGGGTCGCTCGACTCCTCGGCCATAAGCTTCAGGTCGCCCGCGGGGTCGGGACCGAAATACGGGTCGATGTGGTGCATCGATGCACCGTCGTACTTGTGAAGCGAGCGACCATAGAACACTGGGTTGAAGTAGAGGGCGGTCACGCCCAGCTCGGCGAGGTAATCGAGCTTGTCGATAACGCCTTGCAGGTCGCCGCCATAGCGACGATTGAACACGCCGTTTTTGTAGAAGCTGTCGCCGCTTTGCTGCTCCCAATCGGCGCGGGCGTAGAAATCGCTCGTCCACGGCGTGATGGTCCACGTCATGGGGATTACGTCCGGGAATTCGAGCGACGCGTGCGTCGGATCGTTCGATGGGTCGCCGTTGCGGAATCGCTCCGGGAATATCTGGTAGAACACGGCGTCTACGACCCACTCCGGGACGTTCGGCAGCCGCTCGACGTCGGGCCACTCGACCGACGGAGGGACGCCCTCTTCCGTCGCGACGCGATTGGCCATATGCACCAGCGCAGGCGTCCCCCCATCCAGACGACCAACGGCCGCAGCCGGCTGTTGGCCGTCCCGCTGGCCGCAGCCGCCTGCCAACGACGATAGGGCGACGCACGCCGCGGCCAGGCACGCCCTCGAATTGCAAGTGAACACGGCGGTCGCTTCTCCCTGCCGGAAATCCGCTGCCGGCCGGCATACAGTACGTATCCATAAAGCGGGGCGACCGCCGCTGCCCCAGCGAACGTGCGGTCGCCCCGTCGCAACTACCACTTCAGCAAAGCACGAACGCCGCTAGGCGGCCCGCCGTCGCCGCATCGCTACGGGCAGCAATCCCGCCACGCCCAGCACAAGCGCCGCTGGTTCGGGAACAGCAGCCACGGCGCCGGTCGCAGCGATGGGGATCGTCACAAACTGGTCGCCGGCGAAGTCGTTCATGTTCACTCCTGCCAGATCGCCGGTGTGGCCGCCGAACCCGTCGCCGCCGAGATTGCCGTCCAGAATGCCCGTGCCCGCGAACTGGTTCGACGCGTAATCATGCCCGCCGCCATTGACGAAGGCCAACAGCTTGATGGGCCCAGTGGGATTGCCGATCTCCGAGAGCGGAATCGAGAACTCGACGCCGGTCACCACGTTCTGCGGATCGCCGGTCGTCGGATCGGTGTAGGGCGCCGCGCCGCTCACGCCGGCGGTATTGCTGTTGTCGATCGCAAGCTCCAGGTCGACGATATTCTCCATGTTGCGGTGGCTGGCGGAATTGCCGGTGTCCGCGATCGGCGGCAGCACGAATTCCAGTTCGCGGGTAATGGCGCCCGTGCCGGCGTTGTCCGTCGCGCCGCCCGGACCGAAGGCGTACGTCTTGTCGATCAGCTCGCCCTGGTTGAGCTGCGGCAAGGCGGGGCCGAGCAGCACCTCCGAGTCGTCTACGCCCGGCGTTTGCGGCGCGAAGTAATTCGCGCCGAACGTCGCCGTATCGTTGTCGAAACCGTAAGCGGCCTTCCAAATGTCGAGGTCGGCGGCATCCACGTTGCCGTCGCTGCTGGCGTCGCCTGACAGGCGGTTGACGCCGATCGCGCCGTTGTTTCGCTGCCAGATGAGGAAGTCGGCGCCGTCGGCGTCGCCGTCCGGCTCGAAGTCGGCCGTCGTGCCGCGCAGCACGCGAGGCAAGCCGCGCTGCGCCAGTTGAATGCCCAGGGCGCCCCCTTCGCCGGCGGTCCCACTCGTGAGATTGGCGTAGTGGGCGCTGGCGGCGTAGAAGTTCAGCCCGGGGTCCAAGGCGTTCTCAAAACCGTGCGTAATAGTAAGGTAATGGTCAGCGGTAAAGCCCGTGTCGAACGTCAGGCCATGCATGCGCTGCAGGGCGCCGATGTTATCGGTGTTGCCGCCGTCCGGCGGAGGGAAGCCGCCGCAGCAGAAAGGGTCAATGCCGCGGGGCAGCGTCGCGCCATCGATCATGTTGACGCCGGCGGCGACATTGGTATCGAAAAACAGCTCCAGCTTGTTGAAGTTCGTCTCGAGATTGCCGGCCACCAGCACATACAGCCGACCGTCGCTGATCTTGGCGAACACCTGGTCGATTTCCGAACCGCCGCCGCCATGAATCGGGTCGCCGTTCGTGCCGTCGCCGAACTGGGTGTTCGTGTTCTGAACCGACAGCGCGGCGCCGTACTCAGCGTCCGCCGTTCCGTCGATCGTCGGTGCGGCGTAAGCGCTCGCTGCAACGGCGAGTGATGCCCACGCCAAGGCGTTCGTCAAACCGCGAATGATTCTCATCTCGCATTCCTCCCTCTCGTGGTAGCAGGCCAGCGTACTGGCCCCAGATCTTCGGAATTCAAGGCTCTTGGTGGTTCATGACTCGTTCGGGACGCCTGGTGCGGGCCGTGCTGGCCAGGGCGGCCAACAACGCGGTCCATAGGGCGGCGCTGCGCGGCTCCGGCACGGCCGACGCCGCGATGGCGGCCAGCGGCGCCGTGGCGCCGACGTTCGCCTGCCAGACGGCCAAATCCGCCGCATCGACTACGCCGTCCAGCGTGGCGTCGCCCTGGTCGAAGCGGGCATTTGCGGCGCCAATTCCCCGCTGCCATGCCAGCAGATCGCTGCCGTCCACGCGGCGATCCAGGTTGAAGTCCGCCAGGCTGGTCCGCAGCAGGCCGGCGACCATCGTGCTGACGTCCGCCAAACTTACGATGCCATCGACGTCCAGATCGAGCATCCAACCGGCCGGCTGGCCGATGCCGCCGTACAGCGCGGCGAGATCGGCGGCATTGGTTGCGCCATCCTGGTTCACGTCGCCGCGTTTCACCAGCAACTGGTCGTACGCCGCCAGCACGTCGGCGCCGGCGCCGTGGGTCGCCAGCACCGGCCCAAGATCGAACAGGTCGAGGTTGGTGATCCGCCCGTCGGCGTCGATGTCGGCGGCGGCGTTGAACAGCGTGTTTTGGCTGTACAGCACGCCTTCGAAGGCGTTTGCGCCCGCGCCCAAAATGTCGTTGACCTGGATGCCGCCCCGACTGGTGAGATCGCCCAGTCCAACGCCATGCTCCGTCTGCGCAAACAGTCCCGGAAAGCGCTGCACATTGACCGTGCCCGTCGGTTCGTACGTAACCACCGTGGCGACGTGATTGCCCGTTCTCACGCCGGTGAAGCCGCGGATGAAGCTGTCGCGATCGTACCGGCCAGCGGCATTGCCGGCGCCCACCATCTGCAAAACTTGGGCATCGCTAAGGCCGGCCGGCAAGTCGAGAAAGAAGTGCATGCTGTTGGCCGTGCCGTCCGCTGAGCGAACGATCAAATCCCGGTTCTGCTCGACGCCGGGGCTGCTGGCAAACGGGGCGAAGCTCACGACCGCGGCCTGTGGTTCGAGGCGGTCGACGTAGATCGTCCGCGTGAAGTCGTTAAACACCGCCGGGCCGCCGTCACCGCCAGTGGCGGCGTTGCGATGACGGAAAGCCCGGACGGTGATGTAATGCCGACCCTCGGCAAGCTGCGTCGCGTCGATCGTCTGCGAGTATTGGCCGAAGCCCGTGCCGATGTTCGCCCCCGACGCATCGGCCACGTAACCGGGGGAGCGTACGCCGGTGAACTCCTCGAAGCCGTAGACGACGCTTCCCGGGGTGACGTGGTCCACCCCCGGTTGGTTGTTCAGATTCACGCCGCCGTCGATCTTGAGGAGCGCCGCGTCGCCGTCGGCGTGCATGTCGCGCACCGGGCTGGACTCGCCCGCCGGCGCGGGCAGCGTCACGGGCGTGGTGCTCAAGTTCACCGTAAAGCTGTCGCCCGCGACGACGTCGATCGTCGCCAGCCGGGCCGTGCCGTTGGTCCCGGCAGTCGGCGTGGCGCCGGCCAGCGTGCCGCTAGTTCCGCCGATGGAAAGCGTCCCCTGCGGCGCGGCTAAGCCGTAAACGACGTAGCCGCGACCGTGGCTGGCGTTGCTGGGAATGCTGACGTTGACCTTCCCCGAGCCGTTGACGCGGATGGCATCGGGAATCGCGCCGGCGGGGTCGACAGTCGGATCCGCCGCGTTGCCGGTAAGCTCCACCAGCACGGTCCCTGGCGCGAAGTCGGTTTGCACGCCGCTGCGGGTCTCGACGAACGAATCGTTGCGGCTGCTGAGGCCGACGATCGCCGATTTCGAGCGCTCGTAGATGTAGATGTTCGAAAAGCCGTTGGGATTGAACGCGTCGTCGATCCACCGCTCGCGGAAATCGCCGCGGCCGTGGCTGTTGCGCAGTTCCACCAGCTTGGTGATCGTCTCGCCGTAGAAGCCGCCCAGGGCGTCGTCCTTGCCGCCGCGGGGGAAGTCGCGACCGTTGCCGAACTCGCGGGCATTGGTGTAAACGATCGCGTTGCCCGGCATCAGCAGCGTATAAGCGTAAGCGACGTTCTGCAGGTAGGGGCCAAGCTCATCGTGACTCTGCGCGAAGGCCACGCCTTGGCTGCCGTTCCGCCGCCCGTCGTCATTCAGATCGATGCTCGCCCCGCGGATGGCGTGCCAATTGTTCTGGAAGCCGTTAGCGCTGAGATTGTGCTTCAGCGCCCCGAAAAGGTTGAAGTCGAGCGCATCGCGGTTGCCGCCGACCTGGCCGAGGTTCGCGTTGTTGACGTCCTTGCGAATGAAACTCTGAATGAAACTGTTGGAATCGTATCCCGTCTCGGTGAATGTGAAGACGTGCTGCGGGCTGCCGTCGAGCAGCGGCTCCTTCTTCGCGCGGAACATCGCCTGGTCGAGGTAATTGAGGACCCACCGTGGAAAATGCCGGCCGGCGTCGATGCGAAATCCGTCCACGCCGACTTCCTGGATCATCCACCGGGCATTGCGCATGATCAGTCCCAGGGCGTTCTCTGCGTAGGGATCGCCCGCCAGCGGCGCGGCTGTGTTGAAGTCGTACAGCGTGACGTTTTGATTGAGCCGCGGGTCGAACACCGTCGTGCCGCCCAGCGCCTGGTCCGGATAGAACCGCGCGTTGCCGGCGTTGGGCACGTTCGCCGGCGGCCGGCCGAAGATTCCCTGGGCGCCTGCCGGTATGTTCAGCGGGTCGCCCGGCGTCGTCGGATGGCGGATGAACTGGTGGTTCTTCTCCTGGGCGACGTCGATCAGCCCCGACAGGCGGAAATGCTCCTCGCCGCCTTCGAACGCGCCGTGGAAGTCGCCGTCGACGTCGCCCGGCAGCGTCACCGCGAAGCCCGGATAACCGCCGCTTTGAACGAACGTGACGTCATCGGCCGTGGAGGGCGTGCCGCGGGTATCGACGGTGCTGGAATCGCTGAACCCGTTATGGTTGGGAATGAAATCGGTGTTCACCAACACACCCGCCGAGTGGGCGGCGCGAACGAGCGTCTTGAGGCTCGTCTCGGTGCCATACAGCGTTTCGCTGCGCGGCTTGCCGAGGTCGAAGCGGTCGAACACGTCGTACCCGACCGACAGGCCGCCGCTGTCGGCCCGCGCCGGCGGCGGCAGCCACAAGCGGCCGTAGCCGGCGCTGTGGACGTCGGCCATGCGGTTCTCGATCGTTTCCCAGCGGGCCTCAAACATCTGCAGGATGGCCGGCGCCGACGCGTCTTCGGCGACTGCCGCAGATGGCGCCCTCCACAGGCAAGCCATCAGCGCCGTAGCAACGGCCAGCTTTCTCCTCAGGCGCGGCGTGTACGCGGCGCGGCAGTTCGACGGCGGAAAGCCGTGCGACGTTTTCGACAGGCGGGTCAGCGGGCGATTCATCAAGGGAAACTGCATCCGGCGGGATCGAAGACGGCTCAGTCATGGGGCGTGCAGCAAGCGGTCAGCGGCGACCGCCGCCCGGCGGCTTCCAACCCGGCGGCGGCGCGGTGCTCAGTTCAATGTTGATTTCGTTGCTACCCGGTTCGACGGTGTACTTGAGCGGCGTGGATTGCTGCTCTCCGTACCAGCCGGGGGTGAGCGCTTCGCCCGGCGGAGGCGGACCGCCCAGCTTGGAGCGTTCAGTCGCCGGCGGCTTACGCGCGACGACGGTCACGGTGTAGCTGCCTGAGGGCAGTCCCGGTTCCTTGCCGGTGAACACGTCGTACCGGCCGGACGAATCGATCTGGGCGTAGGCGGTCGGGCCGCCGGCGTCGGGAATAAACGCCACGGCGCCGCTGCTAAGCGGCGCGCCGCCCAGGGAGACCACGCCCGAGACGGTCGAGTCGTAGACGCCGCCGCAGCCCATCGAACACGATAAAGCGGCGAGCGCCAGGCAGTGCAAAACAGCGAAACGGCATGACGGTAACACGCCGCAATCTCCTTGGAGCCGGGTAGCGAGAGACTTCAGGGTATCGAGACGGTCTCGCCTCCGGCGCGCGTCGATAGCCCCCGGTAAGTCAACGTATCAATCGATTCTTGAATGAAATGCACCGAGCCGTCGCCCATGACGAACTGGGCGCCGCCGGGATGCAGGCTCTTGAAGCCGCGCGTCTTATACCAAAGCTGAACTTTCAGCGTCTGGGTATCGACGCCTTCGACAAAGAAGTTCAGCGGAAGGCTGCACGTTCCCCAATCGCCGTCGGCAAAGAACGCCGCCGAATGAAAGTCCTGGGAAACCACCCCTTCACCGATCAGGAACGTGTTGCTGACCCCGTCGGTGACCATCTCGATGCTGATCGGGAAGACAATGCTCGTTCGTTGAAACAGGCCGTTGTTCGACGCTGTGTTATGCACGTCGGGAGAGCCCGTCTGCAGGCTTGCGGGCGGATCCACCGTCGTGCTGCACGGCACGGAATTGATCGACAGCAGCGTATCGCCAACGCATGCCTTGTAGCTTGTCGTGGCCGTTACCACGCCGCCCGCGTCCCAGTACCACTGCTCCTCCGAAGGCGTCGCGGAACTGTCCGAGGGACAGGTCAGGATCGGAAGTTGCGTGGAAACAATGTCTCGCACCTCGATGGCGCCCAGGCCGGAGCCGCGATTCGATCGAGCGCCAAAGGTCTTGTCCTTCTTGATCTGCTCCATCAGTCGGCTGTAAGCCGCCGCCTGCTCCAACTGCGGCAGGATCTCCACGATCCAACCCTTGCCGTTGTACCCATAGGGGGGCGAGGCGTTCAGATTGGCAGGCGTCTTACTGACGGCGCACTCGACCGTGCGGGCTTCCCAACCCCACTGCGTCGTGCTCTGCGGAAAGCACTGCTTCGTCTCGTGATAGTTGAGGCATGCCAGGCCGAGGTTCTTCAGGTTATTCGAGCAGTTCATCCGCCGCGCCGCTTCGCGGGCGGCTTGCACGGCCGGCAGCAGCAGCGCCACCAGCACGCCGATGATCGCGATGACGACCAACAGCTCCACGAGCGTGAAACCGCGACGCCCATTGCCGCCAGAAGTCAGGGCCATTGCATGTCCTTTCCGTCTCAACATCATCAATCTCCGTCGAGGTGAAGGCCGCGAGGCCGTGCCTTCGCCCCTCACGGTCGCCTCGGCGCTTTCCAAACTGCGCGGAGCCGTGCGGCACGCCTTCCTGCCGCTTACCTACCATCGGTCCGAGGCAAAGTCCGCGTCGCCTGCCGCTGGGGGCGGCAGGCGACGCGGTGCCAACTTCACCACGCGGTCAAACTCGCAAGTTGCATAATCGACGCCTGCCCCGCTGCAGCTCCTGCAGAGCCGCGCGATGCTACTTGCGTCGCCGCAAAGCCAGGCCGGCGACGGCCAGACCCGCCAGGGCCAGGCATGCCGGCTCCGGCACGACGGCGAAGTACTGGTTGCCGCCGAAGTGGGTCATGTCGATCGCCCCTTCGCCAGTGAAACCGCCAAGCTCATCGCCGCCCAGGTTCCCCTGCGGGGCCGGCAATCCGCCCAGGAACTGGTTCGACCAGTAGTCATGCCCGCCGCCGTTCTGGCCCACCATCACGTTGATCGGTCCGCCGGCGTAATCCAGATCGGCCAGCGAAAACCCTAGTTCCAAACCCGTGGTTACGGCCAAGGCGTCCGTCTGATTCGCTGCATTTGTTCCGCCAATAATGCCGGCGACGTTGCTATTGTCGTAGCCGATCAGAATCGGCGAAGCGTTCACGCCCGTGCCCGTGGCGCCAGCGCCGTCAAGGCCGCTGGAGGCCATGACGTCGAAATAACCCGACGCCGTCTGGGCGCCGAGATCCGCGAAATCGACATCCACCTTCGGATTCCCGCTGTCGGTGCCGCGCCGCACGATCAGGTGATAGTCGGCGGTAAACCCAGGGTCAAACACCAGCCCGTCCATGCGCTGAGCGTTGTCGTTGCCCGAGCTGTCGAACACGCTCTGTCCGCCCGCCTTCGAGTCGATGAATATCTCCAGTTTGTTGAAGTTCGCTTCCAAGTTGCCCGTCAGCATGAGGTACAAATTGCCGCCGGCGATTCTTCCGTATCCGGCGTTCCATTCGCTTTGGTTATCGCCGAACTGCGTTTCGACGGTCTGCACGGCCAGCGCACCGCCATAGCCGGCGTCCTTCGCCCCATCGACGACGATCTGCGCCATCGCGGGCGTCGCCATCAGGGTCAAGAGTAGAATTCCCAACACTCGCTTCATGATGCTACCTCCGGGAGAAGTCCCCCAAAAAAAGGCCTTCTCAGCAGAATTCGTGGGTGAATTCTGGTTGGGGCAGATGTCCAAGTTGGTGATATAAGGCCAGTTCGATGGTGTCGAACTCGCGATAGCCGT
>QEVI01000067.1 GCA_003576855.1 Planctomycetota bacterium
GCCCTCGATGAAGCCGGGGATGGCCCGGCACTCGACCAGGGCGACCAGGTCGCCGGCGACCTGGGCCGCGCCCGGACCGGCCAGCGCCCGGATGTCGGGGCTGTCGGGGTCGAACTGGTTGGGCAGGCCGATGCACTCCTTACATATAAGGAAGATGCACCCGGTCGCCGGGTCCTTGTGGCGATAAGCCACCACGGCCAACAAGGCGATTCGGGCTGGCGCGCCGATCCGAGCTACGGCCCAGGCGATCTCGGGCGGATCGCGCTGGGCGGCCGGTTGCACCCACAACAACTGCGCTTCGCCGGCATGGCCGCTGACCAGGGCATCGGTGCGGTCTTCGTCCACGTCGGCGTAGGCGTGGGCTTCATCGGTGATCTCGACGCGGATGAGGCAGGCGCCGGCGATGACCGCCTGGCCGATCTGGCCCTCGTTGATCGGTTCGAGCAGGATGACGAACCGCCCGCCGCGCGGAACCGCCGGCGCGATGCCCTTGACCGCGACGCGCGACTGGAACTCGATGGGGTTGTTGTCCGGCCCGATGATCGGCCCGTCGACCTGAAGCACGCCGAAGCGGCCGACCGGCGCGCCGCTGTCGTTCCGCACCAGCACGATGCCGCTCTGGCGGAACTCCCGGCGGGTCTCACGGAGCATGGCGAGCTGGCGGCCCTTGAAGTCGCGCGCCGCGTCGATGAACGTGTTGAACGTCGTCGCCGCGATCTCCAGTTCATCGCCCGGCAGCACTTTGCGCATCGCGCCCGTTCCCCCTACGTTCCAATGCCCAGCAGGGCGAAGTTGGCCCTGGGATAGACTTGCTCGACATAGACGCCGACCGGCCGCTTGACCAGGGCATTGGGCGGCGGCCCGGGCGTGACCACGTCCTTGTACCGCACCCACAGGTATTCCCAGCCCTTCTTGACGATGTCGGTGATGTCGCCGACCACCAGGCCGGTCCGGTTCCGCGACGTGGCGAAGCGGTATTCGATCTCCCAATGGCCCCATCGCCCGCTCTTGCGGCCGGCCGCGCCGAGGAACAGCACCTCGTCGGCGGCCCGGCCCTTGAACGTCGCGTTGTTGACCGTGCCGGTGAGTTCCTCGAGCGTCATCACGTAGCTGTTGGTGACGTCGCTGCCGGGCCGGCGATAGACTTCGGTATAGATCGGCTTGGGCACGATGATGTCGACGCCCTCGACCCCGTCGTCGGTGACGCCGATGGCGCCGCCCAGGTCGGGGGCGAGGATCGAGTCCGGCGGATAGCGGCGCGTGCCCCGGCTCTGGGTGATGTGCTCGGTCCCGCCGCTGGCGGTCTCGAAAGAAAACTCGGCGTCGATCAGCGGAGTCAGGGTCCGCGTGGCGTAGCGGACGCTGCAATCCCAGGTGTCTTCGCCGATCGGCTCGACGTCGATGTGCACCCGCGGAATCCAGAACTCGCCATCCAGCCCGATGTTGTAGTGGTCGGCGGTCTCGTCGTTGAGCGCCTGGCGGACCTCGCCCTCATCGGCCGTGCCGCGGACGATGTAGCGCTGTTCGACGCCGGCGCCATCGCCGGTGAAGACCCGCGGACCCGAGATGTGCTCGATCACGTCGATCGGCATGGCGACCTCTAGGCGAACTGGGCGCGGCCGGCCTCGGCGATGCGCTTGGTGTTGCGGGCGGTCTGCTCGGTGGCCACGACGATCCGCATCGTGGCGTTGCCGACGCCCAGGCCACTGGCGGCGTGACCGCTGAAGGTCCCGGCGACGGTGAGCTTCTCCTGGATCACCTCGCCGATGCCCGCCAGGCGGTCTTCCAGCTCGTCGATGGAGAAGCCCGCTCGACTGCGAGGCGGACCGCCCGATCGAGTCGCCGCCGCGCGCTCGGCCTTGGCCTTGATCAAAGCAGCTTGCAGTTCCTTGCGGGCCGATTCGAGTTCCGCCACCGCCTTGGCCACTTCGTCGCTGTGGGTCGCCCCGGTGATGGCATCGGCCAGCTTGCCCTCGAGTTCCTCCATCGCCTCGGCATGGCGCTGGTCGGCCTCGGCCTGCTCCTTGGCGCGCTGCTGCTCGATCTGATGGCGCTTGGCTTCGAGACCCGCGCCGGCATCCTTGCCACGCTGCTCGGCGGACTGCCTGATCAGGTCCTGGGTGGCCCGTCGCAGCTCGGCCTTCTGCTCGTCGGTCAGTTGGTCATCGGGGACACCGAAGATCACCGACGCCTTGAAGTTGTCGACCATCGCGCCCGCCAGCCAGTCGATCAGCCGGTGGAACACGCCTTGCGCCCAGGACTGCACCTGCGCCCCGGCCTGCTGGGCGGCGGCCTTGCCGATGATCAGCGCATCTTCCAGCGTTTTGCGGACTTGCTCGCCGATGATCTGCATTGAGGCCAGCAGGCCCTCCCAGCCGACCTGCCAGATCACCGTCACCGCAGCCACGCCCTTTTGCCACTCGACCTGGATCGAAAGCCACAGCACCTTGGCCGCCAGCGCCAGATCGCCGACGACCAGGGCATCGCGCAGGCCGTCGAGCACTTCGGCGAATCGAGAGCGCAGCGAACCGAACTGATCGCCGAGCCACTGGAGGACCCGCCCCATGAACGCCGATCGCCTGGCCAGCACGACTCCCAGCGCCGTGACGCCAGCGATGATCAGGCTGATGGGCGACAGGATAGCGCCGAAGAGTCCGGTCACCACGACCATCGCGCCGTTGACGACCGCCAGCGCCTTGGCGATGCCGCCGATAGCCATCG
The DNA here is from genome assembly GCA_003576855.1 of Planctomycetota bacterium. Lineage (GTDB taxonomy): Bacteria > Planctomycetota > Planctomycetia > Pirellulales > Lacipirellulaceae > Lacipirellula. The sequence goes on from QEVI01000067.1 coordinate 2,722, forward strand.
CCGCGACCGATGCCGCTGCGCCGAAGCCGACCAGGGCAGCGCCGGCGGCGATGATGGCCGCGGCGATCTTCGCCGCGCGCAGCACCAGCTCGCGGTTCTGCTTGATCCATCGGGCGAGGTGGACCGCGACCCGCGTCACGGCGTTTGAAAGTTCGACGACATTCGGCGCCAAAGCCGCCCCGACCGCGACCGAGACCTGCTTGAGCACTCGCCAGGTGGTGTGCAGCGTGTCGTTGAGCAGGGCTGCCTGCCGAGCGGTCCGGGTCGACATCGTCAGGCCCAGGGCCCGGGCCTCGCGCTGCATGCGGTTGATTCCCGCCGCGCCATCTTCCAGCAGCGGCAACAGCCGCGTGCCCGATCGGCCGAAGATCTCCATCGCCAGGGCAGCCCGCCGCGTCGGGTCGCCGATGGCGCTCAAGCGATCGGCGATCAGCTTGAACTGCGCCTCGGGCGACATTGCGGCGACAGCCTGGGCGCTAAGCCCGAGGTCGGCCAGGGCTTCGGCCGCGGCGGCCGACCCGCCGGCGGCCTCGGTGATCGTCTTCTGCATCTTGCGGATGCCGGTTTCCAGTGACTCGATGTCCGCGCCCGACAGCTCGGCGGCGAAGCCCAGTTCCGACAGTGCCTCGACGCTGACGCCGGTCCGGATCGACATCTTGTCGAGTTGGTCGCCCAGGCCGGCGAATGTCCTGATGCTGGCCACGAACGGCGCGATGGCCGCCGAGCCGATGGCGATCATGCGCAGGCCGATGGCTCGCAGCCCGGCCCCGAAGGCCGCCAACTGCTGCTGGGCCCGCTTCAGCCCGGCCGAGAACTTGTCCTGCATGCCCAGCTCGATGAAGGCTCGACCGGCCCGGATGCCTTGTGCCGCTCCCATTGGTCGCTCCACAGGCTATTGGGCTGTTAGACTGTTGGGCTGTGGGGAGTCGATCCCGAAGCCGTCTCGCGATTCACGGGGTTGCTGCGCCGCTCGCCCCCAATAGCCCAACAGCCCGACAGTCCAATAGTCCAACAGCCCAACAGTCCAATAGTCCAATAGTCCAACAGCCTCATCCCTGCACGCTGCCGGCCCAGAGTTTCGGCAGCCTCGGGCGCTCCTTCTTCAGCGCCGGAGCCATGTACGGCTTGGCCTTCACCTGCACGACCGCGCGCCGGTGGCCCCTGATCCGTCGCCGGCGGCGGGCGCGACGGCCCAGCACGTACTGCCCGCCGAACTCCAGCACCCGCATCAGCATTCGCTCTTCGGCCGCGCCCGCGCCGCCGGCGCGCACCGGGCCGGCCAGCGATGTCTGGCTCGACCGGTCCCAGGCCGATCGCACGCTGCGCTTCAGCCAGGCCGACTCCATCCGCGGCGGCTGGCCCGGCGGGGCAAGGCCCTCCCGGTCCGGCATGCTCTGACGAGCCGTATCACGGATCAGGTCGGCCGAGCGACCGAGCACCTGCCGCTTAGCGCGATCGACCGCGCGGTGGACCCTTTGCGGTTCGAGCCGCAGACCTTTGAGACGCAGGGTGAACATGGTCCGCACCTTGCCCCACCGGCGCCGCATCGGACTTGGGCGACTGCCGCGGCGGCTTGATGTCGTAACGGGTGACTCCCGTAGTGCCGCTGGTATGACAGTGGCCGTTCTGCCTGATCCGGGCCATCTCGCGGCGATGGCTAAGCACGAGCATCATGGCCATGAGCACGACCTGGCCGATCGGCACGGCATCGACGCGCGAGTACTCGATGCCGGTCCAGCCTCGGGCGTCGACCTGGCTGGTCAGGTTGCCCTGGCCGGATTGCTGGGCAGCAGGGCTGTAGGCTGTGGGCGATAGGCTGCAGGGCTTGGCGTCAGGTGCTGGCGCAGCGCCTGCGCGCGGGCCTGTTGGCCCGGCGCCCGTTTGATGCTGCATCGACTGATGCGCGGTCGAGCCGAGGCAGCCGACCAGTGCCAGCGCGCTGCCGCAGACGAAGATGATGTGCGCGGCCCGGTTCATGGCGACTCCTGGCGATGGCTTGGGTCAAATGACTCCTCGCGTTGGTTAGCATCCGCCGCCGGCGGCATCGGCTGTTGCGGCGCGCTGGGCGGCGCACTCGGCACCGCGCCCTGCGCGGAGGGGCTGCGCTGCGTCCGGTCGCCGCCCGCGCTGGACACCTGCAACTGGCCGGCGATGCCATCGACGCCGACGCTGGCCCGGCCCTTCAGACCCGTCACCCACATGCCCTCGAACTCGACCACGTACCGCGGGTTGATTCCCTGCGCTCCGGCCTGCACGGTCAGTTGCTCAACCCCCTGGGCCAGGCCCTGCCGAACCGCCGGAATGATCGCCTGATCGGCGAGCTTCTCGGCGAACTGCTCGACCGGCGGCTTGGCGCTCAGCGCCGCGCAACCGGCAACGCAGTTGATCACCAGGCACAACAGACTCGCCAGCATCATCATCCGTGACTTCATGTGAGAATCCTCCTTGGGGAGAGGCTGTAGGCTTTAGGCTGTAGGCACAGGGCCAGCTTGCATTTGCCTTTCCTACAACCTACAGCCTATGGCCTACCGCCTTTTCTCCTGTCGCCTACCGCCTTTCAAAAAGACATCTTTCAATACACCGATGCCAACCGTCACCGGCCGGCTGCGCCGGGCGAACGGGTCAAAATCCCGCGGCTTGAAGCTCCGCGTCTTCTTCGGGTCGCGATGAGCGTTGGCGATCAGGGCCATCAGCGACGACATCCTGACCCACTCATCGCGCGACCGTCCCTCGGCCATGCGAATCAGTTCAGCGAGGGTGAACCGTCCGGGATCGACGCCGATGATTCCGGCGCAGCGCCAGACAAGCTCCCAGCACTGGCCAGCGCCTGGGCCACCACCTGATCCACGTCCAGGCTCCCGAGCCGTGCATGAATCGCCCCGCGCGCCTTGTTCATGGCCTCGTTCGTCGCCGCCAGCACCCGCCGGAGGTTCGCCCGATCGATCGGGCTGGGGAAAAAATCCACCAGGTCCTCCAACAACGCTGCCGATGCCTGCTCGATGGCGTCGCCGGCCATCGCCCGGCCGAACTCCTCGTCGCTGACGCAGCGGCTGTCGGCTTCCGGTTTGCAGATGGCATAGACCACGTCGCACAGCAGGATCGGGTCGAGGCTCAAGCGCTCGATCAACTTGCCCTCGATGACCTGCATCAGGTCGATGCCCAAGAGCGCCCGGACGCGCTTGATCGCGTCGACCGTCACCGCCAGGGTCCAGACGCGGTTCTGATTGTCAGTAAACGTCTTCATGGTCGCTTTGCTCCATGCTGTTAGGCTGTTGGGCTGTTAGGCTGTTGGGCTATTGGGAGGACCACAATGCGTGATCACACGAAGCTGCAAGCCTTTCAGGCGGCGGACGAACTTGTCTTGTTGGTTTACCGGGCAACACAATGCTTTCCTCGTGAAGAGCAGTTCGGACTGACATCGCAGATGAGACGCGCCGCGGTGTCGGTCGCATCAAACATTGTCGAAGGGTGTGCACGGCAGAGTGAGGGTGACTACCTGCGGTTCCTCGACATGGCGTTCGGTTCACTGCGCGAACTGACCTACCAGGCCTCGCTGGGCCATCGCCTCGGCTATCTGACAAACGACGCGTTCCACTCTCTTGATGCTCAATGCACATCGGCCTCAAAGCTCCTCGCCGGATTGATTCGCGCTTTGCGCGAATGATCGATCGCTCGGCCTCCCAACAGCCCAACAGTCAAACAGCCCAACAGTCTTCCCGCTGCCGCGGGTTATCCACCGCCGCCACCACCGCCTTCCGGCTCGATCCAGCTCGGCGGCGTGGCCGAATAGGTCGGCTTGGCCGTCACCGAGACCGTGATGACCTCCTCCAGCGGCTCGTTGCGGGTGAAGCTCATCACCTGGAAGTCGGCCTGAAGTCCCTCGCCGTCATCGGCGTCGAGGACTTGCAGGCCCACCGGCGCACGGTTGAGGAATGAATCGCGCATGGCGACGAATCCGACGTCGGCCGTGTCCCAGACCATCTCGAACTCGACCGAGGCATCCTGAATCGCCAGCAGCACTGCCCGCCAGCCGCCGCTGCCGCGACGCGTCGCGTCGGCTTCGCTGCCTTCCAGATTCAGCGTCACGTCCCGCACGTTGGGCATCTCGGTCCAACTGCCGCCGCCGGCCTGGCCGCCGGCCTTGAACTTGATGACCGCATCCAATCCCAGCTTCACGCTCATGTGTCACCTCGCTGCTACGGCGCGCTCGTGCCCGCGATCAAGACCTTGTCGCCGGCGGCGCCCTTGAACTCCAACCGGGCCAGGTCAATCTGTTCGAACATCACGCCCACGCCCGCCGACCAGTCGGCCACGTGCTGATCGTCGCCGTCGACCCGCACCTGCATATCCTGCTGATTGGCGGGGAAGGCGGTGATGGTGCAGTCGGCGATCAGCCGGCTCGCCGCCGCCGCGGCGAACGTCTCGCCCAGTTCCAAACTGATCAGGATGATGTTGCGCATGGGCGGCTACCTTCCTCCGCTTTCTTCCTGCTCGACGATCAGGGGAAAGCCGGAAAACGCATCCACCGGCGCGCCGGTCAGGGAGAACAGCACCGGGCGACTGTTGAAGTAGTCAATCGAATCCGGCGCTGACTGCTGGGGATTGCTCGAAACGTGGTTGGCGAGAACAGCCTTGTTGCCGTTCACGGCGCCCTCCTGGAGGACCACCACGTAGGTGTTGCCGCCGAAGGTCGTGTGCAGTTGGAACTCTTCGTGGGCCGGGATGGCCTCGCCGGGCACGCCACGGATCGGCCTGTCGAACTCGACCTCGGCTTCGGCATCGCCGGGGCGATACACGGCCGCCACCGGCTGCGGCTTGCCGGTCGTGGAGAACGACGATTCGAAGGGCGCCACCCGGCGGCCGGTCAGAGCGCTGGCGACGTAAGCCGTATCGTCCGGCTCATAGGCGACGCGATCGGGGTGCCCGGGGTCAACGCCAGCCTGGAACATGGCCACGAGGACGAAGGTGTCGGCGGGGTGGCTGTGAACCGCATCAATCTCATAGCGCTTGCCACCGAAGTACACGGTGACATGGAGTGCGCGCACAACCTCAACGGCCTCCGTGAAGTTCAGGACCAGCCAGAGGTTGGTCTCCGAGAAATAGGCGCTCAGCAGGGTCGGAGCGGCGGTGCCGCGCGGAACAGCAACCGCACCAGGCCGGCCGGCGGCAACAAAGAGTCGATCGCCCGCCTGGCCACGGGCCGACAACCGCGCCAGGTCGATGTCGCGCAGCGGCGCCGAGACGCCGGCGGGCCAAAGCTGCGCCGCGCCACCGTCAATGCGCAATTCAAGGGGAGCGGCATTATTGCGTGAAGCCGTCAGCGTGAAGTCCGAGATCAGCCGTTCTTCGGCCATCGCCAGCCAGTCGCCATCCATCACCATCGTTCTGGCAAGTCCCGCCGGCATGGCTACCTCCGCACCCGGTAGGTGACCGTCAAAATGCTGGTGAACGCCCGGTGCTGATCGAGGTGCTCCAGGGCGACGACTGGTTCGTTGGCGATGGAGACGAACGCCGCTTCGGACGCGGTTGGCAGGCGCTTCTGCCGCAGGTGGTCGGCGATCCGCTCGACAAGGCTCACCAGCCCATCGATCTCGGCGTCACCATCGAGCTTCTTCTGCACGCCGATGTCGATGGCGCAGTCGAAGTAACCCGTGGCCCGCGTGGCGTTGGTCATCTCCAGTGACCGCGGTACGACGCTGACCCGAAGCGCTGCCAGGTCGGCCAGTTCGAAGGTCGGCTGGTAGCGCCGCACGGCACCCAGCGGCGGGTCGAACCCGCCGGCGTTCAGGCTGGCGACGACCGCGTCGGCGATGGCGAGGGTCGTGCTCACGGCTTTCGCTCCAACAGGCGGTCCAGCTTCGACTCAATTCGCACCAGCATCTGTTCGATGACGCCGATTCGGGTCCCGTGTACCGCGATCTGCGACTCGTGGCGCAGAAGCATTCCCCCGGACGCCAGCGTCAGAATCAAAAGCACGGAGCACAGCACCCCCAGCAGCCAGGCCAGCTTCTGGCGGGCATTGCCGTTGATCGGCGGCTTTTCAACTTGCATCGTTCACTCCGTCGCCACGTGCTTCGTGTGAATCCGCAGCGTCCGTCGGTATGGATCGCTGTACCGAAACGGCGGCTCACTGCCCGGGGCCATGACTTCGTAGACGAAGGTCTTGTCACCGTCGCCCTCGCGGATGCGGTCGCCGGCGACGGGCAGCGCCGGCTGGCCGCCGAGGACCAGGTCGGCCGCCCGCACCAGAAAATCCCGCGACTGCGTCCGGTGGATCACGCCGAAGTGGTCGGCCTGCTCGAACTCGGTCCGCCCGATCGTCGCCGCCAGCTCGACCGATTGGCCGCCGCGCTGGTAGGTCACCGTGCGCGACAGATGTCGGTGTCGCTGCGCATCCAGCCAGGCCAGCCCGCGTTCGATGAGATCCACGGCATCACGCAGATCACTGATTCATCCGAACCCGAACCGTCGCATCGCCGTCGGCCGCGGCCTTGACGCACTTGCCGATCAGCTTGTTGCCCGAGGCGGTGGTGGTGGCCACGTTGTTGGTGTCGTCCCAATAGACGTTGGCCCCAGCGCTGATCGCCGTGCCGCCGCCGGTGGCCTTGGCGAAGTCGAGGACGCCCTCGACCGCCAGGGCGCCGAGCGCGCCTGCGGCGATCGGTGTCCTGGCCACGCCGACCAGTTCACCGATCACAACCACCTCGCCGGCGGCGATGTGGCCGCCCGGGGTGTAATCAATCGCTGCGCCGTCATGGACAAATGTCGCCTGTGCCATTGCAAATCCTCCGGATTTGGACTGTTCGGCTGTTTGACTGTTGGACTGTTGGGGTCATGCATTCGCGCCTAACAGTCCAGCAGCCCAACAGCCGAACAGCCCAACAGCCCAACAGCCTCTGCTTACACTTCTCCCTTCGCCTTCACGCCCGCCCGCGGCTCTTGAAGCGCCACGCCGAAGTCGTGATAGCCGCGCATCTGGATGCCCAGCACGTTGAAGTCCGCCTCGGCCGACTCGATGGTCGGCGCCTCCTGGCCGTTGAGGAACGCGACTTCGATCACCGCCAGGTCGCCCGGGTCGGCCAGCAGATACCACGCCTTGTCGGAGAAGCCGGCGTACTGCGCGTTGGACAGATACCGGCTGACCTCGGCGCGGAACTTGCCGGCGTGCGGGTTGGCCACCGGGTACTTCACGCTGGCGGTGTTGTCCCGAATCTCCAGGCTCTTGAAGAGCATCGTGCCCATCGCCGACAGCGACGGCGGCACCAGCAGGATCGCCGGCATGATGCCCACCGGCTTGCCCTCGGCATCGACCTGGTTCATGAAGGACACTTCGGCCAGGGTCAGGCCGGTGATGCCCAGGGCCGTGTCGACGCCGGTCAGATAGTTATTGCGGCCGGCGGTGAAGAAGGCGGTGTTGTTCAGGAACGTCGCCCAGAAGACGTCGTTGATCTTCAGGCCGCTGCCGCGGCCGAGCTTGCGCGGCACCGTGGTGATGGCGCCGAGGTCATCGTTGATGATGTCTTGCCGGTCGATGGTGAGGATCAGGCCGTAGGTGTCGGCCTTGTTGGTGTAGGTCTCTTCGCCGAGGGCGCCGTGCTTGAGCTCGCCGCCGGGGGCGACCTTTTCGTACTGGTCGCGGCCGACGAGGCGATAGCTGGTGACCGTCTTGAAGTCGCTGACGTTGCGGATGGCGCAGATGTTCCGCCAGGTCCGCTCGACGGAGAAGAAGCCCTCGAGCAGGAACTTGTTGGTGACATTCGACAAAATGCCGCCGATGTCGATGGTCGAAAAGCCGGCCTGGAGGGCGTGCTCATGGTGCGACGTGTCGAGACTGTGGCCGAAGGCATGGCGCAGGACGGCCCGGCTGTCGCGGAAGTTGCGGCCGCTGTAGCCGTTGGCCCAGGCGGCTTCGAGCAGAAGCTCCTGCAAACCAATGCCGCCGCGGAATCGCCTCGTCGCGGCGTCGAGCGCCTTCTCGTCGGCGTGTTCTTCGATGTGCTCAAGCTTGGCGGTCAGCAGGCAGGCGGCTTCGAGGATGCTTCCGTTCATGGTGTTGTCGATGGCGTGGACGGCCGGCGCCCGGGGTCGAGAAGCCCGCAGGACTTCCAGCTCGCAGCGATCCTGCGTCCAGCCTTCGGCGATGGCTCGCTCCTCGAGGTCGGGATGGCGGCCGGCGCAGATCCGCCGGATGGCGGCGAGGCGCTTGGTCTCGGCCAGGGCCTGGGCGCGCAGCTCGGCGATGGGAGCAGGCTGGCCGTTGGGCGGGACCGCAGTCGAGACCGCACCCGTCTCCTGTGCATCGGACGGCGCCACGCGCGTCGGTTCGGCCGTCGGCTCATCCTGGGTCGGCGTGACCGGGGTATCGTTCGGTTCATTCATGACATCTGTCTCCTTGCCAGTGCCGTTGCCGGCGGCCTGCGGTTGATTGGCCTGCGATGCCGCGATGGTCGCGGCGGTGTTGGTGTCGGCGCCGAGGTCGACGAAGCTGATCTCGCCCAGCACCGTCCGCCGGGCGACATAGACCGGCCCTTCGAATGTGCGGCCGTTGACCGTCACCGACTTGCCGGCTCTGACGAAGTCGGCTCGGGCGACCTGGGCGCCGATCGACGCCTGCCAGGGGAAGCCGCGCTTGCCGCTGGCGACGACTTCGCGGGCCGCCGGCGTGTCGCGGGAGACGATGCCTTCGGCGATCAGTCGCCCGGCCTCGACGGCGATCCGCTCGGTGTGGCCGACGCCCTGGTACATGCTGTGACCGAACCGCACCGGGCGGCGCTGCGACGGGATGGAAAGACCTTCGAGGTCCACGACCACCGGATAGCGCCAGCCCTCGATCCGCATGGCGTCGCCGGTGTAGGCGATCATCGTGAAGTGCGGCGGCGCCTGGCTGTCGCCCTGGCTGTCGCCTTCGGCGGCCAAAGCCACCAGCGAGATGTCGCCCGGCGTGCAGCGCAGCTCGAGGCGATCGGGGCAATCGAGTCCGTCGTCTGGAGTCTGTAGTCTGTAGCTGGTCGCGGCCCGGGCCTTACTCATGATGCTGCCTCCTCCAAGTCAGCGTCGTCTTCGTCTTCTGCTACAGACTGCGGACTGCGGACGACAGGCTGTTCCAGCGTCAATCCCAATTCGCGCATCAGCGAAATCTCTCGTGCCCGCTGCCGCAGCTCGGTCTCCCAATCCAGTCCGGACCGGGCGAACTCGGCCGCCAGGGTCGTCGTGTTGCTGTTCAGCCGCGTGGCCTGCGCGTTGGCCTCCTTGGCCGGATCGACGTGCTCGAATCCATCCCAGAACCACTGGTGCGGGAACTCGGCGTCCAGCGTGCGCACCGATTGCGGCAGGTAGCCCTCGATCAGCACGGCCTCGTTCAGCCACGCCTTGAGAATGCGGTCGAGCACGACGTCGGCGAGATGCCGCTGGTCGATGCGAATGGACTTGAAGAACGCCTGGTGATCCAGCCGGCCCGAGGCGTAGTTGTAGCCCGAGGAATTACCCGCCGCGATGTTGAACGGCATGTTCAGGCAGCGGGCGATCTCGTTGATCACCTCGTGTTTGAAGTCGCTGTAGACCGTCGTCGGCTGCTCGGCCTTGATCTGGCCGATCTTCCAGCCGAAGGGCATGGTCATCCACGTGCCGCGGTCCATCTCCACGGCGTCCATCGGTTCTACGGACGAGGCCTCGGCGTCCGCCGCCGCGTCGGTGTAGATCACGCCCGACGGCAGCGCTGCCATCTCGGCGGCGCCGAGCACCGCCAGCGTGTAGCGCCGCAGCGTGGCGAAGAGCGGTAGTGCCGGGGTAATCTCGGGGATGCCCCGGCTCTGGCCCGGCCGCTCGGCGCGGAACAGGTGAATGACCGACTCGGCCGGCATGATGTCGAACTCGACGCCGCCGGCCTTCCAGGCCGTGTTGTCGCCGGGGTGCTGGCGCAGCACGTAGTAGGCGACGGCGTTGCCGAACTCGTCGAAGGTGATGCCGTCGATCGGGCTGTAGGCCGTAGGCGGTAGGCTGTAGGCAGGCGAAGCCGGATCGTTCGCGTTCTTCCTGCGGCCTACAGCCTGCAGCCTATAGCCTGGGTCTGCCACCTGATCGGCCTCGATCGGCCGCACGTCGAGCTGAACTGGCGCATCGACGAGGGGATTCGTGGCCAGCAGGGCGAAGACCTCGCCGCTCTCGCACTGCGCGATCCGCATGGTCCTCAGCTTGTGGGCCAGGCCGATGGCCTTGGCCCAGCGAGAAAACTCCCTCTCGATGACGCGGTTGGCCTCGGGGTCACCGGTCAGCATTTGCAATCGCGGGCCCGTGCCGACGACGTAATTGGCCAGCGTCAGGACGATGCCCTTGGCGTAGCTGTTGTTGGCGACTTCGTACCGCGCCCGGCAGCGCAGCGTGCGGCGGACCTCGGCGCTGGCCGCCGCGTTAGCAGAAAGGTGATCGGCGTTGGCCCAGTGCCGGCGGTTCTCGTGGGTGGTCTGTGCCGCGTCATACTTGCCGCGCACAACGAGCATGCGGCCGCGCGGCGCATGGGCGCTGCCGGCCCTCCGCGAACCGAGTTGACGCAGCCAGTTGAACACGCTCACACCGCTCCAGGCGGGACCACCTTAGTCATCCGCACACCGAGGCCCTTCTTCGCTGCTTCCTTCGACGACAGATACCGGTCCGCCTCGATCTGGTCCTTCAGGTCGTGCTGCTCCACGCTGCCCGAATCGCCCTCGGCCCGCTTGGGCCCCGCGGCGCTTTCTCGGATGGCGTCGGTGATCGTCGGGTCGTCCGGCATCGAAGGTCTCCACTTGCGGGAGCAGGACTCGAACCTGCAACCTCCGGGGCATGAACCCGACGCGCTGCCCTTGCGCCGTCCCGCCAAAGCCGGCCGGGCGTTCCGAAAGGCGAGGCCAAACAAAAACGCCGCGCAGGAGTGCAGCCCTGCACGGCGTGTTATCTGCCTGGAACGCAGCCCGCGGGGATCAGCCGCCGACCGCTCGCCTCCGGGAAGACCCGGCCTGGTTGTCTATGAAATACTTACGTCGCCGGCGGACATGGTGCAACACGAAAATCGACCGGGCAGCACTTCATTACGCATCTAGACCGTGAGTGCTCGGATTATGTCATGCCAAGGACCCGGGGCCTGCCATACTTTGTGGAACGATGCCTCGCCAGCAGCGGCGTCCAGGACCGGACGCACGAAGCGCGCAAGGGCGTCGACGACATCGCCAAACTCCGCCGGTCGTAGGGCCGCGTCAATCCGTTTGACAAACGCAGACCATTGAGCCTGTTTGGCCGGATCAGATGCGAACTCGCGCGACAGCGCCGGCGGGAGCGCCTCTGGAATCGTTGTGCGTCTTCTGCGAAACGTCGCGCGGATGGCCCTCGCCAGCACTTCGCCATCAAAGGTCATCGTTCGACTCAGCATGTAGAGGTCGTAGAAGTCCTTCATCCGGCTGTTGGCCAGGCCCAGCACCACCATCGCCTCGAGCTTCTCGGCAATCACCGTCTCCGGCGGATAGGCCGCCATCACGGGCGGGGGGAGTTCCAGGAGGGGTCCGAAGGTCGCCTCGGCCGGCCCAGGCGTAATGACATCTCCAAAGCCCACGTCGACCTGAACCGGAATCCGGGCCGAGCCGAGATGGCCGGTCAGCTTGACGCGCAGGCCCTGGTAGATGTTGTCCTCGCGGATTTCGGTGACCGTAACCGACGCGCGGTCAAAACGCATGCCATCCGGCTCGACTGCAACGTCGCAAACTTCCTGAAAGACCTTCCGCAGGTCGTCTACATTCGGCTCGCCTGTACCCAAGAGGTCCACGTCGATGGTCGGCCGATGCGGCTTGTCCATCCAGATGGCGAACAGCATCGCTCCCTTCAGCGTGAAGCGCGACGCGTGCGGAGTGCGTGTGAGTCGATACAGAAACCTCTCGATGGCGTAACGCGTCAGGAGCGCATTGAAGTCCTCTCCGCGCTGCCGACAGCGATTCATCAATCGCTGCTTGACCGACTGGGCGAGAGGGTCTTTCGTGGGGCGGCTCACACCAGCGCCTCCAGATACGGCCGCATGACCCGTTCAACCCGGCAGATGCGGGCGTACTTCCAGAGGTCATCGACGGGGGCGCGTTTTCGGCGCAGGCAGTCGCGGAGCGCCTCCAGCGCGACGTCCAGTCCAATCTTGTTGCGGTACTTGAAGCAATCGACGACGGTCTTCGCCACGCAATAAACCGCGACCGGCGTTCGGTCGATTCGCCGATGGTCGACGCCGGCCTTGAACGCGTCGCCGGAGGCCCGGAAGAACCGCACGCGGGGATAGTCGATTCGGGGCCGCGCTGCCCGCCGCTCGATCATCATCCAAACCTCGTGCGGGAGCTGGGTGCCGATTTCGTGGAAACGCAGCGCGGACAGCAGGCAGATGACGCCGTGGGAAACGCGGCGAGCGGCCTCCACCAACGTGACGTTGGCGGAGTAGTCGCCGTCGGCCAGCAGGTAGAGCCCGCGCCCTGACCGTTCAAGGACGCCCGCGGCGCAGAGCCGGCGCAGGTACTCCGGGTGGATTCCCTCTTCGGTCAGGTCCCGCACCCGCAGAATGCCCTTCTGGCGGGCCAGGCGAAGGACTTTCTCGGTCGTGGACGTCTTCGCGGCCATGTGTAAAAGTATCGTTCATTCTCAACAAAAGTCAAGACATTTACACAAGCCTTGCGGGGGCTGGATTCTCATTGGACCCGCTCCGTCGTCGTGATCCGCTGGCCGCAATGGCGGCACTCGCGGCGGCGGCGCAAGGCGCCGCCCCATGTCTTGCGGGTGTAGATCACGCGGAGATGAGCGCAGCCGCACTTGGCGCAGGCAAGGCCGCGCTGCTCATCGGGCTTCTCGGTGGATTTGGGAAGGTTCGCCTTCATCGCCTGGCCCCCTGCAATGCAGACAACTTGATTCGTGGGCGCGGCGCGGGCCGTGCATCGGTGCCGAACAGGACCGCGCCCTGTATCGACGCCGCGACGGCGCAGCCCACGAGGCAGTCCAGCCAGTGGTTGTCGAGGCCCTCGACGCGGAGTTTCCACTCGTCCACGGTGCGACCGCGGCCTTGCGTCTTCACGCGGTACTCGCTGGTCAGATGGTCGGCGAGCAGGCGATGTGCTTCGAGTTTGCGGCCGAACAGCGACAGGCAGCCGGGATCGCCCATCGGCACGGCGAGGCGGGCATGGACGAAGGACTTCCAGTAGTTCGTGTCGAACACGGCGTGACGCACGGAGCGCTTGCCGGTGACGACGGGGATGCGCCAGTTCAACCCGACGCGGTCGCCGCGCTTGCGCCGGTATTCTGAGAAAGGGATGCTCGACGCTCCGACATAGCGGCCGTGGCTGGGCATCACGACGCTGGCGAACTTCGACTGTCGGCAGAATTGATACACCACATCCGACGAGCTGCCCCAGTTGGCGTCGATCAGGCAGCGGTCGATCCGCACCATCGCGCCATCATCCCGCCGCCACTCGCGGCCGAGCGTTGCGTCGGTCAGCCGTTCGAGGCCCGCGTAGATCGCACCCTCCAGGCCGGCGCGGGATGCCGTGCTGGCCAGCGTGCGGCGGATGTCGCGGAGCGTGAAGTAAGCTTCCTTCTGTTCAGGCTCTGTGCCGTAGTCGATCACGTACCCGGTGAAGTCGTCCTCCCACGCGGCCACCAGCCAGAACAGGGCCTTACTCTGCACGTCGATGAACATGGTGACGTGGCTGCACCCGATGGGCACCTCGCCGCGGCGCAGGCCGTTGACCTTCGCGGCGATCTGGTCGGCGGTGAGCAAGTCATCGTCGACTTCGTCCTCGGGCAGCGGCTCGTTCTGATATTCCGCCCAGAACGCCGCCTCACCGCGATCCAGTTTCAGATTCACGGCGTGTTGGATGGCAGACAGCTCGTCGGGATGGTGACGCTGCGGCCAGGCGACATTCGCCCCCTCGTCCATCGCCTCGCGGTTCTGGCGGTAATACTCTGTCGCATCGGCGATGCCGCGATCGGCCCGCATGCCCTCGCGCCACAGCTCGGCGTACCGCGCCCACAGCGCTTCGTTCGCCGGGAACGAATAGACCATCTTGGTCCGCTCGCCCTGCCATTGCGGGTGTTTCTCGCGGTCGAGAATGCGATCGGCCAGATCGTCGGGGCGCACCACGGTCAGCGTCATCAGGCCCGCGATCTTGCGCCCCGGACCGGCCAGGCCGAGGATCGCGCCTGCGAGAATGCGCTCGCGCGTGACGCACTGCGACGGCGAGCGGGCCGATTCATCCGTCTGCGGATCGTCGATCAGCACCAGTGACGGGCGGATGCTGGAACCATCGACGCGTTTGTGCTTCATGCCGCGAATGCGACCGGTGATGCCGACGACGCGGATGATCGCGCCGCTGGCCCTGCTGTCCGGCATGGTCGGCAGCACGATCTCCCGCGCCGTCCAGCCGATGTGCGTCTGTCTGCCCTGGTAGAGCTGGCCGCCGGCGCGCTGGTGAATGCCCTCCAGCGCCCGGATCGGGAAGACCACTTCGGGGAAGTCTTCCAGCAGCAGCTCGTTGTTCTCCAGCTCGGCCTTGATCGAATCGAGCATATTGGCGGCATGCTCTTCATCCGAGCCGATGAGAGCCACGAATTCGCGGTGCCCATAGACCAACGCCCAGAGGCAGGCGGTCTCGCACAACGAGGTCTTGCCGCTGCCGCGCGGCATGGCCATCGCAAATAGCCCGCCCTCCAGCACCGCCAGCTCGATCTTGGCGACGACCTTGAGGTGGTCAGCCGACCAGGGCAGATGAAACGTCTGCGGGAAGTACCGCTCGCAGAAGAATCGAAAATCCCGCGCCGCGCGGTTCTTCCGCTCGGCATTCACCACCGCCGGCATCTCGCCGATGTCGCGGCCGAGCAGGGCCATCTCGCGGTTGCGCTGGGCGGCCCGGTCGCGGTGGGCCTCGTAGCCGGTCAGGCCATCGGGCTGCGGCCTGGGCCGGTGCCGCTCGATGACCAGCCAGGCGACGTACCGCAGCAGGTCGATGCAGCGGGCATCGCCGGCCGACGTGATTCGCAGGCCAGCGCGGGTGCGATGGCGGTGCAACTGCCGCTCGGCGATGACTTCGCCCAGCGGCGTGCTGTTCAGCAGCCGGCACAGCTCGCCCGGTCGCAGTTTGCGGGGGTCAATCATGCGAGCCCCCGGCTCGAAGGCTGTTGGACTGTTCGGCTGTTAGACTGTTAGCGCTTGCAAGATCAGCGTTCTCCCCAGCGCCGAACAGCCTAACAGTCTTCAGCCTAACAGCCTCACGGACCAGCCACGCGGCATAGTGAATCAAATTGATCGTGCCATCGGCGTTGGTCAGCGCGCCGGCGTCGACGTCCGCCTGGATCATCTCGGCCGTCACGCGCTGGCCGCCCGCGGCGGTCAGCAGCCGGGCGGCGTCGGCCGCGGGCAGCGCCGTGGGGTTGAGCCTGTCAGGCTGGGCAAGGTCCGCCGTGGCCATCACGCCGCCCTCCGCCAAACAGGCACGCCCGTTGCCTGTGTCATGTATATGACATGTCGCCCTTGGCGTCCCGGGGCCGCCGCCACAGGCAAGGGGTGTGCCTGACCGGGCCCGGTTGCCCGCCCGGGCCGCTGAAAGATTCTGCACATTCCGGCCGGAATTGTGGCCCAAATCGCTTGATGTCTTCGCGCCGTTTTGCCCTCATGGGGTTGTACGCATGGGGCGTACCCAACGCGAAGGAGAACAACATGACGCGACCGAACGAAACGACGATGGACCTTCGAAACCTGCCGGCGGAGACGCTGGTGGTCTCCACCCTCGACGGCGAACCGGGCCGGATCATCAAGGTCTGCTCGCGCAATCGCAGTCGCACGAAGGCGACGTCCTACGTCGTCCAGACGAGCGACGGCAAAGAGGTCTGGGACGTAGCCGACATCATTCTGCCCAACAACGGCTGATCGAAAGGAGAGAGCGAGATGAAGACCCAGTGCGACAACGTGCAAACCAAGTGGGATGGCAAGAAGGTGCTGATCATTCGAGGCCGACATCGCTACCAGGCCGGCCGCGTCCTGAAGCGCCAGGCCTTCACCGCCCGCGGGCGGCTGATGCTCACGATCCGAAGCACCAGCCGCTGGGCGCGACAGCGGTACCTGTTCGCCACGCCGAACCAGGTCGAGTGCATCTAGACAAAGGAGCAAACGATGACGACGAAAAACACGAAGACCAGCAGCCTGGCCCAGGAGAACGCGGTCGAGACCACGGTCCGGCTGGCCGCGATTCAACAGATCGCCCGCGAGGAACTGGACATCGAAACGCTCGACGCCCGCCACAGCGATCAACTCGACTTCCACGACCTGCCGGTCTGGCAGATTCGCAAAGCGCTGCTCAAGGCCTACGAGGCCGGGCTGCGACGCATCCGCGGCTAGCGGCCCGAACGCGAGCGCCCCCCGGGGGGGCGCCAGCGCCAGGGCCGCCATGGGGCGGCTGGCATAGCGCGAGCGCCGCGTCGCGCCTGCCTGCGCAGGCAGGTGGACGCGGCGAAATGAGGTCTTTGCAGAAGGGAGCATCACATGAAGAAGCAGCAGGTCCAACTTGGCGGGACCTACGTCGCCAAGGTCAGCGGCAGACTGGCCCGCGTGCGGATCGACGCCGAGAGCCGCTTCGGCGGCTGGGATGCCACGAACGTCGACACCGGCCGGCAGGTGCGCATCAAGAGCGCCCAGCGGCTGCGGCGAGAAGTTGCGCCGACGCGCAGCGCCGAGCCGGCCGCGGCTCATACGCCGCTCGTCCAGGATGACCGGCCGCCGCAGGACATCGACGAGCGGATCGCGGCTGCGCCGGCGAGTGTCGTGCCCTACGAACAGCGGCGGGCCAGGGCACAACGCGCCCAGGAAGCCGCGACCGCCGTGAGCGCTCCGCCCGACGCGGCAACCGGCGAAGCGGCGACAGACGTCGACGGCGGCGATGACGACGTGATCAATCAGCCGCACTGCGCCACGCCCGGCTGCGGTCGGCCGCGGGCGCTGATCTACCTCGACCGCCCGATGTGCCAGGCCTGCTGGGAGCGGCACTGCCAGGAAGACGCGCCCGCCGATCCGCCTCCGGCGAGATTCGCCGTGGCGAACGCGGGCGAGACGAACACCGTGCCCGGCGCCGCGTTGGCGTCGGCGGAAGATGAACCACGCGAACAGGAGAACGACATGAGCAGCAAGAACAGGAAGGCCGCCAAATCCACGAAGAAGAATGTCAACAAACCGGCGGCGAAGTCTGCCAGCACCGCCGCGCCGGCCAAGTCGCCGGGGGTAGCCAATGCCGGCGAGTCCAAGGTCGACGCGAAGGCTGCCGCCACGGAGGCGCGATCGAAGAAGGCCGGCGCCGCCACGAAGACAAGCGGCGATGCCAAGCCGAAGCGTATCAGCGCGCTCGACGCCGCCGCGCAGGTGCTGGCCAAGGCGGGCAAGCCGATGCACGCCCAGGAACTGATCACCGCGATGGCAGAGAAGGGCCTGTGGACCAGCCCCGGCGGCAAAACGCCTCACGCGACTCTCTACGCCGCCATGATGCGCGAGGCCCGCGAGAAGGGCCGCGCATCCCGCTTCCGCAAGGTTGACCGCGGGCAGTTCGAGTTCGTGGGCTAACCACATTCTGATCACTTCTCCAACGCCTCCGCGACGACGGGGGCGTTGCTCCGGTGTAAGCGCCCCTTGTCTGCGGTCACCTGTCGTTGACAATGCCCGGCGATGGCCAATTGCTACCTGAACACCTACCGTCCGCTCGTGAATACAAAGTACGGTCGGGCCGCGAGCTTGAAGCTCGCAATCGATCCCTTCGTTGATGGTTCGATTCGACGTGAGCCAGATCTGGAGCACGAATGGCCGTCGATTTCGTGCTTGTGCCGTGCCGGGAAATTTGCGCCAAGACTCGCAGTGGGGGATGCAGTGGCTTATCTCACCAAGAAGGGCAAGTACGGAGATGTGCCGTTTCGTCACTGGAGACTGACAGCAGTTCTCCAAGTGATAGAGGTCTTGGAGTCGCATGAGCAAGCTGCCGCGTGGTATCGCAATCATGGATACTCCTTGCCGAACAACTGCATGGTTCTGGGTAATCCGCCGAATCCAATAGAACGCAGCAATCGCCAACACCGTGATGGCCAACGATTGGATGATCGCACATTGATTCGATGGTGGGACTGGGGATACGGTCGTCGCGCCAGAGCAAATGGTACGTTTGTCATTTGCAGGCGCCTCTTTTGTGAACTTTCGTGGAATGCTCCCGTTGTTGATCATGAGCACATGGTTCGGGCGTTCGGTCGGCCTCGCGTACAGACGCGGAATCCGGAACGGATTCCGTCGAATCAGTTTCGGGCGTTTCTCGAACAGTTCGGGATAGGCGCTCCACCTTCCGTCCTGTGAACTTCTCCCAGCGCTGCACGATCACATCGCAGTAGAGCGGGTCGAGTTCCATCAGGAACGCTCGGCGCCCGGTCTGCTCGGCGGCTATGAGCGTGCTGCCGCTGCCGCCGAACAGGTCCAGCACGTTCTCGCCGGCACGCGACGAGTACTGCATGGCCCGCACGGCCAGCTCGACGGGCTTCTCCGTCAGGTGGATCATCGCGTTGGGATTGACCTTCTTAACCCGCCAAAGATCGGTCGCATTGTTGGGCCCAAAGAATCGATGAGCCGCGCCCTCGCGCCAGCAGTAGAAGCACCATTCATGCGCGCCCATGAAGTCCTTCCTGGTCAGGACAGGGTGCTCCTTGTCCCAAATGATTGCCTGCGAAAAATACAGACCAACGTCTTTCAGCACCGGTGGGTAATTACCGCAATTGGCATAGCCGCCCCAGATGTAGGCAATGTGACCGGGAAGCAGCACCCGGGCGATGTTGCCGAACCAGGCGTGCAGCATCTTGTCGAACTCTTCGTCGCTGACGAAGTCGTTCGCCAGCGGCCGGTCCTTGGGACGAAGCTTGGTCGTCGTCGCTTTCTTCACGCCTTGGCGGGCAACGTCGAAGCCCTGGTGGTGCATCAGGCCGGGCTCGCCGAATGATGACAGCCCTGCGGCGATGGCGTTGTTCGAGCGCGGCTCAACGCGGACGTTGTACGGCGGATCGGTATTGACCAGGTGAACGGTGGCACGGGCGTCTCGCCCGTGAGCCAGCAGCCGATCGACGTCGGCAGCGCTGGCGCTGTCGCCGCAGAGCAGCCGATGCTCGCCGAGCACCCACAGGTCGCCGGGCTGGGTGATGGCCTTGTCCGGCGGTTCGGGCACGTCGTCGGGGTCGGTCAGGCCGGCTTTGAGTTCGCCGCCCAGCAGCCTGGCCAGCTCGTCGGCGTCGAAGCCCAGCAGCGACCAGTCGATGCCGGCATCCTTGAGTTCGCCCAGCTCGATGTTCAGCAGTTCGAGATTCCATTCCGCCAGCTCGGCCGTCTTATTGTCGGCGATGCGGTAGGCCCGAATCTGCTCGGGCGTCAGGTCGCGGGCGACGTGGACCGGAACCTCGGCCAGTCCGAGCTTCTGCGCTGCGCGCCACCGGGTGTGGCCGCAGACGATGACGCCGTCGCCATCCACCACGATCGGCTGGCGGAAGCCGAAGCGCCGAATCGACTCGGCGACAGCATCCACCGCCGCATCGTTGATCCGCGGGTTCTTCTCGTACGGCTTGATCTTGGCCAGCGGCCGCAACTCAATCTTCATCGCAAGACCTCCATGTCATGGTTGAACCGGTCCGTCCTCGGCCCGGGGTTGGCCCGCAACGCGCAGAAACGCCACCCGGGGCCAACGGGGCGGCCGCGTCGTAGGTTGGTACGCCCCGGCGGCGTCCTTCGCCCACGGCCCAACGGGGCGTGCCCGTGGCGGCCTGGCCGGCGCTCGGCCAAGCGCAACAAACTCTGTCTGGATTGGTGGTTGGTTCCGCGGGCCTCGGCTGCCGACCTGCGCCAGGTAGGACCCGCTTATTGCCCCTTCGTGGATGCTTCTTGCCATCGTCGCAGCGCCAAAAAGTCGGCGCGCAAGTCTCGATGGGACAAGAGAGAGAAGAAGAAGAGAGACTTATTACCCTTATTGTTCTTCCTGTTCTGATCTTCTTATGCATGTCTACCTACCCTCACTTAAACACATACCGGGAGGACAAGAAGGTGAAGAAGCACGGTACGTCACGCGCGGCGCGCCGGCCGTCTGCACCCGCTCCTCGATGACCTCGCCGGTCGACAGAAGGCTTTCGATGATCTCCCCCCGCTCCTTCGCGGTGAGGTGCTTGGTCTTGCGGTTGAGCTGCGTGCGAGTCAGGCCAGCCTCCGTCCGGCCGATTTCGCGCAGCACGCGCTTTCGCTTGGCCTCGAACGGCGTCTCCGAGACCCACTCCTCGGCGATGTGCAGCGTGCGCCGCGTCAAGTACTCGCTCAGTTCGGACGCCCACCTCGCGGCGGCTTCGTCGATGACGGGGACCTCGCAGTTCGCCGAGCAGGCGTGGATCAATGCGAGCTTGCGAGCCTTCTCGGTCGTCCTGGTCCACAGCGCAGCGACGGTCTCGGCGGCCGACTGCCGTTCACCACGGGCGCGCTGCTCCAGCTCGGTGAACACGCGCGCGGCATCCGCGCTGGTGGTCACAACGCGAGGTTCGGGGTGCTCCTTCGCCAAGTTGCCGGCCGGATTGAACTCGCCCCACCAGCGCGCGACGCTGACAATGTCGCGGGGGACCGGCGTCGCCGGATTGGCGTCCGGGCTGGGCATGGGATCATGGTCATCGGTCTCGAAGATCAGCATGCGCGACAGGAAGCCATCGGTGACGCTCTCGGCGGTGAGGCCTTCGTACAGCGACTTGGGCACGGTCGTGCCGTATAGGCAGGCGTTGGGCTGGTCGATGGTCTTATTGCGCTTCGTGTCAGCGTAGGCGTCGCCGATGTAGACGCTCGACGCGCTCGTGAACAGTTTCATGAGCACGGTTGCGATGTGGTACAAATGCGGCGACCGGCTCGGCTCGCCGATCGTGCGCAGCAAGCGACCAATCTCGTCCAACTGAAACAGGATCGACGGCTGCTTCTCCACCGCCGAGACCAGGCCGGCATGGCTTGCCAGGCCCTCGGGGCCGGCCATGCGTTCAAGACCGGCCTGAAACAGGATCTCCTTGTTGACCTGCCGGGCGCGCTCCTTGCCGCCGCCGGTTTCGCATACGCCCAGGCAATAGACGTTGGTCCGCGTGTTCATTTCGTCGCGGACCTTACGACCGACAAGTGTGCCGAGTAGCGCAATGGCCGCCCCCAGCGTCAGCACGGGTTGGGGCTTGATCGCCGAGGCGACGGTGTAGGCGACCACCGCGCCAATGAAGCCTGGCACAGTGAGCAGATGCGATGGAAATGGTCCGGGATGCAGGGCCGCGACGCGATCAGCCCTGCCGTCGGCGCTTTGCCGCGTCGAAGTCCTGAATTGCGAAAGGTCGACGTCGCTTACAGCGCCCGGTGACAGCCCGACGTAACTGGGATCGAGCGCCCGTCGCAGGTCGTGCCATGTGTACGCCTGCCCGCGATTGTGCTTGTTGCAGTAAGCGAGCATGCCGTCGTCGCCGACCATCACGGCGATGTCGGAGCCGCCGGTGGAGACGATTTCGGGGTTGATCGGGCAGCGCTCCAACAGGAGCAGCGTCTTGTCGCCGTTGCGGCGCTCGCCCTTCACGGTCACGCGTCGGGCCTCGAGCCAGGCTCGGACGCCAGCCGGGGTGCAGTCGAACCGGCCGTTGTCGCCGCCCACGTTGGCCACGGGGGCCGCGACGTTGGCCAGTGCGGCGGCGTCCGGGCCGTTCTTGGCGTTCGCCACGGCCCGTAGGAGTTCCTCGGGTACGGCGACGAGCTGCTCGGGCACGTCGACGAATTCGGACCGCCGATGTGGCCGGTCGTCCTGACCGGCCGCACTGCGAAGCTCATCGCCCTTGCGGGAGACCGTCCCAATTACCTTGACAATCCGCGCCGAGTTGTGGACCGCGCGGTCCACCGCGACGACGTCGTCGCTGAATTGATCCGCCAGCGCCGCGAGGACGCCCTTGACCAACCCGCCGTCGTCCGTCGGCAGTTCGATGCGGTTTAGCAGGTGGTAGCCGTTGCCCGACATGGCCAAGATCGGCGCGGGCCAGCCGAGCGATGTCAGGTGCTCGGCGATGGCGCGGGCGCGTTCGAGCGCCAGCGCCAGCTCGGCGTCGGTGGCGCTGACGCCCGCTGGCCGGACGGGGTCGACGTCGATCAGCAACCAGCGGCGATGTAAAACGTCCTTGTCCTGCGTCGTTTCGCGGGCCCGGGGCTTGATGCGATTGGCGGCGCGTGCCAGGAGCGCCGGCGCAACGGGATTGATCGTCACATAGATGCCAGGCGCAATCGCCGAACGATCCAGCTCCGCGATCCCGGCAACCGCTTCGTCCCTCGTGTCAAACGTGAAGTAACCCGAGCAAGTGAATGCGTAGCGCGCGTCGCGGCGCTCGCGGCAATCGGGGGCGCGGACCTCGAACACGTCCCCAGGCTGGAACAGCAGTGCGAGGAAGCGACGGATCATCGGCGCATCACGAGGGGCATCGATCAAAACGGCACCTCCTCGTTTTCGACGACGGAAACGTCCTCCGGCAGGCCTTCTTCAGAATCGAGGCGCGGCGGCTTGTCGCCCAGGCGGTACGCAACGACGCGGTCGAACTTCTCGCCGGCCTTCCGCTCGACGGTGATCGCCGATGTCGGCGTCAGCGCTCCGGCGTCCGCCAGCTCGACCGCTTCATCCGCATTCGCGGGCACCGGCTCATTCGACCGCCGCAACCACCATTGCTCGGCCTTCTGTCGCGCGAAACCCGTGTGCTCGAAGCAGACCCACTCGGAGAAGTACTCGTTGAAGCCGACGCGGTAATCGACGCGCATAGTGCGCGGCGCATCGGGCGGCGCACCGCGCTTAATGTGGACGCTGTAGAAGACGTCGGTGACCTCGTGTTCTGTCCGCGTGGTCTGATCGGACAGAATCCCCTCGCTGCTGGCGGTCGCCTCGTGCTGACGGCGATTACGGTCAGGGAACTCGTGCCCGCACTCGGGGCAGTTGGCGTAGCCCGCCGCGATGACCGCGTGGCACTGCGGGCATTCCTTTGCCGGCGCTTCGCCGTTGCCGTTTGCTACGGGACTGACGCGAAGCTGGTCGACGGGGCCGTGCCTCAGCACGTTGCCGCCGAAGTCCAGCACAAGGCAGTCTGTCTTTCCCGGATGCAGCCGGAAGCCGCGTCCGACCATCTGATAGTACAGGCCCGGCGAGAGCGTCGGGCGCACCATCGCCACGCAGTCGATGTTGGGCGCGTCGAAGCCGGTCGTCAGGACATTGACATTGCACAGGTACTTCAGCGCGCCTTCGCGGAACCGCTTCAGCAGGCTGTCCCGCTCGAACGGCAGCGTCTCCCCGCAGACGAACCCGCAATCAACACGGTGCCGCTCGGACATTACTCGGCAGATGTGCTGACCGTGGCGGACACCGGATGCAAAGATGAGAACGGATCGACGATCCTGTGTGTGCTCGATGATCTCGCGGCAGGCCGACAAGACGAGATAGTCCTCGTCCATCAGGTCCTCCACCTCGCCGGCGATGTACTCGCCGCCGCGCAGATGGAGCTGGTCATAATCTGGGCGCTGCGATCCCGCCTTCGTCCGCAGCGGGCACAGAAAGCCTTGCACGATTAACTCGCGGACGCCGATCTCGAAGCAGACAATGTTGAGGATGTTTTCCGGCGCGCAGATCGTCCCGCTCTTCATCCGGAACGGCGTGGCCGTCATGCCGATGACCCGCAGTTGCGGATTGATCTTCCGGGCGTCGGCCAGGAACGTGCGGTACATCCCCTCGCCGTCGGGCGGAATCAAGTGGGCCTCGTCGACGACCACCAAGTCGACTGGCCCCACGTCGCAGGCCTTCTCGTAGATGGACTGGATTCCGGCGATGGTGACGGCGTAGCCCAGGTCGCGGCGCTTCAGACCCGCCGAGTAGATGCCCACCGGAAGGTCGGGTGCAACGAGGTGCAGCTTCTCTGCCGCCTGATCGAGCAGCTCTCTGACGTGGGCCAGGATCAGAACACGTCCTTCCCAGAGCTGGACGGCATCGCGGCAGATCGTCGCCATCACCGGCGTCTTGCCGCCGGCGGTGGGGATCACGAGGCAGGGGTTGTCGTCCCGCGTGCGCAGGAAGTCGTACACGGCCTCGACGGCCTGGCGTTGATACGGTCGCAACTCCATCTACGTCCGCTCCGCAATCTCCACGATGACCTTGCCGCCGGGCACGATGTCGGCGCGTTCCACTTCGAGCCGCGCGACCTGGCTGTCGTCCGCGAACGCCCCGCCGTGCTCGAGGGCGTCAATAAGGGCCTTCTGTAGGTTGTCGAGGTCTCGCCGCCGGCCGTCGGGCGGAAAGACCTTCACCCGCACGACCAGCGCGCCACGCATCTGTTGCGCCCGCATCGCCGCGAGGAGCGCCACCACCTCCCTGCGGTAGCGCCTTCCCTCGCGGCTGATCAGCGTCCGCCAGCCCACGCGCCGCCAGTAGTGATTGACCGATGGCGGGTACGGCAGCTCGTACACGCGCGTCACTTCTTCCACGGCGCTTTTCCGTTGTTGCCTGGCGTCCCCGTGGCCTTCGGCGCGGCCGCGTCCTTCTTCGCGTAGCCCTTGATGACGTTGGTGATCTCGCTTGTGTCCTGCCGCTTCTTGTGGGCGACTGTTATGACCAGGGGCAGGTTGTGCAACTCGATGCTGTCCTTCGGGGCCATGACACCGACGGCGCGGCAGATCGCCGACAACTCGGCGCGGGCGATCTTGACCGTCGTCGCATTGGGGTTGTCGAGATTGAGCCGGGCCCAGACCAGCCGCCCCTTGAATTCGCCCTCGAGGATCTGAAATGTGAGCTGTAGGAACTTGCCAACGCCCGACTTCGTCGGCTTCATCTCGCTCTCGGTGATCACGGCCAGGTACTTGCCGGCGGGGATCGGATCGAAGCCAACGGCCGGTTCCACCTCATTCGCGTTGAATCCATTCAGGTTGGACATGACGTTTACGCTCCTTGTTCTGCGGGTTGTTCTTGTTCTTCCGACTTGCCGTACTCAGGCCAGTACTCGCGGATCGCCGTGAGCGCGGCCTGCTCGTCGCCCTTGGCGAACGCCCCGTAGATGCGCCAGTCCAGCGGGAACTGGTCGGGCAGGCCGAGGCGGTTCTTGGCGACATGGGCCGGGCGCTCGGTCGTGCGGATGATGCGTTCGCCGGTGCCGATGCCTTGGACGCGCTTGCGACCGAAACCCTCGTCCGTCGCCTTGGTGTGAACCGAGTACGTGGCAAACAGGACTTCGTCGCACCATTCCTGCGCCAGCGCCGAGGCTTGCTTGTGCAGGCGCGGTGAGTAGCGGTCGTAGGTATCCGTCTCGGGGTTGGCGAATTTCTCGATCTGGGCGTGGGCGATCAGGATGATCGTCATGCCGCGCTCGTTGCGCAGCGCGTCGAGGCCGGCCAGCACTTCGCGCCAATGGGTGACGGCGAAGACATAGCCCTTGGCGTAGCCAATGTCCTCGATTGACGTAACGCCGCGATCCTGGCACACCTTCGACCAGATCAGGCGCTCCAACCAGTCGAGGCTGTCGACGACGACCGTCTTGTATTCGTGCGCCTCGCCGTACAGCGCCGCCAGCGCGTTGATCACGTCGCCGTACGACGCGGCCAGCGGGAACCGCTCGCAGTCGATGCCTCCCAGGCCGTCCTCGGTCTGGATGAACACGGGTTTGTCGGCCATCGACCCGAACGTCGATTTGCCGATGCCGTGCGTGCCGTACAGAAGCGCGCGCCGCGGCGCGGGATGTACGCCGCGTTGAACTTGTTTCAGCAGGCCTGCCATGCGATCTTCTCCTTGCGTTTCATGGATCAAGTCCTCGGGATAGACGTCCTTCACGTAGCCGCCTTGGCCCAGCCGCACGAGTGGCAACCGCTTGTCGTCTCGTGGTGATCTGCGCATGGTCCTCAGCACGCGGCCCCGGCGCACGCGGCCGTCTCGTTCGTCGGTGACGCAGATTCCCCGCGGCGGATGCCGAACGCATCGCCGCCGAATTCACGGGTGACGAAGCCGGTGAATACGCGACTGAGCGCGCGACCAACTTCCGTGCTCCCGTCGATGACACAGGAGCGACGCGGCGCATCCACCGAGTACGACGCGTCGAGCCGGACGGTCGATTCGCCGAACAGGCTTTCGACCGCCAGGACAGCCAGAAGCAACGTCTCCTCGACTTCGCGCATGCAGACCGATGATGAAAAAATGTAGCGAAGGACTTCGGTTTTCATCGCATTCCTCCCTTGCGTGGTCCCTACGGGTTACATACGCAAAACGCCGGCGAGTTGACGGCGCGGTCACAAGTACTCGTGCAGCCCAGCGTCTTCGAGTCGCCGCCGCAATTCGCGGATGGCGCGATACAGTGTGGTCCGCCTTGTCTCCGAATCCCGAGCAGCGGCCGACACCGATTCACGCATGAGACGCTGGCAGAGGCTCCGCAGATCAGGCGGCAGGTCGGCCAGCACCTCGGCCAGGTCCATGCGAAGACAGAGAGCCTCGATGATCGACCGCGTCTTCAGACCCCGACGTGACCGAACGAGTTCTTCGTCGAAGTCGCAAGCGCTGCCATTCGTGCCGCCGTGGCGCGGCACGCACTGCCCGACGCCGCGCTTGGCGGCTCGGTGGGAGCGGACGAGCGATACGACCTTGTGTTCGACGATGCGCGCGATGAACGTCTTCTCCGATGCGCGACTCGCGTCGAATGCGGGCCAGCGCTCGAGGATTGCTATCAGCAGTTCGTGTTCGATGTCCTCGCGGTCGGACAGACTGAATCCGGACTTGCGGGCAAGCTGACGGGCTTTGTGACGGATGATTTCATTGGCATATTCAAGTGCTTTCGGGTCGAGACCCATGATGGACTCCTCGAAGCCGAGGAGCGGGTGCCGGTGGGTGCCGACCGAACGG
>QEVI01000068.1 GCA_003576855.1 Planctomycetota bacterium
CTATCGCGAGTTCGACACCATCGAACTGGCCTTATATCACCAACTTGGACATCTGCCCCAACCAGAATTCACCCACGAATTCTGCTGAGAAGGCAAAAATAGAAATCCGTGACGCTCCCGAGCCCCTCGGTCGCGGTATTGCCGGAAATCGTGGACTGATTCACGGCCACGAAGGAACCTTCGAAATAGACATGAGCAACCAGGAACGCGCCGGCTCGTGGGGCCGTATTGCCGGATACCGTCGAACTGGTGAGCGCCAGGCGTGCTGACGCGCCGAGCACGGCAATGCCGCCGCCGCCGAAGTCGGAGCTGTTGCCGGAGATCGTGGATTCAGAAATGTACGCCCTGAAAGCCTGAACGCCGCCGCCCCAAAAGCCGCTCTGGTTGCCCGTGACACGGGTTCGCTCGAGCGTTACGTAGTTTGCGGCGATGCCGC
Organism: Planctomycetota bacterium; assembly: GCA_003576855.1. Taxonomy (GTDB): domain Bacteria; phylum Planctomycetota; class Planctomycetia; order Pirellulales; family Lacipirellulaceae; genus Lacipirellula. The sequence goes on from QEVI01000068.1 coordinate 437, forward strand.
CGCCACCGCCGGTCGACGTGTTGCCGGTGATGACCGAATCGCGGACCGTCACGCGGTGCGTTAGGATGCCGCCGCCCTCGGGCGCGTTGCCGCCGGTGAGCGTGAGGCCCTCGATAGTGCAGTCCGCAAACGCCCGGAACACGCGGCTCGTGCCGCCGGCGTCGATCGTGAGCAGCTCCGCCCCGGGGCCGTCGATCGTGACGGCGGTATTGGCCACCAACTGGCCGTGGGCCAGGTCGATCGTGGCCGGTCCGCCGCTGGTGAGCGCGGGGTCGAAGTCGATCGTGTCGCCGCTGGCCGCGGCAGCCAGCGCATCGCGGAACGAAACGCCGCCGGTGGCCACGCCGTCGTTCTCGTCGACGATCGTGTTGACGGTGATCGTCGCCAGCAAGCGCCGATCCTCCAGCGGCTCCAGCCGCAACGGCCGGCGACGGACGTCCCGGGCCGCACCGGGCCGGGCCGGCCGGTGGTCGCTCGAAACCATGCCCCGAAACCACTGGCTGCGCATACGGCGAGTCATGTCCGGTTCCTCCTGGCTAGACGCCTGCGGGAAGCGAGGCCGCGGGGGCGAACGACGAGCAGTTTACGGCAAACCGCCCCTTGACGGCCGAAGCGAGAGCCGTTCCATCATACCCGGCAAAAAGAACGTTGCACCCCCCTAAATAGGTCTACCGGCGCTCCGGGCCACCCCCGACCTGGCTAGGTCGGTGCTACAGCCGACGTGGGATTCCACAAGCCGCGCACGCGGCGAGGCGTTGGGTTATCGCTTCGCGGATAACCCAACCTGCCTTGTCTACGCGGGCGCGGCGCCGCTGGGGATGTAGGCGCAGTCGGGCTCCTCGGCCAGCGGGTCGCCGGTGAGGGCGTAGGCCCGGGCGCGGCTGCCGCCGCAGATGTGGCGGTACTCGCAGAGGCCGCACTTGCCGCCGAAGCCGTCGGGCCTTCGCAAGGCGACGAACGTCGGGTGGCGCTGATAGACGTCGATCACCGAGTCCGGCGGAAAGCGGCCGCACTCCAGCGGCAGGAAGCCCGCCGGGTATATCTCGCCGGTATGGCCGACGAACATGATCCCCTTGCCGTCGCCGACGCCCAGCGGCGTCCGCCGCGGGCGGCTCGGCCGGCGATGCGGCGCCACGGGATTGGCCAGCGGGTCGCCGTCGCGCTCGATGACGAAGCGGCGATAGTGCGGGGCCTCGGTCGTCTTGATGCCGTAATTCTGCCGGCGGGAGTGCCGGTAAAGCTGCTCGAAGACGTCTTCGTACTCCAGCGGCGAGATCCGCTCCTCCAGCAGGCCGCGGCCGACGGGCGTCAGGAAGAAGACCGACCACATCATGATCTCGCGCTGGGCGAACAGGGCGGCCATGGCGTCGATCTGCCGCCAGTTGCGGCGGGTGATCGTCGTGTTCACTTGCACCGGCAGCTTGAGCTGGCGCGCGTCGTCGAGCATCTGCAGCGTGCGGTCGAAGCTTCCTTGCCAGCCGCGGAACGCGTCGTGCGTGGCGGCGTCGGCGCCGTCGAGGCTGACGCCGAGGCAACTCACGCCGGCCGCCTGGCACGCGGCGAGGGCGCCGCGGGTCGCCAGCGGCGTGGCCGAGGGAGTAAGCGCGAGCTGGAGGTTCAAGCTGCGGCCGTGGCGAATGAGCTCCAGCAGGTCGCGGCGCTTCAGCGGGTCGCCGCCGGTCAGCACCACGACCGGCGGCTGCGGGAACGCGGCGAGCTGGTCGAGCAATGCGCACGATTGCTCGTGCGTGAGCTCCCGCGGGTCGGCCAGCGGCTGGGCCGACGCGCGGCAATGCCGGCAGGAGAGGTCGCAGGCCTGCGTCACCTCGTAATAGAACATCAGGGGCGACTGGCCGAAGTCGAAGTCGGGTTGCAAAGATACCATGGCGTGTTCGCGGATGCGGCGGCCGAGGCTGTTGGAATTCCGTCAACTTATCCTACTGCTTTTTAGAGCCCCAAAGAGCGATGACGGAGCCGCAAAGAGTCGCGAAGAACCGCAAAGAGCCGGACAGTGGCTTAGCTTTCCTGCCGGGCATTATGCCAGTCGGTTGAATCAATCGCTTTTTTTGCGTCCTTTGTGCCTTTTTGCGGCTACGTCGCGGCGTGAGGCGGCCGAGCGGGCGCTACGCTACAATGCGGCGGCCGAACGGCGGGGCCGGCGAGCGCGTCGCGGCTGGCGAATCGTTCGTTGGCCATTACAACGGGAGGCCGGATGACATCACGACTTCCATGGGTCGGCAGCGCCGCGCTGGTTTTGAGCGTGCTGATCGTGGGCCGCGCTTTCGGCCTGGAGATCGACCCGGAGACGCGCACCGAGACGCTGCTGTTTTACCACAGCGCCTACGATCGGCTGGCCCCGAACATCCCGATCGGCTGGACCGGCGATTTCACGACGTGCGATCCGGGGACGACGTCGCCGCAGTTTCGCGAGGCGATCTTGCAGCGCATCAATTATTACCGCGCCATGGCGGGCGTGCCCGCGGACGTCGTCTTTCGAGACGATTGGAATCACCAGGCCCAGCAGGCCGCGCTGATGATGAGCGTGAACCGGCAGATCACGCATGCTCCGCCGGCAAGCTGGGCGTGCTACACGGCCGACGGCGCGGCGGCCGCCGGCAAGTCGAATCTCGCCCAGCACATCAACGGCCCGTCGGCGATCGACGGCTACATGCGCGATCCCGGTTCCAGCAATTTTTTCGTCGGGCATCGACGGTACATCCTGTACCCGCAGACCGACGAAATGGGGACGGGCGACATTCCGGGCGGTTCGGGCCACGACACGATCAACGCCTTGTGGGTGATCGACGACAACAGCTACTACAGTCCTCGGCCGGCGACGCGCGACGGGTTCGTCGCGCTGCCGGCGCCAGGCTACGCGCCGTGGCTGACGACGCCGGCGCGCTGGTCGTTTTCCTATCCGGGGGCGAACTTCTTTTCCGCCACCGTTTCGATGACGCAGGACGGAGCGCCCATCGCCGTGCGCAAGGAGCAAGTTCGCAACGGCTACGGCGAGAACACGCTGGTCTGGGTTCCCAAGAACCTGCGGGAGGATTACGTCGTGCCGCAGCCCGCGCGGGATGAAGTGTATCGCGTAACGATCGACAACGTGCTGATCGACGACGCGCCGCGATCGTTCGAGTACACGGTGACGATCTTCGACCCCGACGTACTGCTGGCGGACTTCAACCGCAACATGCGGGTCGACGCCGCGGACCTGGCCGCCTGGCGGGCCAACTTCGGCAAGCGGCCCGCGGCGCTGGCCGAGGGCGACGCTGACCGCGACGGCGACGTCGACGGCGCCGACCTGCTCGCGTGGCAGCGGGAGCAAGGCGTGAACCTGTCGGCCCTCTCGGCGAACGTGCCGGAGCCGACCGCCGCGTGGCTGTGGGGCTGCGGGGCGGCCGGCCTGGTTGGGAGGCGCCGGCGGCCTCGGCTTCGATGCGCATCCAAGTAGCATGTTTGCAGGCATGGCCGCGGCGTCGCGTGTAGCGGCCGGCCTGTTGGGAGGCTAGAACTAGCGTTGCAGGTCTGCTGATCATCCCGGTTTGCCAACTGTGCTGTGGAGCCGCTCATGAGAGGTCCGAATTTGGCGGTCTTGGCCCTGGCGTTTACGCTGGCCTACGCCGCGCACCAGCAAGCGCTCGCCGTCACGGCGGCGCCGCTTTACGATTGGGACTTTTCGCCGTCGCACGTCGAGATCACGCGACCGCGGACTATTCATGCGTTTGTCACCGTCACTAATCTCCCCAATTCGCCGGTGAATTTGACGGGCAGCCAGTGGTATGCGCTCGATATGTATCCCGGCGGGGCTGCGGACCTGGGAGGTCCGTTTTCGATAGCGCGGCTGTATAGCGACGGCTTTTCGCGGATGAACCTCGCTCCGGGCGAGAGCGCCAGGGTGCTGGTCGCCACGTTTGTTCCGAGGGCGCCATTGCCCCGTTTCTATAGCGACCTGCTAATCGCCGGCGGCCACATGCGGGTCCTGGGGCCCCGCGGCGAGTTCCTGGACGTCGGCGGGATGAACAAACAATTGCGGGTGACCTTCATTCCTGAACCCGTCGCAGTTCCGCTGTTCGCGACGGGCGCCTTGCTGGCCGCGGGCATTGGACGGCGATACAGGTGACTGCCATGCGGCGTGCTGGCGGCGGTCGGTGATTGGCGCTTCGCGCTGGCTCGTTAGCTCGGCTGATCAACGGCGGATCAACTGTCAGTTCTGCCGCGTCTTCTCACTCGGTCGGCGAGATTTGTTGCAGTATCCGCCTCGCGGACGTAACAATGGCGATCGTCAGGCGCTACGTAGGAGTGCGATGCGTGAAGGTTAGCCGTTCTCTGGAGCCTGGCGGCCGTTGGTCCCTGCCGCGGCGGCGCTGCATAGCTGAACTTCTGTGATGTGACCAACGAGCGGCTGGTTCGTTCGTCGGCGACCGCTTCATGCAGGATCGGCGGGAACTCCACCATCGTTGCCGGCGCACAGGCCGTCCCGCGCGCGGCGAGCCGCCGGTAGCGCCGGCCACCCGCCGAGCGGTATACGCTCGGCAACGAACCAGCGATGCGGCTGGAAGTCGTCGCGGGCCGCGCGATCAATCGCCTCCGCACGCTGCTGACACGCAATTCCGCCTGAACCTTCAATCCACGAGACCGCTATGGCTGATCTCCTCAAGTATGGCGCCAAGGGCCCTGAGGTCGAGAACCTGCAAGAAGCGCTCAACTACCACCTTTTCGACCTGGCGCCAGCGCTGAAGGTCGACGGCAAGTTCGGCGACAAGACGCATGCCCGCGTGTTTGCCTTTCAGCGACGGCGGGGGCTCGGGCAGGACGGCGTCGTCGGCCCTGAAACGCGGGACGCGCTCTACGATTTCATTCGCAATCGGGTGCATATCCTCGGTCTGCACGGACCGGAAAGCCTTCAGCTTCCGCGGCCGCGGACCTTGCAAACCGTCGGCCAAGACGAACCGGCGCCGCGGTTTCCGAAGCTCACCTTTCCGCGGCTGGAGCTGCCGTTCCCGCAGCCGGTGAAGCCGCCCCATTTCTTCCCCATTCCGCAGCTCATGCTCGGCGGCCAGACGTTCGACTTCGAGTTGACCGCCGGGGCCCAGCGGACGTTCACGTTCTTTTCGTCCGACCCGAACGACAAGAAACTCAAGCACACCATCTTCAGCGACCTGGAGCTTGTCGTCTGGCGGCGGCCCGCCGGCAAGTACGTGGAGCTGAGCTTCGGACCGGGCATGTGGCTCGAAAAAGTGCTCGGCGGCCCCGATCCCAAGACGAGCATCCACGCGGGCCTCTTCCTGAGCGCCGAATTCGCCGTGCCGAAGAAGGTGTCCTCGTCGGTCGACTTCGTAGGCAAGCTCATTGCCGATGCAAAGGCGCAGGGCTCGGTCAAGGGACCCGTCGAGCTTTCGTCCGAGGTCTCTATCGGCGCCAACCCGGTGCTCGAGGTCCGCGACTTTTTGTTCTTCAAAAAGCTGGAGTTCGGTCCCAAAGCGTCGGTGTTCTTGGAGATCGGCTACGAGGACAAGGACGTCGCCGTCAAGGCCGGCGCCGTCGTCGAGGGGGCTTTAACGGGGCACTTTTAGCGCGGTAGCCCCCGATGGCGTCCTCGGCGAGGCAGCCGCGGCGTCTCCCGGCGGTTGCATGACGACAAGTATCGGCCGCCGCGCTCGCCGCACGAGTTGATCGAACACGCCGGGGCGCAGCAGCCGGCCGAGTCGCCCCCGATGCCGTGTGGCGACGGCGATGTAATCCGCCTCTCGTTCGTCGGCCTGCGAAAGAATCTCACGAGCCGCCGTCGAGTCGCTCCAAACAACGCTGGTTCGCACGTCCGGCAGCTTCGCGCGCCAAGACTGCGCGATCTCGTCGAGACGCGCTAACGGATAATCCTCGAGCGCGGACGTTTCGCCATGATGACTTGAAGTGTCGCAACCCTCGGAAAACAGGCTTGCCGCCGGCACGACGTGCATGAGCGTGGCTTGACCGCCGATCGCCTTGCTGAGCGAGGCCACAGGTCCCAGGATGCGCTGGCTCGAGGCGGAACCATCAATGGGCACAAGGGCATGGCGCAACGAGGGGCGCGCCGTCAGGTCGACCGGACACGCATAACCGCGGACATGGAGCAGCGGCGCTCGCGTGGCGCCCAGAATGGCGTCGAGCGCACTGCCGACGAGCATTCGTCCCATCGCGGTCCGACCGCGCGTGGCCATGACGACCAGGTCCGACGTCGCTGCAGCGATATCCGACAAGGCGCTCGTCACGCGCCGCCCGTCCACGACCATGGGCGATATCGATACGTCGCTGGCGCGCGCGATGCGCCGCGCGACATCGGCCATGTATTGCTCCATGGGCTCGCGCAACAGGCGGTCGAACTCGCGATACAGCTCCAGCCGGCGACCATGAAAAGCCGGCTGCATTTGAGTGTGAACGTGCACCAGTCGCACCTGGACGCCCGCCAGGGAGGCGATCTGAATGGCCCAGGGGAGCGCGTGCTCGGCGTACGGCGATCCATCGAGGGGCACGATCACCTCGCGGAGCGCCGGTTCGTCCCCTGGCTCCTGGATCCGCGATGGCCGCACGGCGACGCCCCGACGCGCTGGAGTTCTCCCGGTGAATTGGGAGGCCAACTGGCCGAAGAAATCAAGCCTGGCCGCGTAGAAGTTCGCTGACGCACGTGTTATTGGATAGAGCGACATCGCGTCCTCCTTCGCTCGCTGCGCCGTCGCCGCAGACGAGCGACTCAACGGGTATTCCGCACAACGACGAAGTTAAGCAACCCCGATGCCGCGGCTTGCGGATGCTCCTAGCGGCCCGCTCTGGCCGTTTTCTACGTCGGAGGGCTCGCGGAGAACGGTCCCGAAGGTCGCCGGGGGTTGACACTGTCCACCGCCGGCGACGACTGGACCGCCTCCGCGCAGAGGCGCCGCCCCCGCCGAGAGCACGCCGCGCCAATTGCCCGACGAAGTTGTTTAAGAAGGCCGCCGCCGCGGCGGATATATTGAAACGCCGCTGCATCCCCGGCTTCCGTGTTCTCTGGACGGCGCGCCATGTTCTTGATCGATTGGATCATCCTGCTGACGGGCATGATGCTCGTGCTGGGCATCGCTTCCAGCAAACTGTCGGCGCGGCTCGGGCTGCCCGTGCTCGTCTTGTTCTTGGCGCTGGGGATGCTCGCCGGTTCGGAAGGAATCGGCGGCATTGAGTTCGAGGATTATGCCCTGGCCCATGCCATCGGCACGTTCGCGCTGGTGGTGATTCTGTTCGACGGCGGGCTCGGCACGCCCATGGCCGCCGTCCGCGAGGTCTGGAAGCCGGCCCTGGTGCTCGCGGCGCCCGGCGTCTTGTTCACGGCGATCATTACCGGCGCGGCCGCGTCCTGGATTCTCCAGTTGCCGTTTCTCGAAGGGCTGCTGCTGGGCAGCATCGTCGGGTCGACGGACGCGTCCGCCGTGTTTGCGGTCCTGCGGGCGGGCGGCGTTTCGCTCGCCAAGCGCCTGCAGTCGATGCTCGAGTTGGAGAGCGGCTCGAACGACCCCATGGCGATTTTTTTGACCGTCGGCTTCATCGAGGTAATCACCGGCAAGACTCCCTTGGGAGTTGGCTTGCTCGGGCTCTTCGCCTCGCAGATGATCGTCGGCGCCGTCATTGGCATCGGCATTGGCAGCCTCGCGGTGCGAGCCGTCAATCGCATCAACCTCGATTCCGCGGGGTTGTACCCGGTGCTGGTGGCGGGGTTCGGCCTGCTAACGTTCGGCGTGGCCGTCTGGCTGGGCGGCAGCGGCTTTTTGGCCGTCTACCTGGCAGGGATCGTGATCGGCAACCGGCGGCTCGTGTTTCAGCGCGGCATTCGGCTGTTTCATGATGCGGCGGCGTGGCTTTCGCAAATCGTGATGTTTGTCGTGTTGGGGCTGCTGAGCTTTCCCAGCCGGCTAATCGATGTGGCGCCGCAAGGCCTGCTGATCGGCGCCGTGCTGATCTTTTTAGCGCGGCCGCTGGCGGTGGCGCCGCTGCTGTTGCCGTTTCGCTTTTCGCCGCGCGAAGTGCTGTTTATTTCCTGGGTCGGGCTGAAGGGGGCGGTGCCGATCACGCTCGCCACGTTTCCGCTGCTGTTCGGCACGCCGGCCGCTGCGGAAACGTTCGATGTGGTCTTTTTCGTGGTGGTCCTGTCGGCGCTGGTGCAGGGTTGGAGTTTGCCGCCGATCGCCCGCTGGCTGGGGTTGGAAACGATGCCTGCGGCCACGCCCCCGGTGACGCTGGAAATCAGCTCGCTGCAACACGTCGACGGAGATATCGTCGACTATGCCATCAGTCCCAACTCGCGCGCCGCGGGACGCACGGTCAAACAGCTCGCTCTGCCGGCGGGGGTGGTCATCGCGCTGGTTTCGCGGGACGACAACATCGTGCCGCCGCATGGTTCGACGCGCCTCGAGGCCGGCGACCATGTGATCGTCGTCTTGAAGCCCGGCGTGCGTCCGCTGGTCGATCGCGTTTTCGCCAGTCCGCGGGCGTCGCGATGCAAGCTGCCGACGGCCATAGAGTTCCCTCTCCGCGGGACGACGACTGTCGCGGAGCTGCGCGACATGTACGGAGTCGAAGTGAGCGCCGATCCGCAGGAGACGCTCAGCGCGGCCATGCGCAGGCGGCTAGGCGACGGCCTAAGCGAAGGAGCCGTCCTGCCTTGCGGCGAGATCGCGCTGCGGGTGCGCAAGATCGCGCCCGGCGGCGTCATCGAGCAGATCGGCATGATTCTCGAACCCCAGTGCGCCGCGTCGGATGCAATGCCAGGCGCCGCTCCGCGCCGCGACTGAGCACGCCTGGCCGCCATGCTATGGACAATTACGCTACAATGGGCGCCGGTGGCGACGGCTACCGGGCAATAACGGCCCGAATTGGACTTGGTCCCATGCCGCCGGACAATTACGGCCAGGGTATTTGTTGTGAACGCATCGAGACTTCTGCAATGGGCCGGCGCCGCCCTCGTGGCGAGTGCAGCGCTGTTGTGCCTGCTCGAGATCGCTCAAGAGGTTGATGCGGAGCCTGCAGCAAGTTCGAACGAGCTTGCGCCCATTCGCATCGCCGCCGGCGGGCGGAGCTTTGAGACGGCCGAGGGCGAACCGTTCATCCCGTTCGGCGTGAATTACTTCCGCCCCGGCCAAGGTTGGGCGCCACAGCTCTGGAAGAGGTTCGACCGCGAGGCGACCCGCCGCGATTTCGCCGAGATGAAAAAGTACGGCGTCAATTGCGTGCGCGTCTTTCTCACCTATGGCTCGTTCCTTCCTGAGCCCGATCGCGTGGCGGAAGAGGGCCTGGCGAAGTTCGACGAGTTCCTGGCCCTGGCCGAGGAGGCCGGGATCTACGTCCATCCCACGGGGCCTGACCACTGGGAGGGGTTGCCCGCCTGGGCGGCTGAGGATCGCATCGCCGACGAAGCGGTGCTGAGCGCGCTCGAAGGTTTTTGGAAGCGGTTTGCCGGGCGGTACCGCGGCCGGCCGGTGATCTTCGCCTACGATTTGCTCAACGAGCCGGAGGTCAAATGGGACACGACGCCCATGCGCGAGAAGTGGAACCGCTGGCTGGAACGCAAATACTCAGACGCCGCACAACTGGCGCAGGCCTGGGGCGTCGCGGAGCAGGACCTGGCGTTCGGCTCGATACGCGTTCCCCCCAGGGAAGACTGCGCGAGCTGCCCGCGGCTGATCGACTTCCAACACTTCCGCGAAGAGATCGCCGACGAGTGGACCCGTCGGCAGGCGGCGGCCATCAAGTCGGTCGATCCCGAGGCGCTGGTCACGGTCGGGCTGATCCAGTGGTCGGTCCCGTCCAATATCGCCGCCTGCTGGCATTACTCGGCGTTCCGGCCGCAGCGGCAAGCGCGGCTAGTGGACTTCATGGAGGTCCACTTTTATCCGCTGGCTAACGGCCACTACCAGTACCAGAACGACGAGGAGGAAGCGAAGAACCTCGCCTACCTCGAAGGGGTCGTGCGGGAAGTGGCCCGCTGGAACAAGCCGCTGGTCATCGCCGAGTTCGGTTGGTATGGCGGCGGCAAACTCACGTTCGGCGACTATGCCCCAGCCACTGAAGAAGCCCAAGCCGCCTGGTGCCGCAAGCTCGTCGAATCGACCGACGGCCTGGCCTGCGGGTGGCTGAACTGGGGCTTTTACGACCAGCCGGAAGCGGGCGATTCGAGCCAACTCAGCGGGCTGGTCAAGCCGGACGGCACGCCGAAGGCCTGGGGCCGCCAGTTCGCCCGCCTGGCGGAGCACTACCGCGGTTCGCCGTTGCCGCCGGCGCCGGCGCTGGGCCCGCGGCCAGAACTCGACTGGGACGCCGCGACGACTAGCGCCGCAGCAGGGGCGGCGTACCGGGAGGAATACCTGAAAGCGTGGCGCCAATAAACGAGACATTCCAGAAATGTCCCGTTTTGCTTCAATTAAAGGCCCAGAGATCTACTGCTGCGTGCGAAGTCTGGTCTCCCGTGAGGGCGACCAACTCCCATATGGTGGACGCTTCACGGGTCTTGACGCCGGCGCCGCCCGCGCCGATTGCTGCATTCTGTTGTAATAGCCCTATGTCCCAATCAACGTCCGACTCTACGAATCCGAACGTGATGCACGGCGCGGCCTGCTTTACCGGCACGCGGGTCGCCGTGCGCACCCTGTTCGACCATCTCGCGGGAGGGCGCCCGATTGAGCAGTTCTTAGCGGAGTTCCCGACGGTGAAGCGAAAACACGAGATCGACTGGGACTCGATCGACATCGAGTGGCGCCCGACCGAGCCGGAGTTCAGCTACGCCAGCCAATGGGACGCGCGGGACCACTACGACTACCAGGTCCGCATCGTTCCGCCCAGCACGCCGCAAGCCGGCGGCCAGGGCGGGCCGACGCCGGAGCCGGATAGCATAACGGCTGGCCCGATCGACTATGAAGTGAATCAGCCGCGGCCAACGAGGACCACCGTCGATCCGCTAGCGTTTCTGGACAACGGCCCGTTGCGGGCCGGGTTCCGGCCGACCGCCACGCCCGAGCAGGGCATCTTCATGGCGTTTCTTGCTTCGCATCGAGCACCAGCACCCAATCGCCTTCGGCGGGCGGCTCGAAGGCGTGCTGCTGCTCATTTGCGAACTCGCCGATTCGCGAGAGCTCGCCGCTGCGCGGGTTGAACCAGTGGGCGGCGACCCTCGCGCCGGAGATTCTCGCCAGGTCGATGGTGAGCGCGCGCTTCGTCGGCAGGTAACTCAACGCGAAGGAACCGTCGTGCGCGAGCGCCGTCACGGCGTAGTCGTTCTTGGCGTACAGGCCGCGGCCTTGGACGGCGACGACATTGTCCACGTCGGGCACGAGCGTCCACCACGCCTTCGATTCGAGCAGGTCGCGGAGATGTTTCAGGCTGTTCGCGCCGGGAAGTTCGAGCAGGTCCCGCCAGTGGTCCGGCATGTTCCAGTTGGGCGAGCCGTAGGCGTGGCCACAGCCCCCGCCGAGCACGCACCACCACGCCTGCTTGCGCGCCTGCAACGCGCTGCCCCAGGCGCCATGTTCGCCCTCGTAAGTGGATTCGCCGAGGAAGAAGGGGCGAACGGGAATCTTCGCAAACTCGGCGTGGCTGACCTCGTAGATATCCGGCTGGTTCTTGTTCCACGCCTTATCAAAGCCGCGGAAGTAACTGTAAACCATCGAGACGTCGAGCCAGGACTCGTCGGCGGGCCACACGTGGGTGCTCGAATGCGTCGAGGCCGCGTGATAGGTGATGAGTTGGCGCGGGGCGGCGTCCTTCAAACCGAGGCCCAGCGCGCGGATCTCGGCCCGGGCGTTGTCCGGATCGTTGTCGCCGCCGAGAATCCACAGCACGTTGTCGAACGTGCCGTAACGGCGGCCTAACCAGCGACCGAATTCCCGCGTTTTATCCGGGCCGTTCGCATGGAGCGGCCCGGGGCGGTTCTGCTTATCGCGGCCCGCCCAGCCTTCACCGCAGCAGCCAGACCATAGCGGGGCAACGGCGAGGAGCATCCCTTGCCGCTGCGCTTCGTGCATTACGCGGTCCACATGGGCGAAGAACTTCTCGTTCGGACGTGCGAAATCCTGCTCCGGCGGCGTGCCGGCGAAAGGGAGTTCGCCCGCTCGATTCGTCATGCCGGGAAAACCAGTGAGCTGCACCTGGAGTGCGTTAAACCCCTGGGCCTTTCGCCGCGCCATGTAGTCTTTTGCCTCGCCCTCGGTGAGTTTGAGGAAAAGCATCCAAGGCGTATCAGCGTGGTAGAGGAAGGGTGCGCCGTGCGCGTCGACGAGATGACGCCTATTTTCGCTGACCCTTACCGGGAATGCCGGTTCCGCGGAAACAGCGATCTGCGTCAGCAGCAGCAGCCCCAGCGCAAAGGATCGCGGCCAAGGGAACAGTTCGCTCGAGCGAACAGGCCCTTCATTCTTGTTTTGCGATGCCATCGTTGAATCGCGAACCTCGGTAGCACAGCCCAAAGTACGCCTCAAGCACGGCGACTCTTCTCACTCGTCGCCTTCCACATGCGATCGGCGACTCAAAAGCCCAAAAAAAGGCGTAGCGCGCCCAGGGGCATCGTAGGATTTAGGTTTCTGAGCTTCAAGCACTGCTGCTTAGGGGCCTGTGCGGCAGGTTTCTGTCGCCGCCGAGCGAGCATCGTCAGGCAAGTAACGTAGCCTGGATGGTCGCATCCGCCTCGCCGGCGCGCATACCGTGGCGGCGTCGCCGGCGGGTTGTGAATGCGAACAGGCGGGTGCGAGAAGCACCCGCCCTACGAAACTTGGCGAGACCGCCGCGAAGAATGACCGGTCTCGAGCCGGTTCCCGCTTGCATCACGCCGGCCGCATTCCCTTGGGAATGTCCTTCACCCGGATGACATCCCAGGCGAGGCCCACCTTTTCCATCAGCCAAATGCACCAGTAGGTGACGTCGATCTCCCACCAGCGGTGGCCCTGGCGGGCGACCCGCTGGTAGGCGTGGTGGTTGTTGTGCCAACCCTCGCCGAAGGCCAACAGGCCGACCCACCACAGGTTGCGGCTGTTGTCGCTCGTTTCGTAGTTGCGGTAGCCCCACAAGTGCGTGGCCGAGTTGACGAACCACGTGACGTGCAGCACGTACACCATCCGCACGCCCAGGCCCCAGAAGACCATCGACCAGCCGGCCCAGTGCGATCCCAGATGCCAGCTTTCGGGGCCGAAGTAGCCGATCGCGTAGAGGATGCCCGCGCAGATGAAGTGCGACGGCAGAAACAAGTAGTGCAGCGCCACCATCACCTTGTCTTTCATCATGTCGGGGGCATAGCGCTGAAGGATTTCTTTGTGCCAGCGGCGGCCGAAGTTCGGCATGAACCACAGCATGTGGCTCCACCAGGCGCCGTCTTTGGGCGAGTGCGGGTCGCCGTCGTGATCGCTGAAGGCGTGGTGCTTCCGATGCTGGGCCACCCACGTGAGGGCGGAGCCTTCGCCCGACAGCCCGCCCAGCAGGGCGAGCAGCCACTTGATCGGCCGGTAGGTCTGGAAGCTCTTGTGCGTCAGCAGCCGATGGTAGCCCATGCATACGCCAAAGCTGCCGGTGATGAACGCCAAGGCGATGCAGGTCACCAGCGCCGGCCAGCTAAAGAAAAACGGCGCCATCACGGCCAGGATATGAATCAGCGAAATCCAAATGACGATCGGCCAGTTCAGGCCATAGTCTCTAAACGCCGTTCTGGCCCGGACATACGCGGCCGACATCGCCTGCATGGCGGCGCTTTTAGCAGAAAACTCGCATTCGAGGGGGGCCGGAGCGGCCTCGTCGGCCGGGCACGCTTCCGCCGCAGGCCTGGGGACGGAAACCGGGGACTTCCCTGTAACGCTAGCCATCGACAATCAGCCCTTTCTCACTGGTAGGCGGAAGAATTCCAACTGAAAACGGCGCAGTCGGTTTTCGCTGAGCAGGCCGGCCGTTTATCAACAGGCGGACGGGCATCCGCTAGCGGCGAGTGTGTCAAGATAGAAAAACAAATAGCCGTCCGCTAGACCATAACGGCGGACTTATTGCGATGCCGTCTCAACAGCAAGAATCCTGCCAAATCGTCGGCCGGCCTGCCGGAAAGCTAGCGGAAGGAGCAAATAACCACCGCGCCGGCGGTAATTCGCACTTCCACGGCCCCATCCGCGGCAGTGTGAAACACCGCGGCCCCACGCTCGCTGTACGAGCGCTGGGTCGTCTCAGTTCGGTCTGGTTCGCTGCCGCTCATAATCACCCACTGCGGCGTCGTCCAGGCCGCGAACCCGGGCGGGTTGCTCCCCCCGCTGCCGTGGTGCGGCGCCAGCAGCACGTCGCAATCCAGCGGCGGATCTTCCATTAACTGGTCGATGCCCGGTGACTCGAGGTCCCCCGGCAGCAGGATTCGCTTTCCGCCATATTCGATGCACAGCACGACGCTATTGGCGCTGTCCCGGCCGATGACGCCTTCTTGCGGCGGGTGGAGCACCTCGATCGTCACGTCGGGGCCGGCCGTGCGAAGGCGGTCGCCCAGCCATACGTCCCGCAGCGGAATCCCCGCGTTTCGCAGCGCGGTGCGCAGGTAATTCGGGGCGTTCAGGTCGCCGCCGGCGCCCACCGGATCGAACATCATCGGCGACACGTAAACGGCTTCGATGGGAAACCGCTCGATGAGTCCCGGCACGGCGTTGTAGTGGTCGACGTCGGCGTGCGACAAAACGATTCCGTCGATGCGGTCGATTCCCCGCGACCACAAAAACGAGGAGATCGTTCTGGCGACGGCGTCGGGCGATCCCAGGCTCCCGGCGTCATACAGCAAGGTCTGGCCAGCGGGCAGTTCCACGACGACGCAGGCGCCGTGGCCCACGGCCAGGAACGTGCACCGTAGTTCCCGCTGGGAACTCGGCTGCCGTCCGGCGGCGGCATAGCCAACTGCCAGCCACACCAGCGCGGCCGACATCTGCCAAGGCCAGGGCGGCCGAAGCTTCGGGATCGCCGCGAGCAGTCCGCCGGCGCCATAAAACACCCATAGCCACCACGCCGCCAAGCCCGTCGTGTAGAAGTAACTTCCGGGGATGTCCTGGGCTTCAATCACTAGCCACTCGGCCAGGTGCAAGGTGCGGCCGCAGAGGTAACCGAGGGCGTCGTCCAGCGGCGGTAGAAGCGCACCGGCGGTAACGACTCCCACGCCCGCCGCCAGCGAGATGGCGATCAGCGGACCGACGATCGGCGTCAACAGGATGCTCGCCGGCGTGACGACGTGGAAATGGTAGGAAACCAGCGGCGCCATCGCGACGCCCACCGCCAGCGATGCGGCCGTCATCTCAAGAAACCAAGCGCCGGTCGATCGCGCCGCACGGACGGCCCAGGGCCGCGACTGACGGATGAGCCGTTCCAGCGGCGTCGGCTCGCTGGCCCTGGCTCGCCACCTGGCGAAGGCGATGAGCACGGCCACGGCCAAAAAGCTGAATTGCGTGCCGCTGCGAAAAACCTCGCCGGGGTTGTAGGCCATCACGCACAGCGCGGCGCCCGCCAGTAGGTTTCCGGCCGGAACGAGCCGGCCGCGGGTCAGGGCGGCGAGCGTAGCCAGCGTGAGAATGGTCGCCCGCATGACCGACGGCTGCGGACCGACAATCGCACCATAAACAACGACCGACGTGGACGTGATCCAAAGCTGCGCTCGCCGGGAGAGCGAGGCGCCGCGGGCAATTCGCCACGCCAGCCCGGCCACCAGCGCCACATGGGCGCCCGACACGACCAGCAGGTGAATCGAGCCGGTTCTAAGAAACGCCTCCCGGGTGGAGTCGGATAGCCGCTCCTGATCGCCCAGCAGCGTGGCCAAGGCCAACGGCGCATCCTCCGGCGCCGTGTGGGCCGCGAGTTGGCGCTGACACCACCGGCGGATCGCCCTGAGCGTCGCGCCCATGCCCAGCGGCGCCGCGGGGCGTATGACCTCGATGCACCGCGGATCGACGCAGTACAACTCGCTCAGCCGGCCTTGGCGACGCTCAGCCGCCGACCAGTCGTACTCGCCGGGATTCAACCGCGGCAACGGTCGTGCGAGCTGGGCGAACAGGCGGATCTTCGCCCCCGGCTCGAGGTCGTAAACGACGCCGGCGACCCGCAATCGCGATAGGCCGTCCGCGGGGCGCCACTGCACTCCATCGCGAATGCGTGACGCGCGGATCGTTCCCTCGCTGAAGGTGCGAGCCGGGATGGCCCGCAGCGGGCTGTCGTCTCCCGGCGGCAGAATTCGGATGCGGTCGGCGAGCACCGCTTCGACGCAGACCGGTTGCGGCGTCTCGATGGCATAGCGGGACAGATCGTCGCACGGAACCTCGTTCCAACGCCAATGGTGCCAAGCGGCGGCAGTCGCGCCGGCGGCGAGCAGTAGCCCCACGGCGCCCCCATGTGAGTAACCGCGGCGCGCGGCCTGCTCGGCGGCGGCCAGTAGCGCCACGGCCGTCGCCCACCACCACGGCAACAGGCGGAGCTGCGTGGCTTGGCCCGCGTAGTAATCCGCGGCAATACCGAGGGCGGCCGCCGCTGCCAGCCACACCAGGGGCCGGTACGGCGTTGGCCGTGGTTCAGCCGGACGGGCGAGCGGTGGCTCCACGCTTTACCGGCCCCGAGTAATAAGATACGTGGCAGGAGCGCCGCGGAATCGAGCGACGGGCGTCAGTCTAGCTTATCCGCGCGGCGGGGTGAATTCGTCGCCGCCGCTTGATGGCTGTGGTTCCGGCGGGAACAATACGGCAGCCTGGCAGCGCTGTCGTTTCCTTTCGCCCGCCAGCCGCAGCCGGCGGCGCCATCTCCCCACAACAGCAGACGAGGCACTTGGCATGCGATTCCGCCATGCGTCGAACGGATTCCTTCCCGCGGGCGCTTTGCCCCTCCTCCTTGCGGCGGTGATCGCCATCGGCTGTCAACCGCCGCCGCGCGTGGATTCGGCCGCCGGCGCTGCGGCCGAAGACTCCGCCCCCGCCGACGCCAGCGGGCAACCGCCGACCGCAGCTTCGTCGCCGTCGCCGCCGGCCGATGATCCGTCCCCACCGCAAACATCCACCGACCCCGCGAAGGCCGCGCCCTCCGACGGCGCTGCCCCGGCCGCCAGCAACAAGGAGCCACCGTTGATCCCCCGTCACGTGCTGTTTGGAAATCCCCAGCGGGCCACGGCGCGCATCAGCCCCAACGGAAAATGGCTCAGCTACCTGGCCCCGGTGGGGGGCATTCTCAACGTGTTTGTCGCGCCGGTCGACGACGTCTCCCAGGCCAAACAGGTGACCGACGACAAGACCCGCGATATCCGCGGATACAGTTGGGCGTACACGGGCGAGCATATCCTCTACACGCAGGACAAGGCCGGCGATGAGAACTGGCACGTGTACGCCGCCGACGTCGCGTCGAACAAGACCACCGACCTGACGCCGCTGGAAAAGGTGCACGCCACGATCGAAGGCGTCAGCGAGAAGTTCCCCGATGAAATCCTCGTCGGCCTGAACGATCGCAATCCGCAATTGCACGATATCTACCGGGTGAACATCAAGACCGGCGAGCGAACGCTCATCCAGGAGAATCCCGGTTTCGCCGCGCTGATTAC
>QEVI01000069.1 GCA_003576855.1 Planctomycetota bacterium
GGCGCGTTCCCGGCGAACCGATGTTGACGGTCGAAAACCTGGCCGGCCAGACCAGGCCGGTCGCCGCGTCGTTGGAACTTCGCCGCGGCGAGGTCGTGGGCATCGCCGGCATCGTCGGCGCCGGCCGGACCGAACTGCTGCGAATTCTTATGGGGCTCGATTCGGTCGCCAGCGGCGTTGTGCGCGTCGCCGGGCTCGATGGCTGGCGCACGCCCGACGTTCGCTGGCGGCAAGGCGTCGGCATCGTGTGCGAGGATCGCAAGCAGGAGGGCCTGGCGCTGGAACTGTCGATTGCCGAGAATATCACGTTGCCAAAGCTCACCGGCCTGGCGCCGGCGGGGTTCGTAACGCCGCGCGCCGCCGACCGAGCCGCGACGCCGCTGCTCGAGGCGCTAGCGATCAAGTGCACGTCGCCGCGGCAGCCCGTGGGCGCCTTGTCGGGCGGCAATCAGCAGAAGGTCGCGCTGGCGAGGCTGCTGCACGCTGACGTCGATCTGCTGCTGCTCGACGAACCGACGCGGGGCATCGACGTCGGCTCCAAGGCCGAAATCTGCCGGCTCATCGACCAGCTTGCCGCCGGCGATCCAGCGGCCGGTCGGCGGCCGCGAGCCGTGTTGATCGTGAGCAGTTATCTGCCCGAACTGCTCGGACTGTGCGACCGGATAGCGGTCATGTGCCGCGGCCGGCTCGGACGTTGCCGGCCGGTATCGGAGTGGGACGAACACCGGATTATGCTGGAAGCGACCGGCGCGAATTGAAACCCAATACGAGACCGGGCGCCGCCCGGCCGCCGGCGGTAACGCGATAAAGCCGCCGGCTACGCCGTCAGCCAAGATGCCATTAATCAAGTCGCCCCACCTCGCACCCAGAGGACGCCCCGCCGACTCCGCCATGCCGCGACCTTCCGACTTCACGTTGAGACTGTACCGCGTCCTCGACCAGGTGGGGCCGACGCTGGCGATGGTCGCCGTGTGGATCCTGTTTGCCGTGCTTGGCCGCGATAGCTCGTTCGCCACGTGGGCAAACACCCAGACGATCTTGCTGCAGACGGCGGTCATCGGCATCGCGGCGCTGGGCATGACGATGATCATCATCTCCGGCGGCATCGACCTGTCCGCCGGTTCGATGATCGCGCGGCCGCGGGCGTCGGCGTCGCCGGGTTATGCGGCCTGGTGATCGGCGCGATGGTCGTCGGCCGCGTCTGGCGAGTCGCGGCGGTCGCCACCGGCCCGTTGGCTGCGTATATGGCGTGGAACCTGGGCGTCGATTATCGGGCGTCGATTCTGGCGGGCTGTGCGGTCGCAGCGCTCGCGTGGTTCATCGACAATCGCCTGCACGTCGTGGTCCCGCTCTCGCCGTTCATCGTAACGCTCGGCATGTGGGGCGCCCTGCGGGGCGCCGCCAAGGGACTTGCCGGCAATTCGGCCGTCTACGTGCCGGCCACGCGGCTCAACGAATTCATGAAACTGCCGCTGCCGAAGTCCGATTGGTCGCTGCTCGCACGACCCTGGCAATGGTGGTCGCCCGGCGTCTGGGTGTTCCTGGGGCTGGCTGTGCTCATCGCCGCCGTGCTGCGCTATACGCAGTTCGGCCGGCACATTTACGCCATTGGCTCGAACGAGCAGACGGCCCGCCTCTGCGGCATCCAAGTGGAACGCACGAAACTGAAGATTTACTCGTTCGCCCTGCTGCTTACTGGCGTAGCCGGCGTGATGCAGTTTAGCTTCGTCACGGTCGGCGACCCGACCACGGCATTTGGGTACGAACTGCGCGTCATCGCCGCGGTCGTCATCGGCGGCGCCAGCCTCTCCGGCGGCATGGGGGGCGTCCTGGGCGCCCTCGCTGGGGCGCTGCTCATCTCGATCATCGACAACGGTTGCACGATGCTGGAATATGAAGTCTGGGTTCAAGAAATCGTCACCGGCGGAATTATCGTCGCCGCGGTGACCATGGACAAACTGCGAGCGCAACGGGCCGCGTTCTGACCTACGGGGCTCGCCAGCGTCCGCTTTGTTGTGCGCGCTGCTGGCCGCTGTGCGCGGCTCCGATCGCCGCCCCGCACGAAACCAAAAGCGATCCCCCGCATGCAAACCGCCTTCTTCGACCTGCAAGTAAACGGCTACGCCGCCGTCGATTTCAACGGCGACGAGCTTACGGCTCAATCGCTGCACGCCGCTTGTCAGCGGATGCGCGGCGACGGCGTTGAGCAATTCCTGGCCACGATCATCACCGACGACCTGGAAACCATGGAACGGAGGCTGCGACGCCTCGCCGCGTGCCGCGCCGCCGATCCCTTGGCAACGTCGATGATCGCGGGCATTCACGTCGAAGGCCCGTTCATTAGCGCCGAAGCGGGTTACGTCGGCGCCCATCCGCCGGCGGCTGCCTGTCCTGCGTCGCGCGATGCGGCCGCGCGGCTGCTCGACGCCGGCGACGGGCTCGTGCGACTGCTCACCCTCGCCCCGGAACGCGACGCCGACGCGGCCGTCACGCGCTTCCTCGTCGATCGAGGCGTCTGCGTTTCCGCCGGCCATGCGAATCCGAGCGGCGACGAATTGCTCCGCTCGATCGACGCTGGCTTGTCGATGTTCACGCACCTGGGGAACGGCTGCCCGCTGCTGCTGCACCGCCACGACAACATCATCCAGCGGGTGCTCAGTCTCGCCGATCGGCTATGGATCTGCTTCATCGCCGACGGCGTCCACGTGCCGTTTACGGCGCTGCAGAACTACCTCCAGATCGTCGGCAGCCAACGGGCGATTGTGGTGAGCGACGCCGTCGCGGCGGCCGGAATGGGGCCCGGCCTCTACAAGCTGGCCGGCCAACAAGTCGTCGTAGATGAACGTCTCGCTACGTGGGCGGCCGACCGTTCTCACCTCGTCGGTTCCGCCTGTACGATGCGGCAGATGGCCGAGAACCTGCGGCGGCGCCTCGGCATGTCGCCCGAAGAAGTCGAGCGTCTGACGTCTACGAACCCGCGAGCGGCGCTGGCTGGCGACCGTTGATTGCCTGCGGGCGACGCCCGGCGGCCGGGGCTCGACTATGGAATTGCCCGCCTGCTTTCGTTACGCTGACGCCGTCGCTGCTGCCGTTTATTCAGCTCTCTTGGCCCCGGAGCTTTGCGATGAAAGTCCAGACATGGCTGGTCGTTGTCAGCGTTTTTGCCTTCGCCCCCGCCGCTGCGGCCGATGACTGGCCGCAGTGGATGGGCCCGCACCGCGACAACGTGTGGCGCGAAGACGGCGTTATTGAGCGGTTCCCGGCGGGCGGGCCCAAAGTGCTGTGGCGCACGCCCGTGGCAGGCGGCTACGCAGGTCCCGCCGTCGCCGGCGGCCGCGTGTTTCTCATGGATTACGTCACCGCCGACAACGTCAAGGTCGATAACTTCGACCGCAAGACGTTTACCGGCGCTGAACGAGTGTTGTGTCTCGACGAGCGCACCGGCGAGCTGAAATGGCGTCACGAATACCCGGTGACGTACACGATTTCCTATCCGGCCGGTCCCCGCTGCACGCCCGTCGTCGACCAGGGCAAGGTGTATGCGCTTGGCGCCGAAGGCCGCTTGACGTGCCTCGACGCCGAGTCGGGCGCCGTGCTCTGGTCCAAGGATTTTCCGGCCGAGTACAACGCCAAGACGGCGCTCTGGGGTTACGCCAGCCATCCGCTCATTGAGGGCGAGCTGCTCCTTTGCGTCGTCGGCGGCGACGGGAGTCACGCCGTGGCGTTCGATAAGCGCACCGGCCAGGAACGCTGGCGGTCGCTAAGCGCCCCGGAACAGGGCTATTCCCCGCCGACGATCATCGAGGCGGGGGGCGTCCGCCAGCTTCTGCTGCTGCGGCCCGGCGCCATCAGCTCGGTTGATCCGGCGACCGGCCAGCAGTACTGGTCGCAGCCGTACGAAGCCACCAGCGGTTCGGTCATCATGTCGCCAGTCCTGTGGGGCGAATACCTCTACGTCGGCGGGTACAACAACAAGAGCTTGCTGCTCAAGCTCGCCCCCGATAAGCCAGCCGCGGAAATCCTCTGGCGCGATCGAGGTCCAAGCGCCATCTCCCCCGTAAACGTGCAGCCCTACGCCGCGGACGGCGTGCTATACGGCTTTGACCAAAAGGGCGTCCTGCGGGCCATGGATATGGTCAGCGGCACGAAGCTCTGGGAGACGGCGCAGCCCGTCAGCGAGCGGCCCTTGTATTCGGGTACGGCGTTGTTCGTTCGCCAGGGAGACCGGGCGTGGATGTTCGTCGAAACGGGCGACCTGGTCATCGCCCGCATCACGCGCGACGGCTTCGAGGAGCTGGATCGCGCACGCGTGCTGAAGCCCACGAACAACGCCTTCGGCCGCGACGTCGTGTGGAGCATGCCAGCGTTCGCCAACCGGCGAGCATACCTCCGCAACGACGAAGAGTGCATTTGCGTCGATCTTGCGGCCGAGCCGTGAGCTATTACGCACAACGCATCGCCGCGATCACTTCGGTGTAGCCATTTCGCATCCGCGAGATGAACTGCCTCTCGCAAAGCGTAAGCCCCACGGTCTCGTTCGCAAGACGACCCACCATCCGGCGGCTAAAACTAGACAGACTGGCTCCGATACGGCCAGTCCTGCGGCATGGCCCGAGGCCGTCCAACCGTACCGGCTGGCCCAGATGCCCAGGTCTATGGCGTTGGTGACGCCGTCGCCGTTGGCGTCGCCACGGCTGCCGCGCGGGTTGGCGACGCCGTAGCTTCGCTGCAGGATCATCAGGTCCGCGCCGTCCACGTCGCCGTCTTCGTCAAAGTCGCCGCCCCAAGGTCCCGACAGCGGCCGCGTTCCCTTAAGTCCGGCCGGGTAGTTCGCCCCTGCCAGGAAGGCCGTCCACAGGTCGCCGCCATGGCCCACGGGGTTGCCGATGCTCTGCCAGTGTTCGAGCGAGTAAGGCGTCCACCCGCCGTAGTCTTGGTTCTGAACAAACCAACTGAGTGACACGATGTTGTGCTTGCCGGGCGTCTGGTTCCAGGCGTGGACGTCGGCCAGCGAGCCGCGGATGAAGTCGGCCGTTACCTGCTCGTTTGCCGCGAGGTTGCCGGTGGTGCTCGTCGCGCGGTTCCACTCGGTGATGTAAACCGGCCGGTCCACATAGCCGCGCGAGTCAATCACCGCCAGTTGCGACGCATAGTCGTTGTGAAAGCTCTGTACGGCCGCGCTCGCGCCGGCCGCCGGATTGCCGTAGGCGTGGATCGCAAAGCCGTCGATCCCCGCGCCTTCGATGCCGCCAATGGCGTCGATCGTCTGGCCGAGCCAGTCGTTGCCGGCCATCCAGCGGACGCCGGCGACGATGCCGCCGGGACTCGGCGGCGCCACGAGCACCTCGTCGTTGGGACGAACCGCCTTAATCGCCGTGCGGAGCTCGTGGTACGCCGCAGCGTAACCGGCCGGCGTGATACGGTTGTCGGCCCAGCCCCGGCCTTCCCCCAGGAGATTGGGTTCATTCCCCACGATCCACACCCGCGCGTGGTCGCTCGCTAGGGCGTTTACGACGCCCACAACCGACGCGGCCCAGCCGGCGCGGTCAGGGTTGCTCGGCGCCGGTATGGTTTCGCCCCAGTCGTAGTCGATGCGGGTGATGATTGCGGCGCCGTGACTGGTGGTCACCGAATCGTAGAGCGGTCGGAAGAACGCCGCTTGCCACCACGGCGCCGAATGCGTGACGACCGTTTCGACCGACCAGCCGCCCGTGGCGCCGGCGCCGACTTGCCATCCGTTGTTATAGTCCCACCAGTGGACGCCGTAGAGCTTTTCGCCGTTGGCGGCCGCCGGCCGTGCGGCAAGCACCGCAGCGCAGAAAACCAGGAAGCCGCCCGCCGATAGCCTAAAGCCGTTGTACTTTAGAACCTGCATACCGTCAGCGTAATCAGCGTCGCTGCATAACGCCATCGCCGGCGCGTGGCGAAGTGGAGCGCTCTAGCCCCGACCAGTTTGGCCGTAGCCCCGACCAGTTTGGCCGCAGCCCCGACCAGTTTGGCCGCAGCCCCGACCAGTTTGGCCGCAGCCCCGACCAAGCTTGGTCGGGGCTTGGGCGCGCTCTAGCGCTCCTTTCATGCGACCGCTCGCGGCGCGACGCCGTTTCCGCTATCTTGAGCGTCGCTTGGGCTCGCTGACTCCCATGCCTGGCACATGCCCTTGCAGCCGCTGCGAGGCCGCCGGCGCCTTCGATACTCGGAGAACTTCACCGTGACTGAACCCGTCAATTACCGCTTTTCCTTCGGTCCGTGGAACATCAGCGAAGGCGCCGATCCGTTCGGGCCGATGGTGCGTTCGCCGTACTCGCTAGTCGAAAAGCTCGATTGGTACCGGCCACTGGGGTTTGAAGGCGTCCAATTCCACGATGACGACGCGGTCGAGAACATCAACGACTTCTCGCCCCAGCAGATCGTCGACAAGGCCCGTAGCGTCGGCAAGGCCCTCGCCGACCGCGGGCTCGCCGCCGAGTTCGTCGCGCCGCGGCTGTGGTTCGATCCCCACACCATCGACGGCGGCTACACGTCCAACAGCGCCGCCGATCGGCAATACGCCCTCGACCGCAGCATGCGGTGCATCGACGTCGCCCGCGCGCTCGACTGCAAGAACATCGTCCTGTGGCTTGCCCGCGAGGGCACCTATGTGCGCGAGGCGAAGAACGCCCGTACCGCGTACGGGCGGCTGCTGGAAGCAATCAACGCGATGCTCGACTACGACAAGGAAATCAACCTTTGGATCGAACCGAAGCCCAATGAGCCGATGGATCACGCCTATGTGCCGACCATCGGCCACGCCATCGCGCTGGCGTACGCTTCGGCCGATCCTCGGCGCGTCAGCGGGCTCATCGAAACGGCCCATGCCGTACTCGCCGGACTCGATCCGTCCGATGAAATGGCCTTCGCCTTGGCCCACGATAAGCTCGCAAGCGTCCATCTGAACGACCAGAACGGCCTGAAATACGATCAGGACAAGTCGTTCGGCGCGGCCAACCTGCGGAGCGCCTACAATCAGGTCCGCGTGTTGGAAGAAGCCGGCTACGGCCGCCGCGGCGAATTCGTCGGCCTCGACGTGAAGGCGATGCGCACGCAAAAGCAGGACAAGTCCACGGCCCATCTGACGAACAGCCGCGAGATTTTTCTGCATCTGGTAGACAAGGTTCGCTCGCGGGATACGAAGTTAGAGCAGCAGTACATCGAAGCCCGCGACTACGAGGCGCTCGAAGCCTACACGCTGCGACGTCTGATGGGCGTCGAATGAGGAACCAGCGGGGGCAAGGGGGCACGGGGGTCGGGTTGCCCGACGCTCGGTGGTTTTGACCCCGGCGGCTTTCGCAAACGACCCCGACCGCCCGTAGGTCGCTAAACCCACGGCACGTATCCGCGGCTGCCAGGCCGCACAGCCAAAGCTGCGTCGTTCCATGGCCAATTCGGTCGAGCTTCACGGAGTCACCAAGACTTTCGGCCAAAAGGTCGCCGTCAACTCGCTCGACTTGGCCGTACCCGAACGCTCGATTTACGGCTTCATCGGCCCCAATGGTTCAGGCAAGACGACGACGCTACGGCTGATACTGCGGATCTACCAGCCCGATGCCGGCCGCGTCGTCGTGCTCGGCGGCGATTCCGGCAGCGTTGCCGACGATCGGCTTGGCTATCTGCCGGAGGAGCGCGGCCTTTACAAGCGGATGAAGGCCCGCGCGGTGATCGAATATTTCGCGCGGCTAAAGGGCTGTTACGACTGCCGGCCGGCCATCGACGAGTGGCTGGAACTGCTCGACGCGACGAGCTTCGCCGACCAGCGGATCGACTCGCTTTCCAAGGGCATGGCCCAGAAAATCCAGTTCATCACCGCGGTGATTGCACAGCCGCAATTGGTGATACTCGATGAACCGTTCGCGGGACTCGATCCGGTCAATCTCGAACTAATGACCGCCGGCGTGCGGCGCTTGCGCGAGCGCGGCGCGACGATCGTCTTTTCCACGCACGATATGCACGTCGCCGAGCAGATGTGCGACACGATCCTCATGATCTTCGAAGGGCGCAAGGTGCTCGACGGCACGCTCTCGGACATCCAGCGGCGATACCCCGTCAGCCGAATCAGGCTGCGCCTTGCCGATGGCCAGTCGCTGCCGGAGCCGCTCCCTGGCGTTGCGTCGTGTACTCCGCACCAGCGGCATTGCATCTGCACGCTCGCCGAAGGCTGGCAACCGCAAGAGGTGTTGCGGCAATTGACCGCCGTGCGGACGATCGAGCACTTCGAGCTATTGCGGCCGACGTTACACGATATCTTCGTCGAAATCGCCGGGCCGCGTTCTCAAGAGCACGGGGCGGAGTAATGCGGAAGGTTCTCACCATCGCCAGACGGGAATACGCCGCCATGGTGGGGACCAAGGCGTTTCTCATCTCGATCACGCTGATGCCGCTGCTGATGTTCGGCGGAATCATCGTGGCGCAGTGGATGGAGCGCGTCCCCCAAGCCGGCGAGAAGCGGATCGCGATCGTCGACGGCACGGGCGGCCAGTTGTATGCCGATCTAGAGCAGGCCGTCGCCCAGCGGAACGCCATGGCCGCTCAAAGCGGCGGCGCTGCCGCGAAATACGTGCTGGAGCAGTTCCCTTCGCCGCAGCTCGCCGACGCCGATCGCATGACCCTCTCCGAACGAGTGCGGACCGAAGCGCTGCGAGCCTTCGTCGAAATCCCCGCCGCGCTGCTGCAGCCGGACGCCGAGGCTTCCCAACGGCAGGTTCGGTATTACGCTCCCAATGCCATGCTCGCCGAAGAGCGACGGTGGCTCGAACAAGCCCTGACCGAAGCCGTGACGGCCCGGCGGCTCGCGGCGCTAAACCTAGATCCGGGCGTCGTCCGCCGCGCTACCGCCCCGGTGGCCGTGACGCCGCTGGGTCTGTTCAAACAGTCCGCCGAGGGAAAGGTCATCGGCGCCGAACAACGCGGCGGTCTCGCCGGGATCTTCGTGCCGGCCGGTTTCATGATGCTGATGTTCATGGTCATCCTCCTTTCCGCTCAGCCGCTGCTGGAGGGCGTCATGGAGGAGAAGAACAACCGCATCGCCGAGGTGTTGCTCGGCTCGGTGAGCTCGTTCCAACTGATGCTCGGCAAGCTGCTGGGCAACATCGCCGGCTCGCTCTCGGCGATTGCGATTTACGCCGTCGGTCTTTACGCCGCCGCCAGCTACAAGGGCTGGCTCGACCTGATTCCGACCGACCTCGTGCCGTGGTTTCTCGTGTTTCAAATCATCGGCGTGTTGCTGTTCGGCGCCATCTTCCTGGCCGTCGGCGCCGCGGTGACGCAGGCCAAGGAGGCTCAATCGCTGCTGTTGCCGATCTGGCTGCTGATCGCCCTTCCGCTGTTCGGCTGGCTGCAAATCGTCCGCGAACCTAACGGCCCGCTTGCCGTGTGGGGGTCCTTCTTTCCGCCCTCGGCCCCGCTGGTGATGACGCTCCGCCTGGCGTCCGATGCGGTCGTGCCGCCGTGGCAGTTGCTGGCGAGCCTCGCCTTGCTGATTGTCGCGACCGCCGTCGGCGTCTTTTTGGCGGGGCGCGTCTTCCGCATCGGCATCCTCTGGCAAGGCAAGTCGCCGAAGTTCACTGAGATAATGCGCTGGGCGCTGCGCGGGTAGTTCGTCGGTGCGCATTCCCGCGCCCCCCATCGGGTGGCAGCGACGTTCGGCCGAGTCGGCTTTCCATGGCGACACGCCCGCCACGGCCGAAGTTCGGTGCGGCGTAGCCGTGTGCGGCAAACGCACGCAAGGACTCACGACACGGAGGTCTCCCCACCGGATCACGCCGCACGCGGCCAGAGAAAGAGCCAGACGCCCAGCGCTCCAAGCGCAGCAATCAACGTCCAGCGCCACAGCGGCCTGGCGGCCAATAGGCGCTGGGCTTCCGTTGGATTCGCCGGCCAGCCGATTCTTATGGCCAGCGTCAGCAGCAGCGCCGAGACAAGGATCAGCAGGTTGCACGCCTGGTAGCCGAAGTAAAATCGCCATAGCAGCCACGTCGCCGCCCCGGCCGTGTGGCCGAACGTCACTGCGATCGCCACCAGCAGCGCCAGGGTCGCCGGCAGCAGCAGAATCAGCCCGACGAACACCGCCATCCACGCCGCGAACCCCACCGCGAACGCCAGCGGATGGCTCGTTAGCAGGTGATGAAACGTCGGCGACATTTCGTTTACCTGGCGGTAGTCGCCGGCCCAATAGGCCTCCGACTGGCCCGCCAGCGTCAACGCGCCATCCAGCACGGCCAAGGCCAGCGGCGGAAGGCAAAGGGCGTAGAGTCGCAGTCGCGTCGCCATGGTCAATCCAATTGCAGCGTGGGCGCCCGCCGGTCGCGGCCAGTCGACGACATCACATGCCATAGCTCGCGGAGGCCGCCCGCCGCTTCACGGGCTACCGGCTGCGACGCATAGGCCGCTTCGCTGTACAAGCGAACCAGCAGCCTGGCCGGCTCGTACATCGCCGAGCGCGATGGCACGGCGTGGCGGAGCAATTCGTGCGGCGTCTGGCCCGCCGTGCGTGGACAGCCGTGGTCGCTGGCCCAGGCTTCAAAGGCCTCGAACGTGTAGCGCACCAGTTCCGCCGGCGGCAGTTGTTGATGCCGGCCTGTGAGAAACGGGTCGGTGAACTCCGCGAAGGTCCGGCGGCGCAGCGCGGCGGCCAACGGGGCTCCGTCCCCCTCGGCGAGCGGGGCGTCGCGGCGGCCGAACAGGCGGGCCAAAAAGTCGCGCAGTTGCTGAATGATCTCGCCGCATGCGCGGGCGATCTCCGCGCGGTAACGCCACGCGAGGTAGAGAATCGCCAGTGCGAGCAGGGCGTACAGGATCAGCTTCAACAGGTTTGTTAGCGAAGAGACCGTGGCCCGCACGATCGACGGCGGTTGCGGCGCTTGTTGCGGATGTTCGAACATTTCACGCAGCGACGAGCCGCCTTTTTGGTCGCCCGCGTTGTCGCCCTCGGTCGGCTGGTCCCCCTGCCCTGGTTGAGCATCGTGCTCTTCCGATGACTGCTGCTGCGAGTCCGATGATCGCGGCGACGATTCTGCGGATTCCTCGCTGCCGGCTTGCGGGGATGCCCCTCGCGGCTCGCTGCTGGACGGCGACGGGTCGCCCCGCCGCTGGCCGGATATGTCCTCGGTCGATTGGTCACTTGATTCGGTTGACAACTCGGCTTGGTTGCTGAAGCGTTCTGCTTCTTGCTGGCGCTGTGGAATCGAAGGAGGTTCGGCGGATGGCGACTGTTTCTCGCCTTGCTCGGACGGCGCCGAAGATTGGCCGTCAACGCCGACGTCATCGCCGAGCGGCGCATCGTCCCGGTTGTCGCCGGTGACGCGGTTCGCGACTGATTCGTCGACCGTTCCTTCCTTGCCGATACTAACGCGATTGGCCGATCGGTCGCTCGGCGATCCGGCTTGCCACGGCGGCCGCGCCAGCGCGTACTCGGCTTTGGGGCGCGGAAGCAGCGCCGCGGCGATCATCACCAGCAGAATGAGCGCCGCGCCGAGCGACACCCACGTTACCGCCATCGGCGCGGGCATCTCGACCCGCCGCTGGCGGAGGTAGCGTCGCAGGCCGAGGAAGCTGGTGGTCACCAGCAGCGACAGCGCGGCGGCCACATACACGGCCAACAGGCCGAAGACGTACCGACGCCGCCCGACGTCGCTCGCCGGGATCCACCTTTGGCCGATGCCGAACAGCGGCAACGCGGCTACCGAGAAGTACAGAACCCATATGCCGGGCGTGTGCGGACCCTTCTTGGCGCCGAAGAGGCGTTGGCGCCATGACCGCGCGGCGGCCGCCGCGTCGCCGGCCAGCAGTTCGTTATCGGCTGCCGTCGGGCGATCGCCGCCGCGGTCATCCGACTCATCGATGCCTACGCGACCGAGCAGCCCCTCGCCGGAGGAGTCCTCATTGTCGTCGATGAGCGTCGAGTCCCACGTCAACTTGTGCGCACACCACCACACGACCGACAGCAACGCCAGGTTGATCAGCCAACTGAACGAGTGGGGGTGCTCGACGAACCGCTGTAACGCGAGAAACGTCACCAGTCCCAGCGGGATGCTGTACATGGCCGCCAGTTCGGACCCCAGCTCGATGGCAATCCGCGCGATCAGCACCGTGGCGAACACGAACAGCGCAAACACGTAATTCAGCCGCAGCGGGTAGTCGCCGACGTACAACACCTCGATCAGAAAGAAGACCAGGCTCCCGACCAGCCCCATGACCAGCGCCGGGCTGACGGCGATGGCGACATAGTCGGCGTTAGTCATGCGAAGCTTGGCCATAGGGATCTACCCCTCCCTCGACGGTGTGCGGCAAGCGAACTACTGCGAAGCGGGGCCCATCCCCGTAGCCCCGACCTCGCCAGGTCGGGGCCGAAGCGGCTGCACGCTTCAACCATGCCGCACAAGCCCTCTCCCCGGAGAGCGTGCTGAATTGCGAAAGCTCGCGTCGCGTTGCATTCTCGAAACCCATCGACAGCACAGTTTATCGTGCAATCGCCCGTAAACACACGTGCGGTATCGCCGCCCGATCGCGGAGGTGTCGCACGTCGATCTGCTGGGCGACGAGCGGCCCCGCCAGGCGGGCGAAATCGTACTCATCGTATACGTTGATGATAGCGGTTACCGCTAGTCCTCGCCGCCGCAGGCCGCCGAGGGCGAGGGCGTCGGCCGGCGTCGCGGTTGTCAGGATAGCGATCACCGTCGCGCTGCGCGGCAAGCGACTGGAGCTTTCATGCACGAGCTGCGGGAAGGTGAGCCCGTCGGTCTTTTCCACGCGGCCGAGCGTTTCCAGAATCAGTCGCAGTTGCGTCGGGCTGTTGTTCGTCGGCACGATGATCGGTCGCAGCCGCTCGCTCTTGTCGCGCATGCCGGCGGCCAGCGCCGCCTTGCGATTGTAAAGCTGCTCGTGGCTCCAGCCTTCGGTGCGGATCCGGTCGGCGGCGTCGCGGCCATTAGTCGCCAAGCCCACCTGCTGCCCCATTTCACAGGTGGCGCCGGCAATCGAGGCGGCGGCCGTCACGGCCAGTTCTGAACGAACCGGTTCGTCTTTCGCAACGAACGATTGCTCGTGGAAGTCGAGCAGGATCGTCGCCCCCGCCACGGTCGAAGGCTCGTACACCTTGCTATGAAGCATTGCCGTGCGGGCCGTGGCGCCCCAATGGATCCGGTTGAGCGGATCGCCCGCCTGGTACTGCCGCACGCCAGCGATGCGCGTGGGATCTTCAAACAACCGGTGCGTCATACGAACCTCGCCCAGCGGACGCCTCGAGGCGATATCGTAGCCCGCCAGCGGAATCACTTCCGGCACGACCAGCACGAACGTCGGTTCCGTCAGCACTCGATAACGCCGGTACAGGCCGAAGACGTCGCCCGTTTCGGCCACCAGCGGCCCGAGTTGATAGTAACCCCGGCGGTTGCACGTCACTTGGTAGAGAACCGTCTTCCGCGCGCGGCCGTGGAACGAAACGAGCTGCAGGCGCCGACCAACGACCTTCAAGTTCGGCGGCTCGAACATCAGCGCCCGGCGCGGCAGGAGGTCTTCCAGCAGCAGCCATGGAACCGGCAGGCGCCCCCGATTCTCCAGCGTAATGACGACGGCGATCGACTCGCCGATCTTGACGCGATTGCGGTTGACTTCTCGAACCGCCGCCAGACTGGTCGACCACGCGTCGGCAAGCTGCCGGCTGACGACGATCACGCCGATCAGCGCGTACATCGCGTAGGCCAACAGGCCCAAGTCGAGCGCCACGGCGAGCAGCAGTACGGCAGCGGCGATGACAAGCCAACGCATAGCCACACCAGTACGCGGCGCTTAGCCCCGACCTGGCCAGGTCGGGGCTGCAGCAAGTACACGCTCCGCCCCCAATTGCTCTCTAAGTGCGCACCGCCGCCGGCGCCTCCATCAGCGGCGCCTTCGTTTCATCCATGACGTCGGTAAGTATCTCAGCGACCGTGACGTTCTGCAGCCGGCTTTCCGGCTGCAGGATGATGCGATGGCCCAGCACGGACTGCACCATTTGCTTCACGTCGTCCGGTTCCACGTAGGTGCGGCCGCGAATGGCCGCGACGGCCTGCGCGGTGCGGTACAGGGCGATCGACGCCCGCGGGCTGCCGCCGAGCCGCACGTCGTGGTGGGCCCGCGTCGCGTGGACGATCTCGGCGATGTAGCGGCGAATCTTCGCGTCGACGTGCACCGTTCGTACCGCCCGTTGGCACGCGGCAAGCTGCTCGGCCGTGAGAACCGGCTGCACCTTTTCCAGCGGATGCTCGCGCTTCAGCATATCGAGCATTTGGACTTCTTCGTCGAGTTGCGGATAACCGAGCGAAAGCTTCACGAGAAAACGGTCGAGCTGGGCTTCCGGCAGCGGGAACGTGCCCTCGTGGTCGATCGGGTTCTGCGTGGCAATTAACAGAAACGGCGGCTGCAACCGATGCGTGGCGCCGTCGATGGTGACCGAGCCCTCGGCCATCGCTTCCAGCAGCGCCGCTTGCGTGCGAGGGGTAGCGCGGTTGATTTCGTCGGCCAGAACGACTTGCGCGAAAATCGGGCCCGGACGAAACTCGAACTCGCTGAGCTTTTGGTTAAAGATCGAGCCGCCTGTTACGTCGGTCGGCAATAAGTCGGGCGTGCACTGGATGCGTTTGAACGTGCAGCCGACCGAGCGGGCAAACGCCCGCGCAAGCATCGTCTTGGCAACGCCGGGTACGTCCTCCAGCAGGACGTGCCCCTCGCAGTACCAGGCCACCAGCACGTGGATGATCTGCGCCCGCTTGCCGACGATCACCTGTTCGACATTGGCAATGATCCGCCGGCTGATGGCCGTGACGTCAAGCGGCGCGCGGGTTTTCTCCGGAGGATTGTCGGCCACGTTCTCGGTTCCTTGGAAAAGCAGCAATCGCACGCCTCGGCGCGCCTGCTGGTAGCTTAACCGGCGCCGTGGCCCCTGAATACACTCCGGTCGGTTTCCCATCCCCTTCGTTCAAAGGACGCAGTCCTGTGTTCTACGGCATTAGTTCACGAGCCCCGTCGATGACCTTGTCCCATTGAAACGCCGGGCCGGGGTCGGTCTTGTTGAGCTGGACGTGGTAGTGGCCCAGCACCCCTTGGTACTGCCGCCAGGCATCGTCGTCGAGCTTGCGAGGAATGAGCTTGCCGCTTTCATCGCGGGGATAATCGCACTTGATCTTGGGAAGGATGCGGCACAGCGTCGCCGTGAGCTTGATCAGCGATGCATACTGCTGCGGCGTGAAATCGTATTGGGCGAGCTGCCGGCCTTGGATTTCGCCGGTGATCAGCTCCTGCCGCGCCGGGCGGCCGACGAACGACGGCGTCCGCACGCCAAGCTCGTCATAGGCCTTGGCGGGGCGTAGACGGATTTCGCCGCCATCGTGCGCTGCATACCACTTCTCCAGCGTCTGCTTTTCCTTGACCGGATAGGCGCCCATGTTGGCGATCTCCACGCCGATCGAGCGGCTGTTGGAAATCGTGGCGTGGCGGGCACGCTCCTTCAGGTCGAGCGTCTGGTAGATCGTGCCGTCGACGTCGAGCATGAAGTGGACGCTCAGATTGCGATGATCGTGCAGCACCTTGAAGCAAGTCTGGCTCACAGGGCACACGTCGTAATGAATGACGAACTGATCGACGACTTCCTGAAGCAACGGAAGCGGCCAGCCGCCGCCGCGGACCTGTTCGACCTGGTCGGCCGAAAGCCCGTCCAGCCGCATCCCGTAGCGTGCCGGGCCGCTGGAGCTGAAGTCCGGCAGTTCCTTCACCGTTTCGGCCCAGCCGGCTTTTTCGAGCGGGGCGAAGCGGCGCTCGATCCGGTACGCATCATATCCGCCCGGATCGGTCCACAAGACGACCGGCGCGGTCGTGTGAAAAAGCTGGCCGCAGACCATGATTTCGTCGCCGCTGCGCTTGAGCGGCTCGCCGACGTCGGCGGCGAACGATATTCTCGCGAAACCCAATGAACACGTGCAAAGCGCCGCGAAACGAAGTGCTGGTATCATGCGAAAATCCCACCAGGCGAGATGATTGAAAGACGGCCCGCGCAGCGGATGGTCATTCCCACAGGCGGCGGGCGAAAGCAAAGGATGCGTCGCGGGCGGCGTCGTAATTCTTGTCGTTGGGATTGAAGCTGTTGATGCGCACCACCGGCGACACGGCGTGAATGAACTGGTCTTCGCCCAGGTACAGGCCCGTGTGGCTGACCCGACCATTGGCGTTGATAAAGTACAGCGTGTCGCCGCGCCGCATGGCAGCGCGCGACCACCGCGTGCCGGTAAGCTGGCCCATGTGGCACTGCTCGTCGGCGTCGCGGGGGACGCTCACGCCGCCGGAGGCGAAGGAGACCTGCACCAGCCCTGAGCAATCGACGCCGCTCTTGGTTTTGCCGCCCCACAAGTAGGGAGTGTTCAGCAGCTCTTTGGCAGCGTCGCAAATAACGTCGATGCGCGCTTCGGGCGGGTGGCGAAGCTCACCGTGCGACTTGGCAACTCGCCCCGCGTTCCCGTCGGGAAGTTGAACGATGTAATCGTCGCCTTCGTCGCGGACGAACTTCAGCCGGCCGCCGGCAGGGGCCTCGAAGCCGCCTGGTCCCGGCGATTCTTGGTTCTTGAGCAGGAACACCCGCGGGCCGGCCAGATACTCGGCGAAAGCAGCTTCTTCCACTCGATGCACGTCTTCGGCCGCCACCCAACCGATGTAACCGTCGCCGCCGTGGACCAGCAGGCGCCCGTCCTCCTCGCGCAGCAAGAACAGGTGGTCCCCCAGCAGGCAGTCGGTGACCACTTCCTTCTCGGCCGGTTCAGCGTAAGAGAGCGCATTGAACGACTTGATAAACCCGAACCGCTTGTCGCCCAGTTCCGGCGCCGGCAGCGTTTCAAGCCCGTTGTGCACCGGCTCGAAGCCGAGGATGGAGAGGTACTCGCCGATCGCCGCGCGGGTTTCAGGGAATTCGACGTAGCCTGCCAGGCGGACGCCTCGCGAACCCTCGGCTTCGGCCGTCACCGAAAAGGCGAATAGCCGGATGTCGCTCACGAGCTTGTGGCGGAAGTAATCCACGTACGCCGCCAGCCGCCTGGCGTCGCCCTGGAGCCCTGGCTCAACCTGCTCAGCGAGCCGTTTAAGCGCCGCCGTGTCCACGGGACGCTCGGCAGCTCCGGACGTTGGGGCCGGCAGCGACGCCACACCGACAAACGTGATCCCAGCGACGGTCATCAGTCGTAACATGGAAAAACCTCGCATCCCACTGAACCGGAAGCATCGTTCAGCTTAGCCCCGCGCGCCGCGGCGTCCTATTGCTCAACTGCGCTACGGGTTATCGCTTTTTTGCACTCGTGAGAAATTCAGCCGCCCCAGCCGCTTTGTTAATCGATGCGGCGGGCCCGATCTGCCCGCGTCGAGCAACGAGCACCTGGTCCATTGAAGAGGATCGCGCGGCCAATTTCCAGCAAAATCTCGGCGCCGAACAGACTGCCCCCGAACGGCTGCCTGCCCGCCGAGACTCATTGTGCGACGCCGTTCTAGATTACTGTCAGCGCGCTAGAAACTTGACGCAGACCGGCCAGGGAATCGCCGCTTGCCGCTCAGTGGCTGAAAGCGTCCCGTCGTCTGAGATGCGATGCACGGTCACGGTTCCCGAATCTTGATTGGCCGCCACGAGCCAGGCGCCTGTAGGGTCGATGCCAAAGTTTCGCGGCGTGTGACCACCGGTCGGATGATAGCCGAGCGGCCGGAGGCTGCCCTCTTCGGCGTCGATGGCGAACATGGCGATGCTGTCGTGCCCTCGGTTGGAGACGTACAGCGTTTTGCCATTGGGATGGACCTGCACTTCCGCGGTCGTGTTTTGACTGGCGTCAACATCCTCCGGGAGCGTGCTGACTTGCTGCCTGAGTACCAACGAACCATTCTGGTCGTTGTAATCCAGCGCCATGATGGTGCTAATAAGCTCGCCGTTGACGTAAACCCAGCGGCCGTTGGGATGGAAGGCGAGATGTCGCGGCCCGGCGCCCGCCGGCGTCTTGAACGTCCCCGCGTCGTTTTGCTCCAGTGCACCGCTCTGGGCGTTAAAGCGGTAGCTCACGACCTCGTCTGTGCCGAGATCGGCGGCCAGCGCGAAGCGGTTCTTCGGATCGAGATTGATCGAGTGGGCGTGGGGCGCTTCCTGCCGCTGGCGATTGACGCTTGAGCCTTCATGC
Organism: Planctomycetota bacterium; assembly: GCA_003576855.1. Lineage (GTDB taxonomy): Bacteria > Planctomycetota > Planctomycetia > Pirellulales > Lacipirellulaceae > Lacipirellula. The sequence continues at coordinate 18,207 of QEVI01000069.1, forward strand.
TGCATTGTCGAAACCGGCGCGGCGAGCTTTCCATCGGACCCGATCGGCAGCGAGGCGACGGAGCCGCTGCCGTAATTGGCGACCAGCGCCGTTCGTCCGTCGCGGTCGAGCGATAGATGGCACGGCCCGGCGCCCGCCGACGGCTGATGGTTCAAGAGCGTCAGCGCCGCGTCTGCGCCGATCGAAAACGCCGCCACGGCGCCGCCGCCAGGGGCAGGGTGGTCATCGACCTCGCTGACGGCGTAGAGCCGCTGGCCGCCCGGCGGGATCGCCAGGAACGACGGGTTCTTGATCTTCGTATCCGCAGCAGAAGCGGCGACGCGCGGCGGCCCCAGTTCGCCTGTATTTGTATCGAAGGAACAGACGTAGATCCCTTGGCTGTCGTCGCGCGTGTACGTGCCGATGTAAACCAGGTATTCCGCCGCTCGTTTATCCGCCGCACGCGCCGGCGTGAATGGAACCAACGCGCCGATAACAGAAATGGCGACGATCGTAAGTTGAGCGCCGGTGCGAATTGCCATAGCGAGCAGCCTGATGGATGAAGTGGTTCGACTACGACGTTATAGTCGCGCCGCATCCAATTCGCCAGTTGGCGGTCGCGCGGGGTGCAGTCGCGGATTGTGGCAAGTTTTGATTTTCGGTTCAGTTCCAGTAGTGGTCCCAATCGTCGCTGTAGAACAGTCCGGCGAGATCGGCGAG
>QEVI01000070.1 GCA_003576855.1 Planctomycetota bacterium
CGGCATTTCCGCGGTTACCCAACCGCGGCCACATTGAAGTGGCTTCGGCTCTGGAAAGCACTCGTCTTGCAGAGACATTTCCGCGGTTACCCAACCGCGGCCACATTGAAGTCCGAGATTCCTTACGAGCGATGGAGGCTGAACGGCATTTCCGCGGTTACCCAACCGCGGCCACATTGAAGTCGCGTCTACGTGCTGCCGGTCGTGGCCGCGAGCTGCATTTCCGCGGTTACCCAACCGCGGCCACATTGAAGCTTCCCGCCCGCGGCGTCCAGCCAAACGCTGGCCGCATTTCCGCGGTAACCCAACCGTGGCCTCATTGAAGCCAGGCGACCTGACCGACGGACCAACCCGGGCGACGAGCCCGCCAGCGAATCCATCGGCCGACGCTACCGAGACCACGCCGCCAAGCGACGCCATGACGCGCTGGGAAGCTTATCTGTCGGACTTGTTCGGAGTCGACCTGCGCTGATCTACGAAGCGTGTGACTGCGGGGGCGAATTCTAGATGCAACTGCCTAACCGTTACGACGCCGATGGAGAGTTCGCCGTCCGGCTCAGCCGGCTGGCGTCCCAGTAGCGGCAACGGCTGGCGGCCTACCTCGGCGATCCGTCGCAGGCGAGGAACGTGCCGGAATCGGTGTGGGAAGACGTCCGCGACGAGGCCGCGGCGGAACTGGCCGTGACGCACTATCTGCTCTTTTTGGCGGCGGCCGGTTTTCACGCCGGTCTGGGCGACGACCAGGATGTCGACGACGCCTTTGACGCGCTCATCGACCCAAAGGCGCTCTACTTCAGCCGTCGTTCCGCCGCTGCGGCGACCCACTGGTCCGACCGGGCCCGGCGGCGCTTCGAGACGCTGCTGGCGGAGTATCTCCTGCGACGGCGACGCCGTAGCGCCGGTTCGGACGCCAGTTCATAACTCGATCCTGGTCGGGAAGAACCTGAAGGGGGAATCGCAGGCTCAATAATGGCAGAACAGCGCGGAAATTCGACATTTAATCCGCGAATTGTCACAATGATCGGCTAATTCCTGGCCGATCGAAGCATGCCCAACGTGACGCAAGTCCTCTCGCAGTTGGAGTCCGGCGATCCGTCGGCGGCGAAGCGCCTGCTACCGCTGGTCTACGACGAACTGCGCCGCCTGGCGTCGCAGCGACTGGCCAGCGAGAAGCCCGGCCAGACGCTGCAGGCCACGGCGCTGGTTCACGAAGCCTACGTGCGCCTCGTCGGCGGCCAACCGCAAAGCTGGAACAGCCGCGGCCATTTCTTCGCCGCGGCCGCCGAGGCCATGCGGCGGATTCTCGTCGACCAAGCGCGACGCAAACAGAGCCGGCGTCACGGCGGCAACTACCAGCGGGTTGTTTTGTCGTCGGCTGAGCCGGCGACGTCGGCCGATCAGTTGGAGATATTGGCCCTGAACGAAGCTCTTGAGCAGTTGGCGGCGCGAGACGTTCGTGCCGCCCAGATCGTTAAGCTACGGTTCTTCGCGGGGCTGACCGTTGCGGAAGCGGCCGCCGCATTATCAGTTTCAACCGCAACGGCGGAAAACGATTGGGCGTACGCCAAGGCCTGGCTGAAGCGGCAGCTTTCGGCGGGCGGCGCCAGCCACTGTTGACCAGTAGCAACCAAATCACCTTGGATTTCGTTAGGGCCCGTCGGTCCGGATTCCGCACTGAAGAATAGGGGCTCCGCCATCTGGCCAGAGGGGATCCGCTATGACCAGCCAGTCCATTGACGAAAAGGCCGTTTTCAACGCCGCTCGCCGGATCGGGGACGCCGCCGTGCGCGACGAATACTTGGCGCAAGCCTGTGGCGGCGATTCGTCGGCGATCATGCGGATGCGAGAGCTGCTGCAAATCCACGAAGAGGCGTCGAGCTTTCTTGAATCGCCTGCGGCCGACCTGCCGCCAACCGCCGACTTGTCAACGGTCTCTGAGCGTCCCAGCTCCCGCATTGGCCCGTACAAGCTGTTGCAGCAGATCGGCGAAGGGGGCATGGGCGTGGTATTCATGGCCGAGCAGAGCGAACCGGTTCGACGAACGGTGGCTTTGAAGATCGTCCGGCCGGGCATGGACACTCGCCAAGTGATTGCCCGTTTTGAGGCCGAGCGGCAGGCGCTGGCGCTGATGGATCACCCCAACATTGCGAAGGTGCTTGACGCGGGAGTGGTAGGCCAGGCTTTGCAGCCTGGCGGGGAGATCGCTGGGCATGCGGGCCAGGCCGAGCAGCCAGATTCCCAGGGAGGGCGGCCTTACTTCGTAATGGAACTGGTTAAGGGCGTGGCGATCACCGACTACTGCGACCAACAGCAACTTACGATCCGGCAGCGACTGGAGCTGTTTACGCAAGTCTGCCATGCCGTCCAGCACGCCCACCAGAAAGGCGTCATTCACCGCGACCTGAAGCCCTCGAACGTGTTGGTCGCCGAGTACGACGGTAGGCCGGTCCCGAAGGTGATCGACTTCGGCGTCGCCAAGGCCACCGCTCAAAAGCTAACCGAGCGGACGATGTTCACGCAGTTCGGCCAGCTCGTCGGCACATTTGAGTACATGAGCCCCGAACAGGCGCGGTTTAATCAGCTCGACGTCGACACGCGGAGCGACGTGTATTCGCTCGGCGTCATGTTGTACGAGCTGCTCACCGGCTCGACGCCGCTAGAAAAAGAACGCCTGCGCAGCGCCGCCTTCGACGAAATCCTGCGGCTCATCAACGAAGAAGAGCCGCCGCGGCCGAGCACGCGGCTAAGTTCCGGCGGGGCGGTGGCGACGGTCGCAGCGCGACGGCGGAGCGAGCCGGCCCGCTTAAGCCGAGAGGTGAGCGGCGAACTGGACTGGATCGTGATGAAGTGCCTGGAGAAGGATCGCAACCGGCGCTACGAGACGACCAACGGCCTGGCGCGAGACATTCAGCGATACCTGAACGATGAACCGGTGCAGGCCTGCCCGCCGTCGGCCAGTTATCGACTGAAAAAGTTCATTCGACGCAACAAGATCGCGGCGGCGTTTTTCGTCACGCTAGCCGTTTCGGTCGCCGCCTTAGCCGTCAGCAACGTACAGACCCGACGGAGCGAACGACTGGCGACGATTGAGACGGCCAAGGCGACCGCGGTCTCGGGACTGCTGCAGAAGATGTTGGGATCAGCCAATCCCGACGAACTGAAGGGGACCGATTACAGCGTTCGGCAACTGCTGGACGATTTTTCGGGATCGTTCGGCGCCGACCTCAAGGATCAGCCGGAAGTGGAAGCGGTGATTCGAGCGACGGTCGGTCGGGCATACTGGCGCCTGGGCGAAGCGGCGAAAGCCGAGCCGCACTTGACGCGGGCGCTAGAACTTCGCCGACGGGCGTTTGGCAATCGCCATTCGAAAGTCGCGGAAAGCCTCGTCGACTATTCGTGGAACCTCGCCGAGGCTCAGCGCTACGAGGACGCCGAAAAGGCCGTCCGCGAGGCTCTCAGCATTTATGATGAGCATCGAGCGGAACTGCCGCTGGTGTTGCAGGCGAAATGGAGCTTGCAGAGGTTTTTGATTTCGCAGACCCGCTATGAACAGGCCGACGCGGTGGCGCAAGAGGCGCTAGCACTGGCACGCGCCAGCGGCGGCGAATACCCGGTGGCGGCAAACATCCTACACGGCTTAGCGGATTCGCTGATCGCGCAAGGACGTCCGGCGGAAGCCGAAGTGATGGCCCGCGAGTCGGTTCAAATGCACCAAAAGCTGCATGGCCGAGAGCACACGGAAACGGGCTGGGGCATGTGGACGCTTGCGCGGTCGCTGAACGATCAGAAGAAATACGACGAGGCGGAAACGGTGCTGCGAGAAACGCTCAACATCATGCAAAAGCGCTTTCCGGCGGGCCACCGGCACCTCGGCACGGCGCTGTCGCTGCTGAAAGCCGTATTAAAAGCGAAAGGCGATCACGCGGAATGGGAAGAGCTGCTTCGCGGCGAAATACAGGCGGCCGCGAAGGTCGTCGACAAGGCGACGCTCGACGCCATGTTGAGGCGCGTCCAACTCCACGTGGAACTCGGCGAAAACGATGCGGCGGCGAACCTATTGCTGGAGGCCGCTCGACGCGACGATTTCGCTGACGACAGGCTGCGCGATGGAGTTCTCGATGCGCTGCATACAAACGGATGGAGTCTCTCCAGCGCCGGCGACCTGGCACGCGGCCACAAGCTGTTGAACGAGTCGCTGGATTTCTGCTTGAAGCAATTTGGTGAAGAAGATCTGCGAACCGCGAGGTCACAAGGCTACGTCTCGTTCATTTTACTAACAAAGGATGCGAAAGAGGCCGAGGCGCTGGCCCGAAAAGCCCTCGCCACGCAGCGACGGCTTTTGGATCGGGACAATATCGACGTGGCGTTTTCACTGAATAGCATGGGCTTGGCGCTTGCGCATCAAAACCGATTGCCGGAGGCGGAAGAATCGCTGCGGCAAGCGGCGGCGATTCGCAAGATGCTGAAGGACGACCCTGCGGTCGCTCGCGCCCTAAGCAATCTGGCTAGGGTTCTTAATCAGCACGGGAAGGTTGAGGAGGCCGCCGAAGCGGCTCGAGAAGCGCTAACGCTTCTGCCCGATTCTGCGTCAGCCGCCGCGCAACTGGCGGACTCGCTTCGTCAGCTTGACAAGTTGGAAGAAGCCGTGCAGGTTTATCAACAAACCCTTCGCGCAGTTCCCGACAACGCGTGCCTGCGGAGCAATCTCGGCAATGTCCTGCGGCAGTTGGGGCGATTGGACGAGGCCCTTGCTGAGCATGAGAAATCCATTAGTCTGCCGCCCGCGCACGCTGACCATTTCACTGAGTATGCGCAGACGCTACAGCAGGCGGGCGCCCCTGACGACCAAATCCTCGGCGTCTATCGAAAAGGGTTGGAATTGCAGCCTGGCAGCGCCGAGCTCCATGGTTCGCTGGCCAAGTTTCTGGACGCAAAGGGGCGCAGCGCTGAGGCGCATGTCGAGTGGGAGAGAGCCGTGCAGGCCGCGGGACGAAACGCCAATGCGCTTAACGTCTTTGCCTGGATTTTGGCGACCGCGCCCGAGCCGCAGCGCAATCCTGTGCGCGCCCTGGAGTTCGCGAAACAAGCAGTGGCGATTCAGCCTGAAGTTGGTAATCTGTGGAACACGCTGGGCGTGGCCCAGTACCGCAACGGGGATTGGCAGGGGGCGCTCGACGCTTTGCAGAAATCGCAGGACCTCCGAAACGGCGGCGACGCGTTCGACTGGTATTTCGTCGCCATGGCGCACTGGCAGCTGGGTCACCAGGACGAAGCCCGCACGTGGTACGAGCGAGCCGTCCGGTGGACGGACGAAAACCAACCTCGGAACGAAGAACTTGTGCGGTTTCGCGGCGAGGCCGAGGAGCTTTTTGGCTCGCGCTGACTCTGACGCGGAGTCATCCGTAACCGCCGAAGCTGACCGTTGAGTTGTTTTCGGTTTCGCCACAAAGGGAGCCGCGAGAATCATGCCGGCAAAGCTGGTCGCTCACGAAGTGGATGCGGGCAGGCATACTCAAGCACGTCGTGCCAGGCGCGTAACTGAGAAGGGAGATGTTAGCGCGGCTATTGCTACTTCGCGCCGGCGGCGTTGAGTCGAACGGCCCAGAGCGAGCTCGACGCTCCGATAAAAAGCGTTTGCATATCCGACATGCCGAACGAGAGGTTGCCGACCGTTTCAGGCGTCAGGATTTTGCCCAGCATTTCGCCGACGGCGTTAAACACCTGCACGCCATCCCCCGCGCCGACGTACACGTTGCCATCGACGTCGCAGCGAAATCCATCCGGCACCCAGGGGGAGATCTCGGCGAAGACGCGCGGGTTGGAAAGCGATGAGCCGTCGGCGCGGACGTCAAAGGCCATCAGCCGATGCGGCCGAAAGGCGCCATGCGTCATGCCCGTGTCGCCGACGTATAGCGTTCGCTCGTCAGGCGAAAAACAGATGCCATTAGGCTTGTCAAAATCCTCGCTGACGGCCGTAATCTCGCCCGTGTCGGGGACCACACGGTAAACGCGGTTGCGGTCTTGCTCCGGCGGCTCGCCATGTCCGAACTCCGGAATCAACCAACCGTAGTCGGGATCGGTGAACCATATCGTGCCGTCGCTTTTGACGACGACGTCGTTGGGAGAAGTGAGCTTGCGGCCGCGGTACCGATCGGCAAGCACGGTCAGCGAGCCGTCGTGTTCTTGCCGAACTACGCATCGCCCGCGCGTCAGGCACGAAATGAGCCGGCCCTCGGCGTCGACGGCGTTTCCGTTGGCGGTCTGTGCGGGCTGCCGATAGACGCTCAGTCCCTCTTGGGGCGTCCAGCGCATGATGCGGTCGTTCAAGAAGTCGCTGACTATCAGGAATTGCCCGCGCTGAACCCAGCACACTCCTTCGGAGAACTTGAATGCGCTGGAGAGCAGTTCCAACTTCGGCGCGTCGCCGATGATGCGTTGGAATTCCGCGCTGAGAATGACAAACGAAGATGACATGGCATTTTGGTGTTTTCTATGATCCGATATGCGTCGCGCCGGGCTGCTGCGACCGCATCGCGACGTCCGGCCGCGGCCCGCAGGTTCGCGGCATCAGAAATCGCGGAAGAATCCGCCGGCGGTCCATCCGCCGTCGACAGCTAGAACCTGACCTGTCACATAGCCGCTCTCGGGAGCGCAGAAAAAAAGCACCGCATGCGCCATCTCCTCGCAGGTTCCTGGTCGCCGCAACGGCACATGACTCAACAACCGCTCAGCCCGCTCGCGCTCGGTGGCGTTTTCGCCGTAGTAGAGTCCTTTTGTTCCGGCGGTGAGCGTGGAGCCAGGCGCGACGCAATTGACCAGGATATTGTGCGGTGCCAATTCAATGGCGGTTCCCTTTGTCAAATGGACTAGCCCGCCTTTAGCGGCGATGAAGGCGCACTGGAGCCGGACAGGGACGATGCCCAGCGACGACGCGATGTTTACGATCCGCCCGCCCACGCCCTGGCTAATCATCACCTTGGCTACGGCTTGGGTCACCAGGTATGTGCCCGTCAGGTCGACGTCTACGATGCGCTGCCATTCCTCGAGCGGAAACTGGTCGATGTTAACGCGGTGCTTGGCGGTGTTGACCCCGGCGTTGTTAACGAGAATATCCAGGCCGCCGAGACGTTGGACGACCTCTGCCACGCCCTCGGCGACGGAGTCCTGCCGGGTGATATCCATCGTCACCGCAATGGCGCCCTGAACGCGCGCGGCAGTTTGCTTAACCAAGTCCGCGTTGATATCGGCGTAGGCGACGCGGGCGCCATTGTCCGCAAGCACGGCGGCGATTGCTTCTCCGATGCCTTGCGCAGCGCCTGTGACGAGGACCCGTTTTCCTTCGAGCGCCACCTTCATGCAGCAATCTCCTTAGTGCGGAAACCCACCCGGCGACTTACGACGCGTCGTGCATCGATCGGCTCGCTGTTAACGAGTTAGGTCCTCTCGCCGCGATCATCGGCCGCCAGCGCCGCGAGAATCCTCCGCGGCGGCGTGTAGGGCTGCCGGCCGTGAGATACCAGCTTATTATCGCAAATGAGCAGGTCGCCTACCTTCCAATCGAACATCGTCATCGTCTCAGCGATCGTTTGCCGGACCGTTTCGAGGTCGGAGATCATGATGTCCGAGCCGTCGGCGTGGGTCGAGTGGTAAAAGAACCGTTTCGACAAAGCCGGGCGAAGTCGCTCGGCCTCGGCCTGCTGATCGGCCGCGGGCCCAAGGAAGTCGCCCGTCCACGGCGCATAATGCCGGTGCAAAAGGTGCGCTTGATTGAACCAGACCTTTTCGCCGGTAACCCGATGGACCAGGGTGCTCGGCGAGGGGTTTTGGTGCACGCGAACGCCGCCGTCGTCCGTCCACTCGATTCGCCACCGCCGCTTCGCCGCGAAGGCTTCGGCCTCCTGGCGATCGGATGTACCGAACATCGTCGGCCAGGTTACTTCATAGCCAGCCTGCTTGGTCTCGGGAAGCTGACGCGTAAGAACAAGTCCTCTCGTCTCGAAACGGCGGACGAGGTCCTGAGGGAGCTTTTGCAGCACCGTCCTCATGTCGCACAGCGGAGTCTGGCCGCCGCCGGCCGGCTCCACCTCGCAGAAGAAGGCGACTTTGTCTGGCGTAGGGTCGGGAAAGCTCGGCGAAGGCTCAAGATAGCTCATTTCCTGGTGCTGGCCGATGGTCAGATGCGGCGGCGCATCCGTGGATGTAACTACCTGGCCGCTGACCGCGCTGCGGGGGGTCGTGCCGCCGGCATAATCGAGCAACTTATGCGACATGGCCTTTATGACCGCTTCGAAATCCGCGGCGCCCTTAAGCGCTTTGAAGCCGCGAAACAGAACGGCGCCGTGCCTGTGAAGCCGGTTTTCGATCGACTGGCGGTTATCGACGAGCCACGCGAGGAAGTCTTCACGTGCCATGCCACTGCCGGCCTCATTGGCTTCGAGGACCCAGGGAAGCGTCGTGCCGGCGAAGAGCTTAGCGCTGGCCAATGCCGTGATTGAAGGTTGCATGTCGCAACTCATCGAGTGCCCCTTAAGAAGGAGTTGAACGCCGTGGATATGGGCGAAGCCGACGGCGCCTTCGGTCCAGCGCCGACCTATGGAGATGCATTGACGAAAAAACGGCCCGCGGTTAATTGTATGACAATTAACCGCTGCCGCAAGCTCAAAGCAAAAAAAGCTGCGCCGTTCGCAGCGTGATCGCCTCATCCCCGCTCGCGGATGGCGAGCATCGTGCGAAACCGGTCGCGGGCCTCATGCGAGAACTGGTCGAGCGACACGGCGCCCAGCAGGGCGGCGCCTTTTACGACTTCGGCATAGTCAGCGTCGATCCCCAAGGCGACGATGCCGCTGTTGATGATTCCCAACAGCGTTACCGCCAGTACGACGCCGGGGATATTGCCTTCGCCGCCAGTGAAGGCAACTCCGCCCAGGATCACGGCCGTAATGACATCCAACTCCATTCCTGTGCCGAACGACGGGTTCGCCGAGCCGAAGCGGCTGGCCGCAAGCACGCCGGCAACGCCGACGACGAGGCCGTTGGCCGTAAAGGCGCCCCATCGCAGCCGCCGCACGCGGATGCCCACGGCCTCGCACGCGGCTTGGTTGCCGCCGAGGGCCAGCAGGTGCTGGCCGACCGTCGTACGAGACAAGACGACATGGGCCACTGCTGCGAGCAGCAGAAACATCCACACAGGCGACGGAACCCCGCAGACGCGCGCTTGGCCCAAGGCGGCGAATTCCCGGGGCACTCCACGAACTGCGTAGCCGTCGGTAAGCAGCAGCACGACGCCACGGATGATGGACATGCTGGCCAACGTGATGATCAACGGCGAAAGCTTGATGCGCCATGCTAGCGCGCCGTTTATCCAGCCGACGGCGCCGCCAAGTGCGACGCCCAGCGCCATGGCGGCCGCGGGGTGCAGGGAGCGGGCGAGCATGGCGGAGGATACGCCGACCAGGGCGAAGAGCGAGCCAATCGACAGATCGATGCTGCCGCTGATAATCAGGTACGCCGTACCGATCGCCGCCATGCCGACGAAGGACACTTGCAGGGCGACGACAATCAGGTTATCGCGGCTGAGATACTGGGGCCTGAAGAAGCCGACGACGCCCAGGACAATAGCCAATGTCAGGGCAAGGCCTCCATTGCGAGCGTAGGGACGCAGTCGTTCACGCCAGCTTCGGCCCGCAGTTGCGCTGGCGGGCGATTGGGCGTCTGCAGCAACGACGACAGGCGGTTGACCGCCAGCGCGGGCGCTCATGGGACGGTTCTCTCAGTCAGCAGTCCGGTCATCGCGGCCACGACCGTTTCACGGAGCGCATTCCCGGCGAGCTCATTAAAGACCGGCCGACCGTGACGCAGCGCGACAATGCGGTCGGCGACCGCGAAGACATCGTCGAGGTTGTGGCTGATCAATAGCGCCGCGACCCCACGCTCGGCGACGCGGCGAATCAGCCGCAGCGTGGCCTCGGTCTGCCGCGAACCGAGAGCGGCCGTCGGTTCGTCGAACATGACGAGTCGCGGCGAGGCGGCGAGGGCCCGCGCGATGGCGATTGCCTGGCGTTGGCCGCCGGAAAGCTGCCGGATCGGCGTCGCAAGATCGCTGATCGAAGCGCCCACTTCCGCGAGTCGCCGGGCCGCTTCTTCCCGGCCGCGGCGGTGATCGAGGAACTTCAGCGGCCCCAGGCGATGGACGGTCGGCTCCTGCCCCAGCACGACGTTGGCCGCGGCGCCGAGATTGTCGCACAGCAGCAAGTGCTGGTGGACCGTCTCAACGCCCAGCGCGCGGGCTTGCCGAGGCGACAGCGCATCGACGCGCTGCTGGCCAAACCACAGTTCGCCTTGGTCAGGATGGTAAAACCCGGCTAGGATCCTTACGAGCGTGCTCTTGCCGGCGCCGTTGTCGCCCACCAGCGCCACGACCTCGCCGGCGTAAAGTTCAAGCGTGACGCCGTCGAGCGCTTTAACGCCGCCGAAGTACTTGCTGATGGCCAGGCAGCGGACCAGCGGTTGTGGCGCGGGCATAGACATACACGGTACGCCGCCAGCCGCGGCGGGACGACCTGCGGGGAACGGCCCGCCGCGACGCGGAGTGAGCGCAGCGCTGTCCGGCCGTCAGGCGCGGGGCAGAAGTCACGGACAAACGCTCGCGCTACGCTTCCGGCGACGCCAGTGCCGTATCGCTGTAGACCATTACTGCGGAATCAGCGAAGTACGCTTGATTCTCCGGCGCCTGGGGATTCTCGCACATTCGGCGAATCGCCGCGAGGTTGTCGCGCGTCACCAGGCGGCCGATCTGCTTACGGGTCGGTTTGATCGACTCGCCGCGCATGGCCCGCAGCATGTCGCGCATCGCCGCGGCGGCGCTGTAGGGGAACAGGTAGCTCCACGTCGCCTGGTACACTCCTCCCTCGGCGATCTTGTCCAGGACCATCTCCGTGCCGTCGCAACTGGCAATGAGGAACTCGTCGGGGTTCGTCTTGCCCGCTTCCGTGGCGGCCGTGAAGCAGCCGAAACCAGGATCGTCGGCGTGGGACAGCAAGGCGCACAATCCGGGATGGGCTTGCAGCATGTTCGCCGCGCCGCTGGCGCCGAGCTCGATGGAATGGCCATGCACTTCGGCGACGACTTTGGCGTCCGGGCACCCTTCGGCCAGCCCGTCCTTCATTCCCTGCGCCCGCAGTTCCAAGAGCGGGTCGGCCGAGTTGCCCAGAACGCCGACCTCGCCTGCGCCGCCGCGATTTTCGTTGATCCACTTCGCGGCGAAGAGGCCGACCTGGCGACCGCTTTCATGTTGGTCCAGGACGATATTCTGCGTGGCGCCCGTAGCCGGCGAGGCGCCGTGGCTCACCATGACGATCCCTGCCGCCACGCCGCGGGCGACAATTTTGTCCAGTCCCGCCGACGGCGGCGCCAAGAAGAAAACGGCGTCATAACCCTGCGCGATGAAGGACTCCATGTCGTGGAGCTGCTTCATCGGATCGTTCTCGCCGTCGGCGATGACGACTTCGACGCCGGGCGCCAAACGTTCCGCCTCGCGGCGCATTTCGGCGTACAAGTCGTTGAGGATTTCAACCTTGTGCGGGCTGGCGATGCCGATCCGCTTGCCAGCCAGCGGACCGAGGTCTGCCTTTGTCGCCGAAGAACGCGAGCAGCCGTGCAGCATCGGCACGAGAAGGCTGCCCGCCGCAGCCGCGGTGCGATTAAGAAAGGCTCGGCGCCGCATGTGTCGTAGGCCATTCGAGTGATGCAGCGGTGAATCGGGATGGTGCAACGTCACCGGTTCGCCTCCTACCGCGAGTTATCCTGCGACGGATTTGTCCCGATTAGCGGCGAAGCGGGCCAGTTTTTCCTGAAAACTCCGCTTCGCCAGGACATCCGGATTGACGACGTTTTCAGGCACTTCGCCTTGCGATGCCGCGATGATCCCTTTCGACATGGTTTCCATCGTCTGGCGCGCGGCCTGGCGAGTCGAAGGCAGCCAGTGAGGCGTCAGGATCACGTTATCCAGCGAATTGAGCGGGTGATTCACGGGCAGCGGCTCCTGTTCGAAGACATCCAGCCCAGCGCCGGCGATCTTTCGCTCTTTAAGAACCTGAACCAACTCCGGCTCGTCGACCAGTTCTCCGCGCGCCACGTTGACGAAGTACGCCGTAGGCTTCATGGCACGCAAGTGGCGCCGTTTGATCATGCCCCGCTTGTCGTCCGTGAGGCGAGCGTGAAGGCTCACGAAATCTGATTGCTCGAACAGCTGGTCGAGGCTCTCGGCGAGCGCGACGCCCAGGGCGGACGCCTGCCGGGGGTCGGCGCTGGGCGAATAGGCGATTACCCGCATGTGGAACGGCTGGACGAGTTTCACCAATTCGACGCCGCTCTTGCCGAGCCCAACGATGCCCAGCGTTTTGCCCGGAAGATCGTCGCCCATCGCTTCGGGCTGCAAATCCCATCGGCCCTCCCGAACCATGCGCTGCTGCCGGGGCAGCTTCTTCGCCAGGGCGAGCATCAGCAGCATGGCCGACGAAGCCGTCGCGTGGGTCAGCGTATCGGGTGCGTTGAACACGGCGACGCCGGCAGCCGTGCAGGCGGCCATGTCGATCTTGTCGCAGCCCGCGCCGGCCCGGCCGATCACCACAAGATCGTCGGAGCCCTCCGCAAATGCGCTCGCCTTGACCCACGGTCGAAAAACCACGATGCCATGGGCGGCCCGTACGTGTCTCGGCGTAATCGACAGCGAGTAAACGTTATCCCAGTAGGCGTCGTCGCCCGGCTGTGGCTGCTGGTCGCGGAGGTAGTCTTGCGAAATCCACGGGGCCGCGTTGTACAGGTCGAGCGCAATGTCGCCGCCGTTCACCGCCACGCGGCCGTCAACGTCAAGATAATCGCCCGTGTAGAGAACCCGAAACGTGGGCATGGCCAATAGCTACCACCGTTTGAGCGAATCCAGCGTTGTGGACTCCAACACTGCGTCGGGACGGGCGAGAAAGTCTTCGCGAAGCTTCGTGCCCAAGCCAGGCTTGCCGTCCAGCAGCAAATGCCCTTCGACGATTCTTATCTTGTCCGTGACGACTTCGTTGTACCATCCGTCAATGTAACTGCGAACCGTTTCCATCGTCATGGCGTTAGGAATGTGCAGCATAAGATGAGCGGCCGCCCACAGCCCGACGGGCCCGATCGTGTCGTGCGAAGTAATGGGCAAGAAGTACGTGTCGGCCAGGCTGCAAATCTTTCGTCCCTCGGTGAAGCCGCCGCACCAGGAAAAGTCCGGCATGATGATGTCCGCCGCCGGGCGCTCGATCCAGGGACGCATCTGGTAACGCGTGAAGACTCGCTCGCTTTGGCAAATCGGAATGCTGGTCGCTTGTTTGAGCCGCACGTACGCCTCGACGTTGTCAGGCGGCATGATCTCTTCGAGCCACATGATGTCCAACGGCTCCAGCGCTTTGGCGATGCGCGTCGCCGCGGGGAGGTCCCAGCGGGCGTGCCCTTCAATGGCCACCTGCATCCGGTCGCCGACAGCGCGGCGAATATCTTCGACGATGGCGCAACCGCGGCGAATCTCGTCGTTGTCGATCGAGTGGCTGAGAACGCCGGCGGCGGTTTTGCCGCCCCACATGACGACGCTCTCTTTAAGCTTCGTCGGGCCGGCAAGCGTAGATCCAAACTGGTCGAAGGGCCAAATCTTCATGGCCCGGATGCCTTGCTTCAGCAGCGACTGGGCGACGTCGCCGGCTCGGCCCTCCAGGCAATCATCCAGATCGCGATTGTTTCCGCTGCTGACGCACGTGTTATAGACCGGCACGCGGTCGCGACTGCGCCCGCCGAGGAGGTTATAGATCGGCTGGCCCAGATACTGGCCAGCCAGGTCCCACAGTGCGAAGTCGAGGGCCGAAAGAGCCCGCATCTCCGCACCGGCGTAGCCGCAAAAATTCGCCAACGAGAAGCAGTTGTTCCAGTGGTTCTCGATGTCGAGCGCGTCGCGGCCCAGCAGAAGCGGCGCATAGGTGTCGTGAATAACCGCCGCAATGGCCCGCGGCGTGTAGTAGGTCTCGCCGAGGCCGATCAACCCATTGTCGGCGTAAATACGCACCCACAGGTTATTCGGCATCGCCTGGCGCGCAACCTTGTGTTGCGCTTGCCAGGCTTCGGCCGACTCGGCCTCGAAGCGAAGAGTCTCGATCTTGACGATCTTCATACGCGGCAAGATGTGCGTTCAACGACGGCCGTGGCGCCGCGGCGATCCAGCGCAGCGACGCCGCCCGGCCGGCACATTGTTTCTGATGAGAAAGCAGGATGACTTGGAAAGAGTCGCCGCTGCATTACTTGGAAGAAAGCTCGAACGTCTTGCGGTTAAAGAAGTCGTAATCCGGGGCTACCTCCAAGCCGAGCTCCGTCTGCTCGTTGTACTTCGCGGGAATCGACTTCTCGGGGTGGGTGATATTCATCCGATAAAGGCCGCAGAACATGCCTACCGTGATTTCCTTGCTTAGCAGTTCCTTGGGAACCGTCGGCCCACAGGCCCCGGAAGCGCTGACCATCGACTCGGCGCTCGCCAGCACGTCTCCCATAAACGGTTCGGGCTCCAGGACGACCTTGGCGCCAGCGAGCGGCCGGCCGTCCATTTTCACGTAGAAGCTAATGGGCACTACTTTCGCGCCCTGAGCCGTCCACGAGTCGATGCGAGCTTTAATCTCGTCGGCGACAAGCTTTCCATCCTTGTCAGCGTCGTACTTGTCGAACTCGGCGTTAAGCGACGGGGCGACCTGGGCTTCGTCCTTTGAGATGCCGGCGTCGCCGTTCTTGTCGGCCAGTGAAACGGCGTCGGACGCTGCCGCCGATGCGTCGATCACCGGGATGTCGATCTTCGATGGCTCCGTACTGCAACCGGCAGCCGCCACGAGTGCCGCCGTCCAAGCCAAACGTCGAGCCTCACCCACCATCATTCCGTCTCGCTGTTCAGGAGCGCGTGAGTCGTTCGCCGAGAATTCAAGAGGGCGCGAACGTCGCCAATCGAAGGCGCCCCCTGCAAAGACCCGTCAAGGGCAGGGGCGGGTTCCGATCTGATCAGTGGTGGAGGGACTGGACAGATCGCCGAGCGAAACGACCAGGCCGTCCTCCCGGTTTCCCAGCCGGCGGTGGACCTCGGGCGAGACGTCGTAACTGACGAACTGCACGGAACCGTCGCACATGGCGAAGAAACAGCCGGCGGCGTGCCCGCTGCCGAACTTATGATTGCCGGCGACTGTTTGAGTGTTGTCTTGCAGGGGGGTGTTGAGGATGTTCGCGCCGGGTTCGTAATGCGTCGTCCGCACCGTGTCGTCCTGCGAGCCGGAGTACATCGACCAGTCATTGCCCGGATCGGTTTCGTCCTCGTACCCGGCGGGGTTTATGAACTTCTCTCCGACGGCGTAGGTGTTCGACGTGCCGTCGGTCACTTGGGCGATCGTCACCTCGCTGCGAACGAAAACGACGCCGGTCACCCGTTCGTTTCCGGGCCAGTTGGTAAAGGATCCGTTCTTGCCGACGACAATGTTCGACGGAACCTGATCGGTCCGAGAGACGATGCATGCGCACAGATCGCTGCCGTTGCAATAACTCGTATCGCCGAAGTTCGCGGCGTAGTCGGACTTCGCCATCGGCATTCTCGTGTCGTAGTTCACGTTGACCGGTCCGCAACAGGTCGGAGTGACTTGCGTCCGGCCGCGCGACGGGCACATGAACTCCGGCGCCGGCGTCTGTACGATGATCGTGTTCGACGCCTTCTTCGTGGCGTTGGTCGTGCCGTTGGTCACCGGCGTTCCTTTGCCGATGTCGTGCAAACTGGACAGTTCCATATACGGAAGCACGCTGTAGGCCCAGCCGCCGGGCTGCTTTTTGCCAAAACCCTCGTCCGGATCGCCGACGAAGCTGTAACCCCAGCCGCCGGAAGGAAAAAACTTCAGCGAATCGTGATGGTTCTGAAACGCCAACCCGATTTGCTTTAGTCGATTCGTGCATTGGCTGCGTCGAGCTGCCTCGCGGGCCGCTTGAACCGCTGGCAGCAGCAGCGCGATTAAAACGCCGATTATCGCAATCACGACCAACAGTTCCACCAGCGTGAAACCGCTTCGCTTTCCTAGCACGTTCATCGCAAACTCCAATAACGTGGCCCGCGGGCTGGGGCTTCGTCGCAACGGCGCCCGGGGCCGGAAGTCCTCAACAAGTCATGAGCTGCGCCAGCGCCGGGGGGTGCTTCCCGCGTGCGACCTGGCGCTGCAGTCGCGGAAATCCCGACGTTTCATACTTGGATGCGGGCGCAAAGAGACCTTGTCGCCGCTGGGCCGCTAACCGGGCGTCGCCGCACCCGCCTCCAGGCGATGGCCGCCGCGCCGCCGACGAGCAGCGTCGCGGTCGCCGGCTCCGGCACGGCACCCGCGGCCGGCGCGGGCGATTCCAGGTTTCTCTGCCAAATGAGCAAATCCGCTCCGTCGACCAGTCCGTTGCCGTCGCCGTCGGCGTTGGGCGCGGCCGGCACGGGTTGGACGCCGTACTGAACTTCCCACACGCCGAGATCGGAACCATCGACATCGCCATCGCCGTCGTAGTCGCCTGCAACCGCGCCCACGGGAGCGAAGTACTTCTGGCTCAAGTAGCTGGCGACGGCGCTGTGTTCTTGCGGAGTGAGCGTTTTGGCGAAGATGATCAGCTCGGCGATATTGCCGGCGAACGTCTCTCCTTCGCCGCAGCAGGCCTGAGAATGAGCGCCGATGCCAAACGGCTCGGGCGTCGAGGCATTGCGGTTCTGGATGGTCGAAGTCGGCGTGCCGTCGCTCAGCATGACCCCCATGTCGGTCATTGTTTGGTTTGGGTCCATGTCTTGAGCGTCGAACAATTGAACCGTATCCATGCTCGTGCCGGGAATGTCGGTAACCACCTGCGACGTCACATGCCAGGTATTGTCCTCAGGCACCGACTGGCTGAAGTACGTCGTGTTCGCGTCGTAGGTGATATACTGGAAGCGTCCGAGCGTATTGCCTGGAAAATTCCAGATGCCTAGTTCGTACACGGCGCTGCTGGTTCCGCGTTTGCCGTACACGACTTGGGCGCCCAGCACCGGGTTGCCTTGGTCGTTGAGCGTGTCGGTGATGAACGGATTGAACACGATAAACGTCGTCAGGCTCGTTCCGTCGCCGATGTCCAACGGGTCAAAATTCGGCGCCAGGTTGTTCGTTTGGTAGAGCCGGTCGGTGGAGCCGCTGCCGTCCACGTTCGGGTCGCCAAGCTGGCTGGGCGGTCCGTCGCGATCAAAGCGGACGGTTGGCACCATCTTGCCGGCTAGCTCGACGATTTCAAGATGAGGCTTTTCCTCTACGGGATCGCCGATAAAGGGGCCATTGAGATTAGTCGTCGTTCGCGGCGCCATGATGGTGCCATAGCTCGACTTGTCCACCCAGCTCGTCACCGGATCGCCGTTGAGAAGGCCAGCCCCCGTGAGGGTCGCGGCATCCAACCAAAGACGCAGCGCCGGATCGGCGGGATTGAGAACGGCCGGCGGCGAAACCTGCGCCAGCGCTGAGACCGCAAAAAGCAAAGCCGCCCCTTGGCCGAGGAGTATCCTGTTCGAAAACGTGCGAAAGGCCATATCTAGGTCACCTTCCAAATGAGAGTAGGGCTCGGAAAAGGCTTACCCGGAGGGAGATCCCGGTGAGCGGCGACGCCCGTGGTGCGGACGTCGCACGCCGCCTTATTACTGCTCCATGCGATCCTCCTCCCGTCGCATTATTTCTGCGTTAAACGCGGCTGTGCGGAGTCCTTGAGGCTGATGGCCAAAGCATCGTCTCCTCGCCGTGAGGGCCGCCGCCGGCTCTGGTATCGCCAGGTACTTGTCGGTCAGGTAGGCGTACACCTGGTCCCTTTCGGTCTCCGATAGGGCACGTGCGTAGATGATGATCTCGGCGATATTGCCCGCGAACGTCTCGCCTTCGCCGCAGCAGTTCTGAGCATGCCCGCCGATGCCGAACGGCTCGAGCGACCCGGCCGGGTCTTCGTTGATGCCGTCGTTGCGGTCGGCGATCACGCCGCCGTTAGTAGGGACCGGCAAGTTGGTCAGCGGCGCGAACGGATCCTCGGTCGAATTGGAGCGGAACGTCACGGGGTCGTTGGGGTCTTGCTCGGTCAAGGAGTACTCCACGACGTTCCACTTGTTGGCCGGGATTGTCGCTTGCGTCTGGTACGTGGTGAATGCGTCGTAGCTGACGTGGAGAAGTCGCCCGGTCGGCTGGATGCCCAGCTCGATCAGCGATGCGCCGTTGCCGCGCTTTCCCCACACGACTTGCACGCCCAAGGCGCCGCTCGTCGTGACGGCCGGCTTGAAAACAGTAAAGCTGGTCATCGAAGTTCCATCAGCGATTGCCAAGGGATCGCTGCCTGGCGCCAGGTTGTTAACCTGGTAGAGGCGATCCGTGTTGCCCGATCGATCGACGGCGGGATCTCCTGAGGGCAAGGCGCCATTGCGTTCGAAGCTCACCGTCGGAAACGTGCGACCGTTGACGGTGACCGTTTGCAAATGGGGGAACTCCTCCACCGGCGAGCCGTCCCAGCGGGTCGTCCGCGGCGCGAAAACGGTGCCGTTGGCGGACTGATCGACCCATTGCGTCACTTGGGCGTCTTCGGCCAACTGCAGCGTATCAGCACGGAGCCAAAGGCGAAGGTCTCCCGCCGGCAACTGCGCATGCAGCCTGGCCGCGGTGAGGGATAGCGCAGCACTGGCTGCCGCCGCGACGATCATGCGTCGTTTCATGAGACGTACTCCAGTAGGTTTGCCAAGAGATGAAAAGAACCGTCCGCGCCGCCCGGCGGGGCACGAGCCGCCGTGGACAAGTCGTGTCAGGGCCCGCCGCGCCCCCGCCAACTGCCCCCCAGGCAAGCCTTCCCAGATCTAACCGGCGGAGCGAAAGCGGGCCGCTGACAAGGCTTGCCCAAGAGCGAGACTGCGAACGACCTTGGGCGGGCTTGCCGCAGCGTCATTCATTTATATGACAAATACGGCTTTTGTATGATAATTAACCTGCAGGCCCGAGTCAACGATATTCGGCTCGCTTTTTCGACTTTTCCGCTGTGCTCGGTTCGGGGTAAAAGCCGCAGGGTCATAGGCTTTGACGGAAATGCCCAGTTGTGCTCGGCGAACGGCGTCCGTCCGCGCAGCCAGTCAGTTTTGTACGGCGTAGCCGAGATCGCGCAGCAAGGCGGCGATCTGCCGACGAAAACCTTCGTCCAGTGGCAGCACCGGCGGCTGCGGGTCGCCCACCGAAGGGCCGATCATGTTTAGCGCCGCCTTCATCACGCTGAACCAGTGCGCGCCTTCCCCCCTCAGGAGGTAGCTGCTGAACTGAATCCGCATCAGCGGAGCCAGCTTCTTCCACAGCTTGCGAGCCGCGGCAAGGTCGCCCCGCTCCGCGATGGCCGAATACAACTCGCGCGCGGCACGGGGAACCATGCTCGGAATGCCCGAAATCCAGCCGTGCGCTCCGTGGCAGAGGCCTTCGAAGGCGACGGTGTCGAGCCCCGCGTAGACAAACAGGTCATTGTTCGTCGCCTGCAACAACTGGCAAATGCGATCCGGCTCGGGATTGGACATCTTGACGCCGCCGATGGCTCCGTCTTCGAACAGCTTGACCACGTGATCCGTCCTAAGATCGACGCAGGTCAGCGGTACGTTGTGATAGAGGACAATGGGTATGGAGACCGAGTCGGCGATTCGCCGGTAATGGTCCATCGCCTGCGACGGCGTCGGCGCCATGTAGTAGGGCGGCACAATCAACAGCGCGTCCGCCCCCGACTTCTCCGCGTGGATCGACAGTTCGATAGCGTACCTGGTGGAGTAATGATGTGTTCCGGCGATCACCGGCACGCGGCCGTTATTGGCGGCCAGCGCCGCCTCTAATACGCGCTTGCGGTCGTCGACTTCCATCGCCGCAAATTCTCCGGAGCTGCCGAGCGGCGAAATGGCGTCGACGCCTTCGGCGAGAATCCACTCGACGTGCGCCGGGAGCAGTGACAGCTCAAGATCGCCGCGATGATTGAATGGCGTGATGGTCGAGGCGCACACGCCATGAAACAGAGGTTTAGCCATGGTTGGGTGTTCTCTATGCTGCTCTGAGCGGCCAAACTGCTTGTTGAAGCACGGGCGCCCGGAGCTGGAGTGGCAGAACCGATCTATTGTCCGGCTGGAATAATTGTATGATAATTATGGCGACTGTATTCGCGCCTACAAGCGCGAAGGGTAAAACTTTTGGGTCCTCAGCGGAATTCGTGGGTGAGTTGACGTTGCTTGGCGGGGCGCGGGGGAAGGGACCATGAGGCCCCAAGGTCCCTTCCCCCGGACC
>QEVI01000398.1 GCA_003576855.1 Planctomycetota bacterium
GAAGGCCAACCCCCTAGCCAGCGTACTGCCTTTGCCCAAGACCGCTCCGCGGGCCGACGCGCTGCTGATGATCGAAAGCCGCGGCGCGTCGCTGGCGCCGGCGCCGGCCGCCGGGCCGATCGCACCCGCCCCGCAAACCGCCGCCCGCCCCACGCGAACGTTCCACGGCCGGTACTGAGTGGGCACGGCGGGAGACTGGAGGCTGGAGACTGGAGGCTAGAGGCTAGAGGCTAGAAGGCCAGGCAGTCAGCACAACCAGCCGCACCGCTCTCCGCTTTCCGCCCTCGGCTCTCTGCTTTCCGCTTTCCGATCACCCGCCGCCGCCACAGTCTCGCGGCCGACGCCAGGCCAACAGCCGCCGGCCAAGGCGCCGGCTCCGGCACGGGAATGCTTGCGGCCGCCGTCAGGCCGCTGGAGAAGTAGTTCTTCCACGCCGCCAGGTCGACGGCGTTGACTCGCCCGTCGGAACTGGCGTCGGCGCCGAGCCCCGGGACAGTCGTCGCACCCGATTGCAGTTGCCACTGGAGCAGGTCGGCGCCGTCGACGTCGCCGTCGCGGTCGAAATCGCCGCTCAACCGCTCCTGGGCTAGGGCGAGGCTCAAGTAGGCTCGCGCCACGGGGGCCTGATCGATCAGGTTCCACGACTCCAGCGGCAGGGTCTGATCGCCGCCGCGACCCCAAAACAGCCCGTAGTGGCCGTTGGCGTCCCGCTTGTGAGCGTGCAGCCAGGCCAGGCCGCGCTCGACCGCCGTCCGCCAACGGCGGTTGCCGTCGATCTCATACAGGTCGATCAAGCCGTCCACCAGTTCAAACGCCCAGAAGCCCTCGTCGTTGATCCGGAACGTCGTCGGGTCGAAGTACGATCGCACCGAGATGTCGGCGATCCGCTGCGCTTCGGCGATGTACGCCCCGTCGCCGGTCGCTTTGTAAAGCTCCACGTTGCACGACAGCCCGATGCCGGCCGAGTTGACGATCGCATGATCGCCCAGCGTTCCGGCCTTCGGGCCGGCCAGGTACAGTTTTTCCCAGAATCGGCCGTCGGCCCATTGCAGCGTGTCGGCCGCCCAGCCGTAAAGCCGGGTGGCATCGGTCAGGTAGCCGTTCTCGCCGGTAATGCGGTAGAGCATCGTCGCCGAGCGGGCCGCCTGCAGCGTCGAGATCGCGTCTTTCCATCCGAAATCATTCTCCTTGAAGTAGATGCCGCCCCCGCCGGCGTCGTTCTCGCCGCGCTCGACGAACCGGTAGGTCGCCCGCGCTCGGGAGAGGAATATCGGGTCGCCGGTCAGCGTATAGGCGTCGGCCAGCGCAACGACCAGGTGGGCGTTGTCGTCGTAGAACAGGTCGCCATTGGGCACGCCGCTGCGATAGCCGCCGGACGTGGTCCAGCGCCAATACCGGGACTGAAGCTCGGTGGAGTAGCTCCGCTGCACGTTGGCGAACGCGGCGGGATCGAGCTCCGCGAGCGCGTTAAGCACGCGGAACTGAATGCTCGCCGGCCACACGAACGCAAATCCTCCTGAACCGCCGAACCGCTCGCCGCTCAGATTGGCCGACTCAGCGAACAGCGACGAACCGGGGACCCTAAGCTGCGCGACCGAAAGATCGTACGCCTCGCGACCCCAGGCGATCAGCGTGTCCTTGCCGATCGTTTGGCCTTCGGCCGGCGCAGCCGCCAGCAGGGCGGACGCCAATGCCGCCGCGCGAAACATCGTGGCGATACATGCCCAAGTGCGGTGGGACTGTACGTGCATGCGCGGCCGGAAGGCTACAGGGCTGCCGGCACGACGGAGGCGCGATCGCGCCCCTTTGAACGTGCGGCTGACAACCCCATCGTAGCAGCCGCCGGTGCGGACGACAGCCACGGCGGCGACTGGCCGCAGGGGCGGGAGGCCGCGGCGTGCACGGCGGCACAAAAAGCAGCGGATCGCGCCCCGTAAGGCGCGATCCGCTCAGCGGCGAACGTTCGTGGCAAGCGCTGTTGCCCCCCGGCGCGCTTGTGCGGCGTTCGCCGTCGGCTCGGCCGGCTTTCAGACGGCTTGTCGCTTCGCCGGCGCCAATCACGCCGACCTGGCCCGCCGCAGCCAAGCTGCCGATGCGCCGGCAACGAGCATCAACAGCATGCCCGCCGGCTCGGGGACCGCGCCCACGGCCGGCGCCCCGCCCACGAACGTGATCGTCCCGTGCGGGTGGAACGCGAACGACTGCTCGGAGTGCCAGTTCCAAATCGGCAAAAAGTTGCCGATGTCCCCTTCGCCGTTGATCCGCGACATATTGAAGGACCAGATCTCGCCGGTGTCTGGACCCTCCACGCGATTCAGGCCCGTCGGAACCTGGGTGTTGATGCCGTGGTTCGTCTCCCAGACGGTCAAATCGGCGTCGTCGACGAGGAAATCCCCGTTGGCGTCGCCGGTCGACTTATCTACAGCGGCCTGGCCCCGGTTGCGTTGCCAGAT
>QEVI01000071.1 GCA_003576855.1 Planctomycetota bacterium
CACGCGGGTCACCTCGGCCGCGAACGAGCTGAGCTGGTCGACCATCGTGTTGATGGTGTTCTTCAGTTCGAGGATTTCGCCCTTCACGTCGACGGTGATTTTCTTCGACAGGTCGCCGCTGGCCACGGCGGTGGTTACCGCCGCGATGTTGCGGACCTGGGCCGTGAGGTTGCTGGCCATGAAGTTGACGCTGTCGGTCAGGTCCTTCCACGTGCCGGAGACGCCTTCGACGCGGGCCTGCCCGCCGAGCTTTCCTTCGGTGCCCACCTCGCGGGCCACGCGGGTCACTTCCGAGGCGAACGAGCGAAGCTGATCGACCATCGTGTTGATCGTGTTCTTGAGCTCCAAGAACTCGCCGCGGACGTCGACGGTGATCTTCTTCGACAGGTCGCCGTTGGCCACCGCCGTGGTCACTTCGGCGATGTTGCGGACCTGGCCGGTGAGATTGCCCGCCATCGAGTTGACGCTGTCGGTGAGGTCCTTCCACGTGCCGGCGACGCCCTTAACGGCCGCCTGGCCGCCGAGCTTGCCGTCGGTCCCCACCTCGCGGGCCACGCGGGTCACCTCGGAGGCGAACGAGCCAAGCTGGTCGACCATGCGGTTCACGGTCTTGGCGGTGCGGAGGAACTCGCCTTCGAGCGGTCGGCCGTCGATGTCCAGCGCCATCGACTTCGAGAGATCGCCCTTGGCGACGGCGCCGATGACGCGGGCCATTTCGCTGGTCGGATGGACCAGGTCGCTGATGAGGTTGTTGACCGAGTCGATCGTGCCGGCCCAGGAGCCGCTCAGGCTGCCGATGCGGGCTCGCTGCTTGATTTTTCCTTCTTTGCCGACGACGCGGCTGATGCGTTCCAGCTCGTCGCTGGCGCCTTCGAGCTGATCCATCACGTCGTTGAACGCGTCGCCGACTTTGCCCGCCATGCCCGTCCACGTGGCGGGCAGTCGCACGGTGAAGTCGCCGTGTCGCAGGGCCGTAAGCGCCGCCAAGAGCGCCTGGAGATCGACTTCCTGCCCGTCGACTACGGTGTCCTGAAGCATGGACATAGCTTGACCCTTGGTATCCGATGAGCGAGGGTTAACGGAGTTAATTGCCCGTCGAGAGGCCTCCGCTGCCGACTCCTGGCAGCGCCTGAAAATGACGACACGATCCTGCGCAGGCGCCCGTACGAGAACAAACTGCCGGATGAGCGCGAAACGACCACCCTGGACGACCAATGATCAGCGGCCGAACCAACGGTTCCCGACGTTTTTGCGCCCCGGCACGGGCAATCGGGCAGGTACCAGCATGTTCGGCGCCGAACGGAGTTGGCCGTAGTTGCGCGTTAGTGGTCGTTGCGCTGCGCGAAATGTAAGTCCCTCTCGCGGGAGCGAGAGGTCGACTTTTTCGTCCAACGACTCGGCGCCACATCGACCGACGCGGGGTGAACGCCACTGCAGCTTGAATGCGGGCCGCAGGGCGACGCGAATTCTTGCCACCGGCCGTGCCGCGTCGTAAGTTGTGGCGTAGCCGCGCGCCGAACCATGGACCGGCCCGCCAACGAGCGTCGCGCAGGGAACCCGTTGACGAGCGCAACACTAATCGCTCCCAAGCAACGCGTTGCTTTCCAGGAGCCGCCTGATGGTACCCGCTAACCTGGACCTCGATTCACGCCGCCACGGTGATGCGACGGCTGCCGCCGAGGGGCCCGTCTGCAACTTAAGCGCGGCCTTGGAGCGGCTTAACGGCGACGAGGAGCTGCTAAGGCTGCTCATCGGCGTCTTCCACGAAGACGCTCCGCAGCTCCTGGCACAGGCCGCCGCGGCCCTGCAGGAGGGCGATCTGCGCACTGTCGAGCGAACCGCTCACAGTCTCAAAGGATTGGCCGCCAACTTCGACGGGGCGCCAGCTCGCGAGGCGGCGCTTGCCGTGGAGCTATTGGCGCGCAGCGGTTGCACCGAAGGCTTGATGGAGGCTGTTGAAGCCCTCCAGGCGCAGGTGAGCCGCCTGCGACGAACCTTGTCGCGTTGACGCTAATCGTCGAGGGCGCTGAGCCGATCGAGCAGCGGAGCTTGCGCGGGGTTGAGCTTCGAGCGAGCCTCGTCCAGCGAGAAGAACGCCACGCGATCCACTTCGGGAAAGCTAACGACGCGACCCGACCGCGGCGGCCACTCGATGGTGAACGCGCCTGGTGCAAACGACTCGAGCAGCCGTTTCTCGCTCTCGATCGTTTGCAAGCCATAGGCGACAACCCGCTTGCCGGAGCGGAGCGTCACTTCGCCCAGCCCGCGCAACTCTCCGGCAGCGGCCCAGCCCAACTCCTCCGCGAACTCGCGGCGAGCGGCCGCCTGCAGGTCCTCGCCGGGTTCGACCAGCCCCTTGGGGATCGTCCAGGCGCCCTCGTCTTTGTTGATGAAGTACGGGCCGCCGGGGTGCGCTAGCAGCACGCGCAATCCCTCGACGCCGCGACGGTACAGCAAGATTCCGGCGCTCACGCTGGCCGGGGCGTCGCGGCGGCGAGGTTGGCGAGGCGGCGGCATGGGGGTCAGGGGGCAGGGTTCAGGGGTCAGATGTCGGAGTTCAGAGGCCAGAGGTTGGAGTGTTGCTGACGGGGCCTATGCCAATCGAGAGGCTGTCGGACAATCATATCGTAATTGACGTCCGGGAGCTTGCGCGCGGCGGTCGCTCCGCGGGTGTGCACCTTCGTTACCTGTTTACGCGCAAGCACAATAAGCAACCGCGGCGCACTGTTGCTGCGGAAACCCGTAGGCGCAAACACCCAATGGCGCTGCCTGCTACATTGACTATGCTTGGCGCGCTGATGGTCGCCTGGCGGTCGCCCAACGCCGCAGGCGGCGTTTCCGGCACGGCTCTTACGACGTTGTCAGCGTGCAAGCTTGCGATCGAGCCGTGTTCGGCCCGGCGCAAAACTCCTAAGATAGGGCGTCCTGAACAGCTCTCCAGCCGTGCACGCTAAGCCGCCCGGGCGGGAGAGCAGGACGACGCGCGTTTGGCTCGCCCTGCTAGCAGGAGCAGCCGTTCGCTCAGTAGTAGCTTTATGACAGCCGAAACTCAGCCGAAGCCGCGAGTCCTGGTGGTTCATGATTGCGCCGAGCTGCGGGCGCAGATCCGCGAGCTGCTGGGCGGCGCCACGGCGGTCGAAGAAGCCGCCGATGCCCGACAGGCGCTGGCTATCGCGAGCTCGCGGCCCATCGATCTGGTGTTGTTCGAAGCCGGCCTGCTCACGCACGATCGTTGCCGTGCGCTGCACAACCTGCGGGCCGACCCGCGGATGGTCCGCACGCCCATCGTGGTGTTGGCCGCGCGCGACGCCGACGAGGCGCGGCACGCAGCCCTGGCGGCAGGCGCCGACGATTTCATTAGCCTCCCGCTGGACGCCGTTGACGCGCGGGCCCGCCTGGGGGTCCATCTGCGGCTGGTCGCCGCGAAAAGGCAGATTGAACAGCAACTCCACGATCAACAAGCGGGTCTGCGGGCCGCGCTGTCGGCCTCCGGCGCCGGCGTGTACCGCTGGGACATTCGCACCGGCGCCCTGGAGTGGGACGAAAACCTCGACCGGCTGTTCGGCTTCCCGCCGGGCCAGACGATCGGGTCGCTCGATGCTTTTTTGGCGATGGTCCATCCCGCTGATCGCCAGGCGATTAGCGACTTCTGCCACGGAAGCCTCGAGCCGGCCGGCGAGTTCGACCTCACGTATCGCGTCCGACCGGCGGGCGGCGGCCAGCGGTGGATTCAGGACCGCGGCAAGGTCTTTCAGGACGACGAGGGCCGACCGTCCTACGTGATGGGCGCCTGCATGGACGTGACGGCGCGAAAGCTGACCGAACTCAAAACGCTCTTTGAATCTGAACTGGACGCCGCCTTGCGGGCGCTGGATGATCCGGCGCAGCTCGCCTCCGCCGCGTCCCAGTTGCTGTGCGACTTCCTCGAGGCCGATCATTGCGCCTACGCCGACCTGGAAGCCGACGACAACACGCTCGACTTGATCGGCGAGCATCGTCGCATCGCTAAGAGCGCCGTCGGCCGCCGTCAACTGGAGCAATTCGGTCGCGAGGCGGTGCGCCTATTGCGCAGCAATCAACCGTTCGTGGCGGACGACGTCGACGCG
Organism: Planctomycetota bacterium; assembly: GCA_003576855.1. Classification (GTDB taxonomy): domain Bacteria; phylum Planctomycetota; class Planctomycetia; order Pirellulales; family Lacipirellulaceae; genus Lacipirellula. Next base: position 4,107 of record QEVI01000071.1, read on the forward strand.
TACGTCCCGGCGCCCGCCAGCTTACTCCCCTACCGTCAGTTGGAAGCCAGAGCCGTTGTGCTCGCGCCGCTTCACAAGCAGGGCCGGCTGGTCGCGGTAATGATCGTCATGCAGTCCGCTCCGCGGCCATGGACGGCGGCTGACGTCGAGCTTATCCAGCACGTCGCCAACCGCGTGTGGGAATCGATCGAGCGAACGCGCGTCGCCCGCAGCCTCATGGAAAGCGAATTCCGCTTCCGGCAGTTGGCCGATACGGCGCCGTTGATCGTCTGGGAAGCCCGGCCGGACGGCACGATCGACTATTGCAACGAGCGGTGGTACCAATTCACCGGGTTCCAGCGGGACGCGGCGGGCGACAAGAGCTGGGACTCGATTCTGCACCCCGACGACGCTCCCGCCGTTCGCCAGCGGTGGCGCGAGGCGGTTCGCACCGTCGAGCCGCTGGAAATCGAGTACCGCTTCAAGGATCGCCGCACGGGCGAGTACCGCTGGTTCATGAGCCGGGCCGCGCCGGTCCGAGACGCCGCCGGCAAAGTGGTCCGCTGGTTCGGCACGTGCACCGACATTCATCACGTCAAGCTCGTCGAGGAGGAGTCGCGGGCCAATGAGGAGCGATTGCGGGCCATCATCGAAGCCACGCCTGAATGCGTGAAGGTCGTCGGTCGCGACGGCGCCATCTTGCAGATGAACTGCAGCGGCCTGGCGATGATCGAGGTCGATTCGGAAGACGACGTACGGCATGCGCCGGTGCTGGAGTTCGTGGCGCCCAACCACCGGCAGCAATGGATGGAGTACCACGAGCGGGTTTGCGCGGGCGAACGACTCCGCTGGGAATACGAAATCGTCTCTCGCAGCGGCGTCCGCCGCTGGATGGAAACCCACGCCGTGCCCGTGACGTTGCCGGGCGGCGAACGGGCGCAGCTTTCCGTTTCGCGCGACATAACCGCCCGCAAGCGGGCCGAGGTCCAACGCGAGCAACTGCTTCAGGCCGAACGCGCCGCGCGTGCCGAGGCGGAGCAGCTTAGCCGCGTTAAGGACGAGTTCCTCGGCACGCTATCGCACGAGCTGCGCACGCCGCTGAACGCCATCTTGGGCTTCGCCACGCTCATGCAGATGTCCGACATGGCGCCCGCCGAGCGGGAAGAGGCGGTCGCCACGATCGAGCGCAACGCCCGCCTGCTGGCCAAGCTCGTCGACGACCTGCTCGACATGAGCCGCATACTCGCCGGGCGGAGCCGGCTCAGCCTGCAAGCCGTCTCGCTGCAGGAAGTCGTCCGGGCGGCCGTCGAAACGGTGCGGCCCAGCGCCAGCGCCAAGGGCGTCGAGCTGCAAGTCGAACTCGACCCCGCCGCGCCCGCCACGCGCGGCGACGCCGAGCGGCTGCAACAAATGGCCTGGCACCTGCTGGCCAATGCCGTGAAGTTCAATCGCCGCGGCGGCTGGGTCCGCGTATCGCTGGCCGTTGCCGGCTCGCACCTGGAACTGACCGTGTCGGACTCCGGCGACGGCATCGCGCCGGAGTTCTTGCCGCACGTCTTCGACCGTTTCCGCCAGGCCGACTCCTCGACGACGCGCAAGCACGGCGGCCTGGGGCTGGGCCTGTCGATCGTAAGGCACCTGGTCGAACAACACGGCGGCGTTGTGCGGGCCGCCAGCCCCGGGCTGGGACAGGGCGCCACGTTTACCGTGTCGCTACCGATCGCCGAGGCGGTCGAACCCGCCGACGCCCCCAGCGGCGACCTCGACCCCGCTGAGTGCCAAGACTCCGAGGCGTCGGCCGACCTGTCGGGCGTCGAAGTGCTGGCCGTGGACGATGATCCCGACTCGTGCAGCATGGTGAAACGCGTACTCGAGGAATGCCACGCCCGCGTGCAAACGGCCGCTTCGGCCCGCGAGGCGTTTTCGCTGTTGCAGCAGCGCCGCTTCCACGTGCTGATCAGCGACATCGGCATGCCGTCGGAGGACGGTTACGATTTGATGCGGGCCGTCCGGGCGCTGGACGATACGGCCCGCGAGGTGAAGTCGGTGGCGCTGACCGCCTTCGCCGGTCCAGACGATCGCAAGCGGGCCGCCCTGGCCGGTTACCAGGCGCACCTGGCGAAGCCCGTCGACGCTCCGGAACTCGTCGCCGTCATTGCCCGGCTGGCGGGCCGGCAAGCGCCTCGCCCGGCTAGCGCGGCGCCGAAGTGACATGCTCCTAGTCGGCGCCGGCAATGCTCGCTGCGGCGTTATAGGGGGCCGGGTCGATGCCGTCGGCGAGGAAGCCGACATGGCCGTCGGCGTAGGCGAACAGGGCCCCGCCGGGATGGTGGCTGGCGAACGCGCCGTTCTGGCGGTCCACCAAGGCGCCGCCCCCGGGGGGCGTGTTCAGCATGTTGGCCGTCGTGCGCAACGCGTCGGCGTTGAGCCGGGCGTACGTCCACGCGTTCGTGGATTCCCAGGTATCGGCGAAAACGACTTCGCCCAGCAGGACGGTGTGCGAAAGCCCGTCGGTCACCTCCTTCGCCTTGACGGCCGTGACGTACTTGAACATGCCGTCGTTCTCGTATTTGGCCGCCCCCTTGGCGTAACCGGGCGCCCCCGGGCCCAACGTGCCATGGACCATCGCGTAGCTGCCGGTGGCGGCCAGCACCGGCGCGTAGACGTCGCTGATCGCCTGGGACGTGTCGCTGGGGCAGCGAAACACCGCGACCTGCCGCTTGACGGCGCCGACCTTCGCCGGATTGTAGTAATACCAGCCCAAGTCGCTCACATTGCGATTCCACAACCCCCCCTGCTCGACGGCCAATTCCCGGTAGAGCGACTTCAGTTCCAACTGCGGCAAGATCTCGATGAACCCGCTGGCGCCGGTCTTCCGGTCGGCGGGCAATCCCGGCGGGCAGACGGCGATCGGCGTCGTCTCGCCTTCGTCATCGCATCCAAGTCGGCCGGGCGGGAAAGCGCCGTGCGCCGCTTCATACAACCGCATCGCCACCGCGACCTGCCGCTGGTTATTGGCGCACGTCGAGCGCCGCGCCGCTTCGCGGGCCGCCTGGATCGCCGGCAGCAACAGGGCGATGAGGACGCCGATAACGGCCATCGCCGCCAGCAGTTCCACCAGGTTGAAACCGGGCCGCCGCCGGGCCGATTGACGCAGCCGCTGAGCCATGTTCAAGTTCCGTAGCGCTCCCGCCGCGAGGGCAGCCGCCGGCGCGGCGCCACGGCCGCCCGGCTCGCCCCGCTTAGCTTAGCAGCTTCTCCCGGCGAAGAATGCAATAAATCGTCGCGGCCGGAACATTGGCCCTGTAACATCAGTCGATGGCTTATTCGCGGCACACCGACCGAACGACGCCCGCCGGGCCGGCCGAGGCTACGGACCCGCAGGTTTTCGCTGCGCACTACCGCGCCGCCTATTCGCGATTGGCGCTGGTGGCGTACGGCATGATCGGCGACCGGGCGGCCGCCGAGGATATCGTTCAGGACGCGGCCCTGATCGCTTTCCAGCGTGCGGGCGATTTCCAGCCAGGCACTAACTTCGCGGCCTGGATGGCGGAAATCGTCCGCCGCTGCGCTCTCAATTTCCGTCGCAAGGCCAAGCATCGCCGGACCTATCCGGCCGATCCGGCCATGCTGACGCGACTGGAGCGCCAGCCCCCGAAAGCGGCGGGGCTGCGTTCGATCGCCTCGCCGGCCGGCGACATTCTCGACGATCAATCGTCGTTTGACGATGAATTGGTGCGGGCGCTCAACGGACTATCGCCCGAGGCCCGTTGTTGCCTGCTGTTGCGAACGGTGGAGTCGCTTAGCTACGCGGAAATCGCCGCCCTGATGCAAATGCCCGAAGGAACGGCGATGAGCCATGTCCACCGCAGCCGCACGGCTTTGCGCCGCGCCTTGTCGCGCCCGGCCCTGGCCAGCATTTCGCCCAGCGAGGCCGCGTCATGAACACGCCGTCGCCGGCGCGGCCGGACGAACTGGTGGAAGCCTATTTGGACCGCCTCGCCGCGGACGAAGCGGCCCCCGCGGCGGCCGGCGCTGATCCGGCCATGGCGCGACAAGTCGAACTTCAAGCCCGCATCGACGGCCGGCTGGGCGAGATGCTGCAGTTCCAAGCGCCGTCGCAAGAGCAACTGGTCGCTTCGCTGCTGGCACGCCCCAGCCAGCAGGCGGCGCCGGCGCGGCGCTGGCGCCGCACCATGCTCTGGCAATCCGCAGCGGCCGTAGCCGCAGCGGCTGCCATCGGGTGGATCGTCTTTACCGCCACGGTCCAGCCGCGACGGCTGGCCCCGCTGTTCGAGGCGGCGCCGCTGGCCGACGTCTACCGCGACGCCGTCGCCAATGGCTTCGAGCCGTATTACGAGTGCCGCGAAGCCGATCGGTTCGCCGACACGTTCGCCCGCCGGCAGGGAACGCCGCTGAAGCTGTTGCCGCTGCCGCCGGGCTCGGTCATGTTGGGTCTTTCGTATCCGGGCGGGCTAAGTCGTGAGACCACCGCCATGCTGTGCCGCGTCGACGACAAGCCGGTGATGGTGTTCGTCGATCGCCTCGAAGCGGACCGGCCCGGCGCCGCCGCGAATACGGGCGACGTGCTGCACGTGTTCCGCGCCGAGCGCGCGGGGCTGGTGTTCTACGAGGTGACGCCGCTGGCCGCGCCGCGGATGATGCACTACCTGGCGCCGCTCGGCGTGGAAGCGGAAGCCCCGCAAGGCTGACGCATCCCTCAGCGCTCTACCGCTAGATCTGGTAGTTCACCTCGGGCAGCATTTCGTCGGGCGTCTCGGCCCGCATCCGCAGGTTAGGTTTTTCCATGACCACCGTGGTGTACGGGGCGACGCTGCTGGTCAACCAGACGCTCGACCCGATGACCGAATCGTGCCCGACGACCGTCCGGCCGCCGAGCACCGTGGCGTTCGCATAGATGACGACGCGGTCTTCGATCGTCGGGTGACGCTTCTGCCCGCGCACCAGTTGGCCGTCGGCGTCGGTGGCAAAGCTCAAGGCCCCCAGCGTCACGCCCTGGTACAGCTTGACTCGCTCGCCGATGCGGCACGTCTCGCCGATGACCACGCCCGTGCCATGGTCGATGAAGAAATACTGGCCGATCGCGGCGCCGGGGTGAATATCGATGCCAGTGCGGCTGTGGGCCCATTCGGTCATCATCCGCGGGATGTACGGAATCGACAGCTCGTGCAGCAAATGCGCCAGGCGATACACGGTAATCGCCTCCAGGCCGGGATAGCAAAAAATCACCTCCGCGGGCGTCTTGCATGCCGGGTCGCCTTCGTAGGCGGCCTGCACGTCGGTGGCCAGCACTTCCCGCAGCTCCGGAAGCTGGTCGAGGAATTGCAGCGTCTTGGCCTGGCCGAGCGCTTCGTAATCCTCCAGGCCGTCGCAGTCGCTGGTGGCGCCGGCTTCGTGCCGCAGCGCCCGGCCGATTTGCGTCGTCAGCCGATCGTGAAGTCGATCAATGATATCGCCCACGTAATAGCGGATGTTGCCGTGATGCAGCCCCTCGCGACGGCGATATCCGGGGAACATGATTTCGTTCAGCTCGTGAATCGCGGCGATCACCTCTTCGTACCGGGGCAGCGGGCAGTGGTCCAAATGGTTGATCTTGCCGACCCGGTCGTAGGTGGAAACGATCCGCTCGGTGATCTCCGGGAGCTGGTCTTTTAGCCGAAAGTCGGTGGCCATGGTTTGCCTCGGAAGCGCAGGCCCGGCGACTTGTTCGATCCGCCGGGAGTTCTGCAGAGCAAGCTGGACAGGTAGAACGGCGCGGCCGCATCGGGGCCGAGCGCCACGGCGCAAGAGGTTCCCGCCTTAAGCGGGAAAGGTACAGCGGCACTGGGCGGAAGGGATCATCCGGCGCGGTCCTGGGGCGTGTCGCGAAAGACCAGACAACGGCTGGTCCCTCATGGTTCTCTCGGCTTGTCCGGCGACGGAGGTTTAACCATTTTACCGGTTGAGACGCTCGGCGACAGCACTCCCCCATGCCGGGGGCCCGGTCGGCAGGACGGGGTTTGCTCGAAGCGTGCCTCCGCGAGCGTCGGAAAAACGCGACGCCAAATCCTCCTGGCGCTGCAAAAACCGAACGCTACGGGTGTTAGAGTTGCAATGGGCGTCGTTCGCTCGATCTCCACTCGTCCAATTCCGGCGGAGCGATCGTGGGCCACTTCTTTTCTGATTTCGACGCACTCTGGACGCTGGCCGCGCTGGTGCCGCTGATGATGGCGGCCGCCGCCTGGGCGCTGCAAATGGCGTGCGGATTCTGCTCGGTCGATCCGCCCGAATTCTGGCATGCCGTGACTACGGTCGTGATCATCGCCGTGGTGAACGCCGTGCTGCGGTTCCTGTTGCAGTCGAGCGACGCCGACTACGGCATGGCCTCCATGTACGTGGCGCCGTTGGTGGCCACGGGCGCCGTCATTTCGCTCAGCCTTCCCGCCGGGCCCTTCACGGCGATGACGATCACCGTCGTGCAGGGATTCCTCTGTGCGCTGATTTACTTCGGCTTGCGTTGGCTGCAGACCGTCGTCGCGGCGTCGATCATGCTGCTCTAGCGGGCGCTTAGAAACTGATGAACGGCGGAAGATGGTCCGGCGATCTACCGCCGGCACGATCCTGCTCGACCCTGACGGGCATGCCACCGGCGGCGGGCCGTTAGCATAACGAGCGCCGTCGCCCAAGCGCCGCCCCCGGCGGGTTCCGGCACGGCGGCGGACGCGACGGCAAGCGGGCTCGCATCGTACCCGCTGGCGCCCAGATAGTGCCGGATCAGCCACCCATCGTAATAGTCAACTGCCAGGTCGCCGTTGACGTCCCCCGGCGCTCCGCCGGCGCCCCCCAAGCCTTGCTGCCAGGCGAGGAAGTCGGCGCCGTCCACGTCGTGATCCTCGTCCACGTCACCCGGCAACTCCAGTAGCTCTGGCGGGACGGACCAACCGATGTCCGCCATCGCGGCATAGTCCAGCGGCGTGAACAACTTTCGCTGGCCCAAAGGAATGGTGCGCCCCAGCGAGGGCTGCGGCTGCACGCCCAAGAACGGCGGGCTTGTCACGCCGAAGTCGAAATGCTGCGGCGGCTGACCCGAAAGCGGCACGGGGTTCTGGTACAACTGCCGAGCCGCGGCCCCGTCGAATTGGCTGCCGGTGACGTCGGCCCAATAGGCCGTCGAGGTGCCAAACCCTAACAAGTGCGCCAATTCATGCACGGCGACCGTGTAGAAGTCGTAGGCGCCGGCAATCGGCGGCGACTCGACGTCGAAGTGCCATGCCCGCGGCGCCCCGGACGATTGATGCGTGTCGAACGCGATGAACCCGCCCCACGGGCCGAAGTCCGCCGCGCTGGCCCCCTGCCCGCGATTGACGATCGCATCGAGGAACGCCGCCGATCCGCTGGGGTTCTGGTAATATCCCGGGCCCGCCTCCGCCAGCGTGGCGCTTGGCAAATCGCGCGTGCCGGCGAACACGATCACCGTGCCGTGCGGTACGGCCAGGTCGGCAACGGTCGCCGGCTGGGCCGTGCTGGGATTGGTAACGGCGGCGGTCCAGTGATCGGCCGCGCCCGGCTGAATCGCCGCCAGTTCGTCGCCAAACGCCGTAAACGAGCGGGCGGCCAGTTCGAGCGCTCGCCGGGCCGCCGACGGAGCCTCGGCCGTGCCAAAGAAGCCGCTCGCATCGAACCGATAATCGAACTCGAGCGTGATGGCCGCAGCCGGAGCGGCCGCAGCAGCGACCGCCGCCAACAGCGCCGGGCCGATTACGCGCAGCCGCCTGCCGCGCCATGGAATCCGTTGTATAACCGAAGCAGGCAAGCAAGACATGCGCAAGGGAGGGCGAAGTCACGGGCAGGCGATGCCTTAAGCGTAATCGCCGGCGGCGGCCCCGTCGAACTGGGGGCCGCAAAATCGCCCTAAACGGCCGTCACGGCCGGTAGACAGGCCGCCGCGGGCAAGCCGCGCCGCACATTCGATCCCCGCTGCGCCCCGCCGGAATGCGCCGCCGCAGGGGCCGCTCAGTCTTCTTCCTCTTTGAGCTTTGCCTTGCTGATGATTTCCTGCTGGATGTTGCCCGGCACGACGTCGTAGTGGGAGAAATCCATGGTAAAGCTCCCCTGGCCGCCGGTCATCGAGGAAAGCGTGCGGGCGTAGGTCATGACCTCCGATAGGGGCGCCTTGGCTTCGACCGTCGTGAAGCCGCCGCCGGAGGAGTCCATGCCGACCATCTGGCCCCGTCGACCGGACAGGTCGCTCGATACGTCCCCCACGTTGCCCGCCGGCACGGTGATGTGCAGGTTCACCACCGGTTCCAGCAGCGAGGGACGCGCTTTCTTGAAGACTTCGGAGAACGCCTTGCTCGCCGCGATGCGGAACGCCGTTTCGTTGCTGTCGACCGGGTGGTCCTTGCCGTAGTACACCTCGACGCACACGTTCTGCACGGGAAAGCCCGCGATGACGCCCTGCTTGATCCGCTCCAAAAACCCCTTCTCGATGGCCGGCATAAAGTTGCCCGGAATAGCGCCGCCGACGACCGTATCGACCCACAAGAAGTTGCTTTCCTTGTGGAAGTGAATGTTCTTCAGTTGCGGAAACCGCTCCTTGTTGGCAAACTCCTCCGGGACGCTCCCTTCCGGAAACGGGTACATCCGCACGTGGACTTCCGCGAACTGGCCGGAGCCGCCGGACTGCTTCTTGTGGCGGTAGCTGCCGTCGGCGTCGGATTGGATGGTTTCGCGATAGGGAATCTTCGGTTCGTGCGTCACGATCTCGACGTGGTCGCGGCGCTTCAGGCGCTCCTTAAGCAGCAGCAGATGGAGCTCGCTCATGCCGGTGAGGACCATTTCCTTCGTGTCCGGGTCATGCTCCAGCCGGATCGTGCGGTCCTCTTCGGTGATCTTGTGCAGCGCTCCGGAGAGCTTCGCTTCGTCGCCGCGGTTCTTCGGCGCCACGGCGAGCCCGACCATCGGCGTGGGAAACTCCATCGGCGGCAGCTCGACTTCGCCCAGCGTGGTGCCCGTGTGCAGGTCCTCGCACTTGGCCACGGCGACGATATCGCCCGGCCCGGCCTGATCGACCGGCTGCGTGGCCCCGGCCTGGACCTCCAACAGCGGCCCCAGCTTGACCCCCTTGCGAGCGCCCGTGGCCGGCACGGTGGAATCCCGCTTGAGCGTTCCGGAGTACACCCGCATAAAACTGAGTCGCTGCACGAACGGATCAATCCGGGTCTTGAAGACCTGGGCGGCCAGCGGGGCGGCGGCGTCGGCCTTGAGCGTCACCTCGTCGCCGTCCTTGGCCGCCTTGCGGACGACGGCCGTCGGCGGCAGCGCCGCGGCGGCCAGCACGTCGAGCAATTCGGCCAGGCCAACGCCCTTCTTCGTCGATACGCACACGATCGGCGTCAGCGTTCCCTCGGCAATCGCCCGAACCATCAGCTTGGAAAGCTCGTCCGCCGACGGAACCTCGCCCTCGAAATAGCGCTCCATCATCGCTTCGTCGTTCTCGATGATCGACTCGACGAGCGATTCGTGAATCGCCTTGGGGTCCACGGCTGCGCCGTCGACGCTGGCGGGGAGCTTGAGCGTGTCGACCACGCCGCGGATCGCATCGCCCAATCCCAGCGGTACGTTCAGCAGCGCGCAGGTGTGGCCGAACGTCTCCCGAATCGCATCGATCAAGCCGGGGAAATCGATGTTCTCCGTATCGAGCTTGGTGATGACGATCATCCGACCGCAACCGGCCCTGCCCGCCTCGGCCCAGGCCCGCCGTGTATTCACCTTGATGCCCGCATGGGCGTCGACGGCGATTATCGCCGTCTCAGCGGCCCGTAGCGAGGCGATCATCTGCCCCACCAGGTCGGGGTAGCCGGGCGTGTCGATGAGGTTGATCCGCTTGCCGGCGTGGTCGAGGTGCACGACTGACGCTTCGATCGAATGCTTGTGGTGCTTCTCCTCCTCGTCGAAGTCGCAGATGCTCGTGCCGGCGTCCACGCTGGGATTGCCTTTGACGGCCCCGGCGTGAACCAGCAGGTGATCGACCAGGGTCGTCTTTCCCGAGCTGCCGTGTCCGCAAATGACGATATTGCGAATGTCCGCGACGTTCCTGGCCATGATCCATCCTCGTTTTCAAGGGGAAAGTCGTACCGCTGCGCCGGCCGCGCGGAGCGCTTCGGCCAGCGTGATCGTACCCTCGTAGAGCGCCCGGCCCACGATGGCCCCCGACAGCCCCGCCCTGGCCAGCTCGGCCACGTCGTCGGCGGTCGTCACCCCGCCGGAGGCGATGACGTCAAACCCGGTCGCCGATTGCATCTGACGCATCGCCGCCACGTTCGGGCCCTGCAACATGCCGTCGGCGGCGATATCGGTGTAGATGATCGCGGCCACCGGTTCGCCGGCGAATTGCTGCACCAGGTCGATGGCTGGCACGCCGCTCGTTTCCAGCCAGCCGTCCGTCGCCGCCAGGCCGCCGCGGGCATCCACCCCTAGCGCCAGCCGACCGGGGAACTGTCGGCACATCTGGCGAAACCAGTCGGGCCGCTTCAGCGCCGCCGTGCCCAGAACTAGCCGCGAAAGCCCGACTTCCAGCAAGTCGGCGATCGTCGCTTCATCCCTGACGCCGCCGCCCAGTTCGCACTGGATATCGACGGCCTCGACGATGGCCCGCACGACATCGACGTTTTGCGGCCGCCCGCTGCGGGCGCCGTCGAGATCGACCAGATGGAGATGCCGCGCACCTTCGGCGGCGAATTGCCGTGCGACGCTCACCGGATCGGCCGCATACACTGTCTCGCGGGCGTAATCGCCCTGTTGCAGCCGGACGCATTGGCCGCCTAACAGGTCAATCGCGGGCCAAATCTGCATGACGGCCTACTGCTGCACGCGCGGCGCGGGGGAGAAAACAACGGTCGAATATCGCAGAGGCCCGCAGGCTTTGCAAGTTGCGGAAAACGGCGTAGCGTGGGCGCATTTCCGCAGCCCAAGACGCCTGCCCACCGCTCGCCGCGCTACGGGCGAAGCTCGGCGAAGTTCTTCAGCACCCGCAGGCCGGCGACCTGGCTCTTTTCCGGATGGAACTGCGTCGCGAACAAGTTCTCGCGCCACACCGTCGCGCAGAACGGCTCCGGATACGACGCTTCGCCGTCGACGACGCTCGCATCCCGCGGCACGACGTAATAGGAGTGAACAAAGTAGAAGTGCGCTCCGTCGTCGATCCCCGCGAAGATCGGCGCCCGGCGGCGGAACGTCACCCGGTTCCAGCCCATATGCGGGACTTTGTACTGCGGCGGAACCTCAAACCGCCGCACCTCGCCAGATAGGATGCCCAACCCGCGGTGCTGGCCGTCTTCATAGCTCACCTCGAACAGCAGTTGCAGTCCCAGGCAAATGCCAAGAAAAGGCTTGCCGGCCTCGACGACGTCCCGAATCGGACCGACCAGGTCGCGTCGCCGCAACTCGCCAATCGCATCGGCGAAGGCGCCGACGCCGGGCAACACCACGCGGTCGGCGCGGACGAGCGCCTGCGGATCCGCCGTGATCTCCGCCGCATGGCCGACCCGCTCGAAGGCCTTCTGCACGCTGCGAAGGTTGCCCATTTGGTAGTCGATGATCGCGATCATGCCGCAGGGGGGCAGGTGTCAGGTGTCAGGTGTCAGGGGGCGGGGGGCAGGTTCCGACGTTTCCGCGCTTCGTAACCCTATTCGCCGAGCAACCCATTTAGCCGCGGAGCTTGCTCCGCGTCCGCCATCGATTCTACCCCCGCCGCCGCGTCGGCACGAGCGGCCCGCCGCCGCGACGCACGTCGTAACTAGCCCTGACCTGGCTAGGTCGGGCTGATGGGCGATACGGCGCTGGGCGTGGGCGCTCGGCATACCCGCGCGGCTCCGCTAGTCGCCTACCGTGCGGAGACCCGCTCAGGATAGACGACTAGTTCGAGCCGGCGATTGCGGGCCTTGCCCGCTTCGCTCGCGTTAGAAACCACCGGATGGTTGGCGCCGTGGCCGATGACAAACAGTTGGTTAGCCGCCATCGTACCCTTCTGCACCAGCAGGTTGTACGCCGCCAGGGCTTGGGCGGCCGACAGGTGATGGTTGGTCGGAAACTGCTGCGAATGCGTGGGCGAGTCGTCCGTATGGCCCTCGATGCCGATGATGTGGTCCGGAAAGTTCTGCCGGAGATCGGCCGCGATGCTGACGAGCAATTGCTCCGCGCCGTTTTGCAAATAATTGCTGCCGGGCATGAACACCCGATCGGCCGGGGCTTCGACGCGTACCACGTCGCCGTCCTGTCGCACTTCGATGCCCGGCATCTGCTTGACGGCCAGGTTCTTCAGCAACGTGTTGTTGGAGCGGATCTCGGCCCCCGCGCGCTGCTGGGCCGTGGCGACCAGTTGCGCGCTTTGCGTGCGAAGCTGGTCGTTGTCGGAGCGCATCGCCAGCAGTTGGTCCGTGGCCGTCTGCAATTGCTGGCGAGTCGCGCTGAGCTCGTCGTTGAGCAATTGCACTTGTTGACGCGACTGCGCCAGCAGCGATTCGAGTTCCTGGTTGTTGCGGTCGAGCGAAGCGGCGCGTGATTGAAACTCCTGGTTCTGTTGCGCCAGCGTCTGCATCTGCTGCTGCACGGCCGCTTGGGCGTGCGGGCTGGGGCCCAACGACAGCCGACCGCAGCCGCTCGCAGGGAGCGACAGCAGGGCGACGGCGATGAAAAGACGACGATTCACGACCGCAGAATCTATAGCGCGCCAGGCGGGGCCGGAAAACAACGCGCCGGGACGATAGCGTGCCGCCGCCACAGCGACAAGCCCAGCCAAATCGCCGAGCCATCTTGGCCCGGCGATTGACGCAGAAAACCACGACCACGCGCCGCCTGCAGGCCGATTTGCTCGGCCGGGACGACTGAACGATTCAGGTGCTAGCGGCGGTCGGATAGGTTCCGTAGAAACGCTTGATGAAATTGCGCCGCCAGCGCGCCGGGGCGTGGGGTTCCCAGCCGAACCGCCGCAGCAGCCGATCGCTCAGCCGCGAGTTCGCCGCGTCGCATAGCAAGGCGTCGCTCCCCTTCACCTCGGCCAGCCGGTCGAGCGCCACTAGCGCCGCTCGGAACGTCGCATACTGCGTACCCTGCGTTGAGACGACATATCGTAAGGCGAGGAAGTTCGGATGCCGCCGCGGCTGGTTGAAGTACAGCAGGCAGCGATCGGCGACGCCGCGGGCGTGATAGCCGCGCCTGACGGGCCACACTTCGGGCCAGGACAACAGCTTGGGCCACGGCCGCAAATGGACGGCGACCGCCTGCCCGCCAGACGCTTCAATGACCCCATAACGCCGCCGCCGCAGCAGCTCGCCTCCGGCGTCCCAGTCCGTCACAGTCGTGGCGAGCCATCGAGCGATCATAGGGCTAACCGTCGCTCCGCGCCTCGCCGCCGAAGAGGCCTTCCTTGAGGGCTCGCCAAAGCACCAGGATCGCCCCCAACATCGCGACGCCCACCGCCAGCACGGCCGGTACGAGCCAGGGGACGTCAAAGAACCGCTGGAAGCTGTCGGGGCTCCCGTTCCAGAAGTCGGGCCAGCGGACCGCCACGGCCAAGGCCGCCAAACAGAGGAACGGCCCGTACGGGATGACGTCGTCGCGGCGAAATATGACTTGCAGGACGCCGACGACGAGTCCGGCGAAGGGTGCG
>QEVI01000072.1 GCA_003576855.1 Planctomycetota bacterium
CACCAGGCGAGCCTCCGGGCCGGCGCCATACACCGCTGGCTTGAGCCATCGATACCGCTCGCCCGGCACGATCTCCGGCTGGAACGGGGCGCCGCGCTGCAGTCCGCTGGTCGCATCGTAAAGAAAGACCTGCCCAATGTCCGTAGCCGCTACCAAGCCGTCTCCCCAGGCGACTGGCGGGCAACTCAGCGGGCTTGGCAATGTGATGGCCGTCAGCGGTTGCTGCACGTCCTCGGGTCGAAACAACAGCAATTGCGTGGCGCCAACGCCTCCCACCGCCAATCGTCCCTGCCCCAGATCGAGCGAATGAGTCATCAGCGGCAGATCGCCTGGAAGCTCGATGCGGTGGGCCCGGTCTTGAATCCGCCGGGTCATCGCTTCGCGGTCCACGCTGAACACGGCGCCGCTGGATGCACCGACCGTAATCTGAAGGGCCTGCGCATCCACGGCCGGCGCGCCGGCCGGCGGGACGGCGACGCCCGTTTCCCATAGATTTCGATTTGTCGCCGCATCGGTGGCGCCGACGACGACGCCGGGCCGGGCCGCCGGCCGGCGCACATGCAACAGCACGCTGCCGGCGACCTGTAGCGGGTAGTCGAACGCATCGCCGCGGTAGTCCCGATCCAGCCCCCGCGCCACGAGTTGTCCTCCGCTCGGCGAGACCGCCAGTTGCGCTAGCTGTTGGCTGGCCACCCAGAGGGCGCCTTCGTGGAGCAGGCTGAAGTGCGCGGATTGCTCGCGGTTCTCCGGTTCGCGGGTCGCTAGCGCCGTCAAGGCGCTGGCGTCGTCCGAGGCGCCCGCCTCGAAGACCACGGCTTGGCCGCGCGTGGTCACGGCTGCGAATCGGCGAGCGGCTTTGGGAAGCGGCGTCGTCACCAAGCCGACGAGCCGATGCGACGCGACTTCCTTGGCGACGGCGCCTTGCGCGTCCAGCGACAAGACGCGGACCTGGCATGTCTCCGCGCCGGAATTGTCCGCGATGACGAGCTTGTTCAGCAATTGCAGCGGCGGCGCGGTCACGCTGCCGGCCGAGTGGCCGGCGTAGAACACCCCTAAACAGGCGAAGCCCCGCGTGGACAGCGTATATACGTTCGAGTGCTCGCCGACTACGTACAGGCGGTCCCCGGCATCGTTGATCGCCGGCGTTAACCGCAGCGGCTGCGTAAACTCGACGTAGCCCGCCAGGGCGCCGTTCGCGGCTTCGACTACGTACAGCTTGCCAGCGTCGCTGGCGACGAACAGCTTGTCGCCGCCGAGCAGCGGCGTGGCCAATTGGCCTTCCAGCGGCTGTCGCCAGATGAGCTTGCCGGTTTGAGAGTCGAGGCACGCCAGCTCGCCTCGGGCAGCATCGGCCCCAACGACGTTGCCGTCGGCCAGCGCCAGCGGATACGACCGGGAGTTATCCAGGCCGACAAAGCGCCGCCAGAGCAACGCGCCGTCGCCGGGATGAAATGCGTACAAAGCGCCGTCCGCTTTGACGACCAACGGAGCTCCGCCGGAGGAAGCCGCCGCGGCAGCGGCCTCTCGCCGCTCGGCCAGCGCAATCTCGGCGACGACCGGCGTGGCCGGCGCCTCCGTCATGGCAGGCTTGGCTTCGGCCACGAACTTGATCAGCGTCTGCTCGGCTTGGGCGATTGCCCGCACCTTCTCAGCGAGCTGCTGATCATCGATGAGCACGGGGTGTTTGTCGATGAGCGCCGCGCGGGCGGCGAATGCGGCCGCCGGATCGCCGCCGGCGATCGCTTGATCCATCGCCGCCAGCGCCGCGGCCAGGTCGTCGGCCCGCTCTTGCCGTTGCAAAACCCGCTCTAACGTTTCCCGAACGGCGCCAAGTCGTTCCCCTTGCCGAAGCAGCTCGGGAACGTACTTGGTGTTGGCCGTCAACGCTAACACCGTCTCGATCTGTTCAACGCGCTGGTTGATGATCTGCGAATCGGTTGCCGCGTCGGCTTGCTGGGACAGCCCTTCGGCAATCCGCGTCAGCAGCTCCGACAAATCTCGCTTAGCTTCCGACAGCCCGCGGTCGTCGGCGCCGTCGGACGTAAAAGCGGGCTCGTCTTCGATCTGTTCGATCACCGCCTGCGTTGTGGCTAAGGCGCCGGCGTAGTCGGTTCCCCCTTCGACGTCGCGGCGGATCTTCGCCATGCCGAGCCGCACGCGCGCCTGGCTAGCGTCCTCGTGACTCGGCCAGGTCTGTACAAAACGCTCATAGCCGCCGATGGCTTGCGTGTACGCGCCGCTTTTGAACTGCTGATTCGCTTCCTTCAGGACAAGATCGGCGTTCTCGCGGGTGAGCAGGTAATAAAGCACGACGCCGGCGACGACCAGCAGCGCCAGCCCGGCTCCGCCGACGAGCACTAGGGGCGAATCCCATTCGCTCTTGCCTTTCTCACGGGCGGCGTGGCGGCTTTTCTTCCGCTGCTTGAATTTCTTGCCCTTCCGCTGAGGGGCGGCGTCCGCGACGTCGCGGCCCTTGCCCACGCGATACGTATCAACGATCTCCTCATCAATCAGGTTCGACGTCGCCTTGGCGGACGAAGTCCCCTGGGCGGGAGCGAACAGGTCATCGGCGTCGATCGCGTCCGCCCCGCGGCCCTCGACGGGCGCCAAGGGGTCGAGAGCCGATTGCAGCCGTTTGCCGGGCGGTGGATCATCGCGGCCGGCGGCAGGTTCCCCGAGAATGCTCGCTTTCGCATCGTCGCCGACGACCAGCGCGGTCTTCAGGATGTCTGTCGCCGATTCGCGACTGACGATTCCCTTCTGCACCAGGTATTTCAGAATGCCCGCGGCGTCGATGCGGCGCTCGCCTTGGGCCTTGGCGCGAAGCTGGCGCGCGACTGTGGCGCTGATTAGCCGCCGCCGTTCCAAATCGTCGATAAATCCTTCGCTAGTCATGCCTGTAGGTGTGCGGGCTCATAGGTCCAAATCCCCATCCTCGTAACTGAGCAGGCGGATTTCCTCCATTCCGCTGCCCGATCCGGCGTCGAGCGCGGCGACGACGTTCTCATGGCGCGCCGAGCCATGCGCCTGTACCAAGAGCCGGGTCGGCCCCTTGCCGCCGGCCCGGGCTTCGCGAATCTGGCTCCGCATTTCGGCCTGGCTGACCGCTTGTCGCTCTTCGCTCCAACCCGGCGCCGCGATCCAGTACACGTTGTCCGCGTCAACCCGCACGACGATCGAGTTCTCTTCCAGTTCATCGACGGTCTGCGACTGAGCGGCGTCGCTGTCGCTCACCGGCGGCACGTTGATCGCCTTCTGTACGGCGAAGGCGGCCGTGATCATGAAGAAAATGAGCAACAGAAACGTAACGTCCACCATCGGGGTGAGGTCCATCTCATCGTCCACCGGGCGGCGCGGACGAGCGGCCTCGATCTCTTCGGTCGTCAAAAACTTGTCGTATTCTTGCATGGACGCCTCGCGCCTGGACGGCGAGTCATTCGGCCTCGAACACGGCCAGGTGAATGCTGACGCCTTCGACTTGCGACACCGCCTTGATGACGCGCGCCACGTCGCGATGCGCTACGTTTCGGTCGGCCTTGATCAATACGTCGTCCTTGCCGTCCTTGAGTTGCTGCTCGGCGACTGCCGCGCGGATCGCCTCCCGCTGGGCGTCAAAATCGCCCGCCACCGGCTCGCCCGTTACGTCGTCGGCCAGGTACACCGGGGCCGCGTCGACGCCGCCGGCGGCAATCGCGATCACGATGGCGTCCCGCTCGCCGACGCCTTTGCCGTGCCGCGCCGAGGCTAGTTCGATGGGCGACTGCTGGTCCATCGTCGAGCAGACGATGAAAAAAATCAGCAGCAGAAACACGCAGTCGATCATCGGCGTGATATCCATCTCCGCGTCGACGACCTGGCGGCTGCGCGCAATGACGGGCGGCTCCGGTTCATCACGGTCCAAAAGGTCGTCGTTGACGGCCGCTGCGCTCACCAGTTACGCCCTCGAAGAATCGGCTACAGCCGGGGTAGGCTGCGCTTCAATGTTTCAAACAACCGGCTGAGCCCCGTGCCCGTCAGATCTTCCATCTTGCGAATTCGGATGTTCACGCTGGCCAGCCCGACCATCAGCGGCACGGCGATGGACAGGCCGACCGCGGTCGTAATCAAGGCGAATTGAATGTCCTCGGCCATTCTCGTGGGGTCCACTTTTTCGCCGCTGGCCAGGTTCGCAAAAGCGCCCATCATTCCCATTACCGTGCCGAGCAGGCCGAGCATCGGCTCCGTTTTGATGGCGGTGCCGACCCAACTCAGGCGATGCTCGATGTCCGCCATCACGTCCTGCTGGAAACGCTCGGCGACGCGGGCCCGCAGTTGCGCGTAGCCCAGGTCGCGGTTCTCGACGGCGAACAGGGCCAATTGGGGGAGCGTCCGGCGATCGCCCGCCGCCAGTTCGGCGGCGCCGCTGTAATTGCGCGATGACAGCGCCTGTTCGAGTTCGGCGAGAAACTCGTTCTGTTCGTCTTCGTCGTCGAAGGCCGTGTTCGACGCCCGCCGCCAGACCATGATCAGCGCATAAGCGCCGATGAAGGCCAGGATCGCCTGGAAAAAGTAAACGGAATTACCGGCGTAGCTGTAGAGGGTGTCCATGTTCTTGGTTAACCGGCCAAACGGCGCTGCGGCGACGGAGCGGCCTCTGCACCCTCGCCGACGAATAACCCTGGGGCTGGGAGGCTCGCACGGCTAGCCGCGGCGCACGCCTCAGAAGTACTTCTGGTCCACGATCTCGAACTTGAAGCCGCCGCGTTCGCTCAGCACCGTAAAGACCGTCTCGCGCACTCGATTGGCGTCGGGGCGTCCGCTGGCGTCCTTGAACGGGTTCTTCTGCTGCTCCATGGTCCACAACAGCGTTTCAACTTCAAAGGGGTAAAACAACAGCGCGATGCGGCCGTGCTGCAAAATGCCCGCCTTGCGAGCCAGGTCGCGGGTGAGCTTGGGCATCGGCCCGTCGGCGGGAAGCGTTTGGCCCCAGGCGTTGTAGTCGATCGGTTCCTTCGCCTCCGTCTGGATGTCCCCGCTCGCAAAGCTCCATGCTACGTGAACTTTGTTGTCGCGTCCCAGGACCCCGACGCGAACCTTGAAATAGTCGAGCCACGCGGCGAATTCGGCCGCCGACTTCGGCTCGAACCGGATCTTCCACCGCTCCCAACGCGGCACGCGCTCGACCACCCCGTCCCCTCCGGGACCGGCTTGGCGAGCGTCGCCCAGCCCCTCGCCCTGGGACGCCTCCCGCGCCGCCGTATCGATCGTCTCTTGCGTGAAGATCGCGTCGTTGAGCGATACCTCAGACAGCGTGTCGAGCGTGTCTTCCAGCGCCGGCTCCTGCAGGTCGAGGCCCTCCTCCATGCCCGGCGGCTCAGGCTCCTCGGCGAAGCCTTCGTTGCCGGTGGGACTGCTGGCCTCGACCGGAACGACGGCGATGGGCTCTATCCGGCTGGTAAACTTATTGGAGAAAAAAATCACCGCCAGTCCCGCGACGCTCGCGCCGAGCATGATTAACAGCGCAATGATCATCGTCGCCGCCCGATCGAAGGCGTTCACCGAAAGCTCATAGCGCGGCCGCGATGGCTGGTCCGTGGATGGCGGATTGACCGTGGACGCGGTGGCCATAGACACGCGCAACAAAACAATGGTGGCTGCTGGAACGCGGGACGGCGTGCCTGACGACGAGCCACCGAGCGGGCCGGCCCTATCATATCTTACGGCAAGGGCGCCGCGTCAGGCCGAATGCTGCGGTACCACGCTTTCCAACGCTCAACCGCCTGCTGGCGCTGGGCGTCGTCGAAGTTATCTGGCGGACCGAAACCCTCGAAATTGCGGCTGATCGAACGCAGTCCGTCGCGGGCCTCGCGCACCACGCGACGGTCCGGATCGGTCAGGGCGTAGATCAGCGTCGGGGCCTGCTCGACGGAGCGGAGTTTGGCCAGGGCCCGCACCGCCAGGAGCCGCGCCCCGGCGGGCCCGCTCCGAACGACCTGCTGCAGCCGCTGGGCGTCCGCCGCTTCGATGTCGGCGATGTCCAGCGCCGCGGGGTTGTCCAGCAGGTCGTCGAACGCCTCCGCCTGATCCTCCTCAAGCATCTCCAGCAGCGCGTCGACTTCCGTAGGCGGCTGATTGTAAACGAGCTTGCCGCCGCGAACTCGCACCTTGGAGAGGTCGCGGGGCAACCCCCGCCCGCCCACCAGCGTGCCCTCGCCGAGCGCCGCGGCGATGCTCTTCTGCGTAGAGCGGAGGAGAAACAGCACCGAAAACGCCGTCGCGCTCGGCGTGCCGCAATGATCGTTCCAGCTACCGTCGGCCGACTGCGTCTTTTTCAGGAACTCGTAGCCCGCGTTGTACCACTGCGGTTCTTCGGGCGCGTCGCCGTCGAGGTATTCCTGAAAGCTCATATAGCGTTCGACCGAGTACACATAATAGCTCTGGTACTGCGGGACCTCGTACCCGAAGTTCTTATCAAACCAGCCACGCCCCGCGCGGATAGCGTCATCGAGTCGCTTCGGATCGACGTTGCCTGGCGGAAGCGGAGGGGCCCGCAGCTTCCTTTTGCCGGTATCGACGCGTCGCAGTGCTGCCGGAACGTTTTCGCCGTCCGCCTCTTGCGGCGCTGCTTCCTCGCCCGCCGGGGGCTTAAGCAGCCCCAGCATGTTGCCGAGGATCATGGCCGTGCTCATGCCAGCGGCGGCCATCGATCGGCCCGGCTGATCCTGCTGCGCGACCAGGTTGAAACTACCCGGATCTTCGCCCTGATAGCCCCAGACGCCGGTTGGGTCGCGGGTGCGCATGATCCAATTGACGCACCGCTGGACCGAATCGGCGTCGACGCTGATGCCCGCGACGTGCATGCTCCAGAACGCTAGCGCCGCATACTGCGTTTGCGACGTGTCGCCCGTCGTAGCGGAAATATAGCCGAAGCCGCCGTGCGGTTTTTGATGTTGCTTGACTTGCGCCGCATAGACTTCAATCAACTCGCGATGGGCCGTGCTATCCAGCTCTGTGAGGAAAATGATCGCCAGGCACTTCCCATACAAGTACGGCTTAATCTCTTCGCTGGCGACGTCCTGGCGACACGCGTCGAGCGCTTCCTGGACCTTGGGATGACTTTCGGAGATGCCCCGCTTCAAGAAGGCGAGCCCGACCAGACATTTCGCACCCAGGTCGTCGACATAAGGTCCGCTCGCATTGCCCTGCTCGAGAAACGTCAGCGCCTTGTCCACCATCGCCAGGACTTCAGGGCTGTCCTGCGACACGCCCAGGGCCCCGCGCGCCGACAAGCACAGGCACGCCGCCAGCGCCGCCACGGCCGCATGCCGGCCCGGCCTGAAGCGCGACCTGCCGGGCCCGCGGCGCTGGCGGCCGGGCTGCGAGTGCGCAACGGCAGTCCCGGCGCTTATCATCGCGTGGCTAGGCCTCAAACAGAGATCTGTGTTCCGTGAGCCGTTGCAGCGGCAGCGCCGGCGGCAAACCGTTCCGGTTTCCATCGGCGCCTGCCCGGCGGCGCACGCTAACGCTCCCCCCAGGGCTGCAACTGGCGACGATTCATCCTAACGGCCGCTATCCGCCGGTTCAAGCAGCGGCTTCCAGGCGCGGCGGCGGAACTGGGGCCGACGTTCCGCGAAACGAGAAAGTCCGCCACGCCGATCGGCCCGCCCCTTCTTGCTTCCATGACCGCAATCCTCGGAGGAAGCGCACGCGGTCCAGCGGCCAAGCCCTTCGGGCGGCGACCTACGCTCACGGCAAATCAATCCACTTATCGAGCGGCGTTATTTCCTCGCCGCCGGCGAGGGGATCGCGGCACGAGCCGGGCGTCGCGACGACGCTGATCGACAGCCTGCCCGACTGCGGTGCTTCGGTTACAAAGGCCGCCATGCGCGTGCCGGGGTTGGGCGAATCCCACGGATGCTTCGGCGTGGTCGTGTCAATTTCGATCCATGGCGACGGATGCGGATGCCGTTGGAGAAGCGTCAGGCGCCTACCTGCCTGCTGCAAGCGAATCGCCCGCGAGTCGTTGCCCGGCGCCAGTTCAGCCGACGTGATCATGCCCCAGCGGACGCGCGAACCAGGATTCAGGCCCACAAGCTCGTCTTGCACGAGCACTTCGCCCGATGACAGCAGCCGCACGCCGCGCCGCACGGAGTCGGCCTGCCCGCGGTACACACCGGTGAGATCGACGATCGAAAACGCCCGCTCGGGCCGATCGGAAAACGCGGTGATCTTGGCGTCGCCGGCGGCCGCCTGGAGCCGGTCGTCGATAACCAGCGTGTTATGGCCAAAACTGCTCTGGCGAAAGATGGTCCACCGATCGGACTGCTGCGAGCTGTCCCACAGCGACATCCCGCGAGCTTCGATCGAATGGTAGTTCTCCGCGCCCAGATCCATCGCCCAACGAACGCCGTCGCTGTCCAGCACGAACGAGCCAATGTCCATCTGGCCGTGATTCGCCTTCGGCGAGCCGGCCTTCAGGCCGACGAACGTGGCCGGCGCCTCCGACCAACTGCTGCGATGGATCGCAATCGGGACGCTGCCGCCGCCGCACCAGTGGAGCGGCAGCGACGCAGCCGGCTCTCCGGCCGCGTCGTCCATCCACAACAGCGCCAGCGGCAGCAGTCGATTCATCGCCTCGGCAGTCGCTGCATTGGCGCTGTCCGCCCAAAGCTGCCGCTCGTCCCCCAACCATTCCGGACGCCCGTAACGGGCTGCGAACCAGAACCGCATCGGCTCCGGCCCGCGTTTCGCGCCGCCGTCGGCGTAATTGAAGAACTGGCCCGATGGACCGCAGACCAGCGCCGGGTAGGCGCCCGTCTCGGCAAACCCGGGCGCCGCCGCGAGTTCAAAGTCCTCACCGAACACGCTTTCCAGCATGGCGATCAACAGCACGTTGTAACTGGTGCCGTAGGACCAGTACGCCGGCCCTTCCGGATAGCTGCCATGGGGAGCATACGCAGCCATGGAGACGACGACATTCTCAATCGCACTATGAACAGTGCGGGCGGCCAGTTCTGGTTCGCTTTCGAGCACGGCGAGCGCCCCGGCGGTGAGGCCGCCGTGACACACCTGCCCCCAGTTGTTCGCAGACCGGACCCATTTGCGATGCGGCGTGTTCCACGGGAGCGACACCCCCTTGGCAACAATCGCCTCGCGAATCTCCGTCCGAGCCCCTTCGTCCAACTCGGCGTAGAGCCAGTCGTAGCCAATCGCCAGGGCGAACGTCATCTCCGCCACGTCGAGAAAGTGAATGGGGTTCCAGTCCGTGAACCGGGCCGCAGCCAGCATCTCCTGGCGGCAGCGATCGGCGTAACGCCGTTCGCCCGTGAGATGGAATGCCATGGCCAGCGTCAGCACCCGCTGAACGCACCGCCGCGACTGTCCGAGCAGCCGCCGGCCTTCCAGCTTTCGTTCAATGGGCTGTGCCGCTTGGAGGGCGTCGGCCGTGCGTATCACCAGCGCCGCGACCTGCCTGGCCAACGGATCGCGAGCCACGAGCTCGCCCAGCGCGGCAAGCTCGTCCTGCGACGTCAGCAGCCGGGGATGCGTCGCCGAGCAAGCGGCCACGCGACGCTCGATCTCCTCCAGCGCCACCTGTGGCGGAAAGCTGCCCGCGGCGCCGGCGAGCCCCTGCCAAACGCCCAGAGCGATTAGCACGGCGAGCGCCGCCCGAGGGCGTTGCGAACGGTCAAATGGCATGATTGGCCTACCGCCAAACGGCGTGACGAACCTCGCTCGCAGCAAAACGTTCCGCACTGCACGCGTCAGATAATCAATTCAGCGGGCGCCAGGCCGGCAACGCTTTGCCAAGCCTCTTCGTCCGGCGCCGTGTCGCCATGACCCGGCCGTTGCGTAACGTCCAAGCGCGTTTCTGGTTCATCGGTCGGCGCGACGTCATGGTCCAGCCGCTGCCGCCGCCACGGGGTCGGCCGGCTGAACGCCTGCTCAAGCATGGCCCGATCCACAAGCGCCGGTCTCCACGAGGGACGAGCGCCGGCACGGCCATCTGCCGAAGCCGCAGTGGCGTAGGCAGCCAGCGACGCGTACGCGCTGTCGAGCGCCTCGACGGCGTGAGCCGCCGATGAGGCTTGACCCGCCGCCGGCAGCCCGAACCCGAAGTTGTTCCGCCACACGAACAAGTCGCCGTGATCGATTTCACCGTTGTTGTCGCCGTCGGCGCCGCTACCCGGCGGGACGCCCAACTCGCCCATCTGCCGCTGCCACGCCAAAAAGTCGTTGCCGTCCACGGCGCTGTTGCCGTCGTAGTCACCCGGCTGCGGGGCGTTGAAGGCCCCTTCCACAAGCGTGGACCACGCCCCGCTGGACAACCGTACGCGGGCCTTGACGGTCTGGGCGCCGGCCAGGGGGATCGGCCCGGCGTATGTTCTCACGGCCGCCGACGGGTTGATCCCGCCGCCCGGCAAGCGGGGGTCCGTCACGCCGTCGGTCGTGTAATAGATGGTTCCCTGCCCCGTGGTGATGGTCAGCGTGGAGCCGGGCGGCACGGTCCCGCCAGTCGGGCTGAACGTCGGCGGGGCTACATACAGGCCGTCGTTGCGAAGCTGGTTGAGAACGATGTTCGTGCGGGCCGGGAAATAAGTGTTCTTCAGCCAGTTGATCTCGCCGTTCCAGTGCGTCTTGGTGCGCGGCGGCTCGACCTTCGAATCGCCCCACCGCGCCGATTCGGAGATGATCGCCGGCTCGACTTCGTTGATCCGGGCTTGCATCCGCGCAATGCTCGCCGCCGGGGTCATCGGGCCGTTGTTGAGGAAGTATTGCGTCGCTTTGTCGATGACCCGTTGCCGATAGTCGGCGTGAGCCAGCAGGTCCTGGTGCAAGTACGTGGGATTGAAGTAGCGGTAATTGCTCTGGTTTCCGTTGTTGAACGGACCCGTGCGGTCGATGCTCGCCGAGCCATGCGTGCTGCCGGCGGCGCCGAGCGAATGCTCGTTGTCGTGAATAAAGAACTTGAAGCCCTCGTCGGCGGTGACGCGGTTGTAGATGCCGTACCAGTTGTTGGCCTCGTTGTCGCCCAGGAAGGACGAAAGCGACGAATCGTACCCGCCGGTGTAGATGATGATCAGCATGTAATTGATCAAGTTGTCTACGTCCAGCAGCACGGGCCAGGCCGTGTTGCGCGAGCCGTCGGGATTGAGGCCCTGCATCCGCCAGTAGTTGTCCGCGTTGGCGCTGGGGTTGTCGGCCAGGGCTTGCGCCAAATCAAAGAGCTGCCGCCAGGCGATGTCGTTCCCTTCGTCCACCAGCGTGCCGCCGCCGTCGTTCAGCCCGTGCTTGACGATGTCGTAATCCTCGGGCAGGCCGCCGTAGTAGGAAGCGCTGTAGTTCTCTTCCACCCGCTCCTGCGTTTGGAACACGCCCCAATACTGGCCGTCGAGGTACAGGTGGTAGTACCGGCTCCGGGTGTAGGGATCGGCCAGGTCCCGCTGCAAGTCGCGGCCGAAAACCTCCCGCACGCTGGTGTGCTGCGTGTTGCCGTCCAGCGACCAGGAGTAGTTCTGATCGGCGCGGAGATCGACGACGTCGAACTCCTCGGCGCCCTCCTGGCCGAACAGCGCGTAATCGAGCTTGCCGTCGCCGTATTCGCTGCGGAAATAGAACCGGAAGGCGTGCTTGGGATTGAACCCGCCGCGACTAAACCCGCCGCGAATCCGCAGGCCCGCATTCGTGGCGAATCCCTCGGAGCCGTCCGGATTAATCAGTTCCACCGACGCGGGCCGCTCCCAGCTCCGCCCGTCGTTGCCCGCGTTCACGTAGATGCCAAACGACGGATCGAACAGGTTCGCCAGGTCCGTGGTAATCGAAATCGCCGGCAGCGAAGCGAGCGAGTTCTTCACCGCCTGGGCGCCGTACAACGTAATGATCGCCGGATCGATGCCGTAGTTCATCTCCTGGCCGTTGATGGCGCCGCTGGCCGGCCATCCCGCCGGCACTTGACCCTGCGGCGACTGGTTGATGACGTCATCCAGGAACAGGTACGTGTGCGCCGACACATACGACGGCTTGTAGCCCGCTTTGAACGCCGCCGCCCGCACGATCGTCGTGCCCGTCACGCTCAGCGGCGTCGTGTATAGCGTCCCGTTCGTCGGAACGCCGGCCGCGTCGAACGCCGGGGTCGACCCGTCGATCGTGTACACGATCGTCGTCCCCGGCACGGTCGTGCTCAGAGCCACGGTCTGCGGCGACGTGTAGTAACCGTGCGGCACGCTGTACGCCGGTTCGTCCACGAACCCCAGATGGCTTTCGCCGTTGCCGTAGCCGGGCGTCGGTTGGTCGAAGTAGCCCAGTTCCACCGGCGCGACGATCGTCGACGCCTGCGCAACCAGTTCCGGCGAAATCAGCATGTCCGAGCTGCCGTTGACGTTCAGCGCGTGGATCGCCAGCACGTTGGCGCCAGGTCCCGTGCGGAGCTTCGGAATCGCCGAACTAATGTCGAAATCGACGAATTGCTCCGCAAGCTGGTCGTCGTGCAGCCCTGAGGCGAACGACGTCCACTGCAGCGCGTCCGGCGCGTTGGCCTCAGCCACCAGCTCCCCGTTGATGTACGCCGCAAACCCGTCGTCGTAGCGCATCCGCAAGGTCAGCGTGTCGACGCCCGACAGCGAATTCAGCGTGAACGGCACGCGCAGGTACAGCGACCGCGTCGTGCTGGGAACCGTCTGCCCGATTTCCGCGACGAAGTTGAACTGGTCGCCCGGATTGTTCTCGTAGCCGAAGCCAGTCGGCCCGACGATGTTGAACACCGAGTCGTTGAAGCCCACGTCGCGCCACGTCGCGTCGTAAATCCCGCTGGTCGGAACCCACGCGTGGCCGGTGGCGCCGGTGGCCAGAATGGTGAACGGCGTCCCGCTAGGCTGCATCGAGCGGCCGTACGAAATGTCCTCCTCCTGCGCGGGGAACCGCGGCACGTACTGGTCGATGACCGTCACGCCGTCAGCCGCGATGAGCCCGAGGTACTCGCCGCCCGCCCCGAGCGCGAAGTTGGTGTGCAGCTCGCCGTCGCCGAGCACGCCGTTCTTGCTCGAAGCGAACACGATGCGATAACCGCCCGCCGGAATGGTCGTCCCCGCGGGAAACGACCACTTCGTCTTGTTCGACTCGCTGTCGGTGAGAAACAATCCGGCCAGGCTCACCTCGTCCGGACCCGAATTGTAAATCTCCAACCAGTCGGATGACTCGCCGTCGGCGTCCAGCAGCGTTTCGGAGTTCGACGCCATGAGCTCCGTAATGCGGAGCATCGACGCGTCCATCGGCAGCCGCGGTTCCAGTCGCTCCAGGAAAAGTGAGCGATCTCGAAAATTACGTCCGGTCTTGTTGTGAGGCCTGATCACCGTTCGATGTCACCGCGGGTTGCGAGCATCGCCAGCCAGTCCCGCCGGCGCGCTTCAAACATGGAGTTGGTCCGACTCACGCAGTATACATGGTGACCGCAACTGCGCAGCTTGAACAGCCTTTTGCGGCGACCCGATCGCGGCCCCTGGCCGCAGGGCGGCAAGCTGGGGACAATTCCACTCCGAGACGCCCGGCAAAAGAAAGAAAGCCGGCGGCGCGACGACCCAGCGCCGCGCTCTGCCGGGCAAGCTGCAACTTGCGTAGGCAAAGCGCGGCGCCGGCCGATCGGCCCCCAGCTTCACACAAATCGCCCCACTAGCGCTTGCGGCCTAGCGCCCGCGACGTGGCCTGCCACTCATCCGGCACGCCGCCGCCGCGACGAGCGCCATCACCAGCGCCGCCGGCTCCGGCACGCCAGCGGCCGAGGCCACCGCGTCCGTTTCGCCGAAGTGCGCTTTCCAGTCGGCCAGGCTCAACGTGTTGAAGCCCTCCCGCTGGCCGACCAGGAAGTCCGCGCCGTCGACGTCGCCGTCGCTGTCGAAGTCGCCGGGGATGCCCGGCAACGTCCCGCCGATGACGTCCAGCCCCGTGCCGGCTGCCACGGCCGCGTCGTCGCCCAACAGCGTAAACGTCCCGGCGGCGCCCCCCGCCAGGCTCACCGACACTTCGCCCTCGCCGCCGCCGCCGCGCTCGAACCAGCTATACTCGATCGTGTAGTTGCCGGCCGCCAGGCTGACGGGCAGCGAGTCGGTGTTGGTCGGGCCCTGCAGCACGTCCTGCAGGATGATCGTGTCTTCCAGGTCCAGCAGGTCGCCGTCCTGGTTGACGTCGATCAGCAGCCGGCCGCCGTCGTCGGTGTTGGAGCGGAAGATCGCGTCGGTGACGCCTCCGGTCGGCACGACGAGCGTCCCCGTGCCCACGACCATAAAATCGTTGTCGTCCGTTAGGCCCGCGTCGCCGAGCCCCGGAGCGCCGACGCCGTTGGCAAAGTCCGCGTCGCCGCCGCTATCGTGGATGTTGAACACTTCGGTGACCCCCGACTGCGGAAAGCCGGCCTCGTTGGTTCCAGTGCGAAGTGCGTCCGCTTCAAAGAACGTCGTAATCGGCGTGCCTAAAGACGTGTCAGCGACTGCGACGCGAACGTTCGCCGAACCGCCCAAGAGGCTGATGCCGCCGGAAGCATCGCCCAGCACTTTCTGCGGTCCGGCAGGCTGCGCTAGCGGCCGCTGGCGGTACCCGGCGTCCACCGAGGCGCCGCCTGACCGTTCGAACATCGTAATTTCGAACTTGTAATTACCAGTCGCGAGATTGAACACGAGCGACCTTTCTGGCGTGCCGGCGCCCTGCAAGCCGCCGTCCGGGACGATCGATTCCTCCGGATGCCCTTCCAAGTCGCCGAAGTCCTCGAAAATGCCGTCCTGGTCCAGGTCGAGCCGGAACCGATTGCCGTCGTCCGTGTCAGTGAAGAAGTCGTATCGCCCGGCCGTATTGACGACCAGCGTGCCGCTGATGACCGCGGCAAAGTCGTCCGTATCGCCTGACGTAAGTCCAGGGAACGGGTTATTAATCGTGAATTGCCCGTTGTTCGAGTTCTCCCACAAATCGACCTGGGTAACCGTGCCCGTCTCGTCGATGAGCTTCGGCCCCGACGCCAGAAACGCATCGGCGCCGGCCATGGTTGTCAGTTCCACGGGCTCGAGCGACCGTGGAAGCTTGTACGTCGTAATTTGCCACGCGGCCTGCGCCGCGGAAACCGATAAACCAAGGGCGCCGGCAATGGCGAAGACGCCAGCGCGCTTTCCACCCAACTTCAACATTCTGAAACTCCTGTTGCGGCAGCCGCCCGGGCGCAGCGATAGCTCGCGGCGGGAGTTGCACGGCTGCTTCAAAGAAATGAATAAGCCAGTAACAAGCGAAGAGTCGGCATTCGCCGCCGATGCGCGCAGCGGCGGCGCCGGCTATCCGAGCCGTCGCCGCCGCTGATTCAAGTGCGACTCATTAGCAATCCTCAGCGATCCGTCGCCCTAGCGCGTGCGCCGCCGCACGGCGCCCGCCAGCCCCGCCAGCATCAAGCCGGCCAGCAATCCTGACGCCGGTTCCGGCGCAACGACCCGCAGGCTCGTCCCGGCCGCAACGGCCGCGTCGTCTCCCAACAGGCGGAAGCCCCCGCCCAGGTTGACCGAGACCTCGCCTTCGCCGCCCCCGCCGCGCTCGAACCACGAGTACTCGACCAGGTACATCCCCGCCGCCAGGTCGACCGGCGACGAGTCGGTGTTCGTCGGCCCCTGCAGGGCGTCGCGGACGATGATCTGGTCTGCGGCGTCCAGCAGGTCGCCGTCCTGATTGACGTCGATCCGCAGCCGCCCGCCGTCGTCGGTGTTCGAGCGGAACAACGCGCCGGTGATACCGCCCGCCGGGACGACCAGCAGCCCGCGACCGACGACCAGGTAGTCGTCGTCGTCGTTGGCATCCGGGGCGCCCAGCCCCGGCACGCCGAATCCACCTGCAAAGTCGGCGTCGCCGCCGCTGTCATGCAGGTTGAACGTGTCGCGAAGCTCGGTCATCGGAAAGCCCGGCGCCAGCCCGCCAGTCCGCAACGCGTCGGCCTGCGGGAAGTTGTTGATCGTCGGCCCGGTGCGACCGCCGACGACCGTCACGCTCGCCGGCCCCAGCAGGCCGATGCCGCCGGTGGCGTCGCCCAGCACGTACTGCGTGGCCACGCCAGCCTTGCGGTAGCCGGCGTCGATGTTCGCCCCGCCGCCCCGTTCAAAGAACGAGACCTCGAAGTTGTAATTACCCAAGCCGAGCGTGTAGTTGCCCGACCGCTCCGGCGTGCCGGAGCCTTGCAGGCCGCCGTCCGGGACGATCGACTCCTCCGGGTGGCCTTCCAGGTCGCCGAAGTCCTCGAACAGGCCGTCCTGATCCAGGTCTAGGCGGAACCGGTTGCCGTCGTCGCTATCGGTGAAAAAGTTGTACGAGCCAGCCGTGTTCACTACCAGCGTGCCGGTGATGCGGGCCGTGTAGTCGTTCGTGTCGCCTGCGACTGGGAGATTGTCGAGGCCGGGGAACGCATTGTTGATAGTGAACTGGCCGCCCCCCCCTTCGGCCAGGTCCACCATGGCGACCGTCGTTGTGCCGGTAAACCGCGCGGGCCGCGCGCCGGTAAAGTACTCGTCGGCAATCGCCATCGAGGTGATTTCGGGATGGGAATCCGACTTGTAGGTGGTGACCTTCCAATCAGCGCGGGCTTCAGTCGCTGCCAGCAGCAGCAAGCCGGCCAACGCGGCCGGACATTTACCGTACGATCTCAACGTCATGAGCGGCTCCTCCAAGGTAGAAGAATGGACAAGTTGCGGAACTAAGAACTAAATACGTCGCCAGGTCGTAAAACAACCGACTCGATTCGCCGAACCGCCTACGCCATCCAGCCCAGCCCAAGGCAACAACCCGCCTCGCGCCGGCCTCCATGGCGTAGGTCGCATGTACGCAGCGTTTGAAGCCAGGAACCCCCGGCCAGTCCATTCGCGAACGGCTGCCAAAGCGCGCGAAGAATGCGGCCTGGCTAGCGTATCGTGGTCCCCTCGTTCAACACGCTGCTAGAAAAGGACGTTTGCCCGATCTCGTTCCGCAAGCACCCGCCAACCCGAGCCGCCGGCGCCCCGCCGCCGGCTTCAGATGAGTACATAAGACATCCCGTCGCGTGGCGACAGGCTGTCATAGCGCCGTTGAGAGTAGCCTAGCGCCGCGGCCAATGCAAGCGTTCGTCCCAAGAATTTTCTCCGCAAAGACTGCACATTAGCACGGTGCATTCGCGACGCCTGGGCATGTCGATCGAGATGAAGGCTGCGACGCTACGCAGCGCGAGAGGCGCCCCGTTTGGTCCACGCCCCGACAGAAAGCCGCACCCTCGCGAGACCAAGCCTTGCCGGCGCTCGCCACGGGGCCGCAGGCGGTCGTCCCGGCTGATAAGAACCCGTTTTCGGACCGCCAAGTCCGCACCGCTCAATCACTTAGCTGTTCGCTGCCAAGCGGCGAGAACCGCCGAGATCCAGTGGACAGGGGCGGGATCGAACCGCCGACACATGGATTTTCAGTCCATTGCTCTACCAACTGAGCTACCTGTCCAAGTCCGCCGGCCGGAAAGCCTGCGCCAGTCGCGACTTTGGCCGTGCTGGCATGGATCAATTCTAGCCGCGCCTGGGGGGGAGCGAAACCCCGTCCGGTCGATCGCCGATGGGCAACGCCGTGGCGCGAAATTCCGCCGCCGCGGGCCAGCCCAGCGCTTGGTCCCGCCGTTTAGCACGCGGCCATCGTCTGGTCGCGCGAAACGCAGT
>QEVI01000399.1 GCA_003576855.1 Planctomycetota bacterium
GCAGCAAAGGCGCCGTTTCGCGTCATGACTGCTGCGCAAGGCGCCGCGCGCTTCGGCCGTTGGTTGGGGTGCTTTCCGCGCGTCGCCCGTCCTACCAGGGTTGATTGGCTGGGCCCACCGTGAGCTCGTTGATGGTCGTATCCTCCGGCTGGTCGATCGCCAGCGCCACGACCTGGGCGATGCGGTCCGGCGATATCGCGTACCGATCGTAGAGTTTCTGCATCGCGTCGGCGGTGTCGTGGTGGCTGATCATCCCCAGCAGCTCGGTGTCGATCGCGGCGGGGTAGATCGTCGTCGTGCGGATGTTCGTCCCCTCGAGGGCGGACTCCATGCGCAGGATTTCCATGAAGTCGCGGACGAACCACTTCGTGCCGCCGTACACCGCCCCGCCCGGATACGCCTTGAGCCCGGCGACCGACGAGGTCGCGAGGACATGCCCAGACCTCTGCTCGATGAACGTCGGTAGGACGGCGGCGACGCCATTGAGGACGCCGTTGATGTTCACGTCGACCGTCCGGCGCCAGTCGTCGGTCTTCAATGCCGACAGCGGAGAATTCGGCATGACGCCGGCGTTGAGGAAGATGGCGTCGACGCGGCCGAACCGCTCCTTGGCGAGTCGTACGATGTCGTCGTTTTCTGCTGGCCGCGTCACGTCCAGCTCGCGGTACGCGGCCTGGCCGCCCTGCTGGTCGATTTCGTCGGCGAGTTGCTTCAGCTTTTCGGCGCGCCTCGCGCCGAGGACGACCTTGGCGCCGTTCCGCGCAAGGAGCTTTGCGGTCGCCTCGCCGATCCCCGCTGATGCGCCGGTAATGATCACGACTTTGTCTTTGATCATGTCGATCCTCGGCTGTTTGCAGACTTCTCAATAACTTACTTGGCGCGAGCGCCGCCGTATTGTTCGTCGCTAACGTGTTCCAGCCACTCCACCGCTTTGCCATTGAGCATTTCCTGGATGGCGATGTGCGTCATCGCTGTGCTGGGCGCGGCGCCGTGCCAGTGCTTCTCGCCCGGCGCGAACCAGACGACGTCGCCAGGACGGATTTCCTCGAGCGGGCCGCCCCAGACTTGCACGCGGCCGGCGCCCGCTGTCACGATCAACGTCTGGCCCAGGGGATGCGTGTGCCATGCCGTCCGCGCGGCGGGCTGAAAAGTCACGCTCACGCCTATCGCCCGCGCTGGCTCGGGCGACCGAAACAAGGGCTCGACGCTCACGTTCCCCGTGAACCAGTCGGCGGGGCCTTCGCTGGGCGGTTGCGACCCGTTTCGCTTGATTTCCATACCGAATTCCTCCGCCGTTTTCCGGTGAAATCCCGCCGGCGAACCTGCCGCTGGCGGAACTGCACGAACCGCCCTGCCGCGGATTCTCAAGAAACTGCGAAAAACCGAGGCGAGCCACATCCACATTGTCGGCGACGCCGGTCAAAATGCCCATTGAGGCGGCAAATCCCGCGCCGCGGCAGGTTCACCCCTGGCTAACGCCGCCGAAAAGTCCATCGACGACCAGGTGGGGCTGGAAGGAACGCAGGTCATCGGCTGGGACCCGGCGGCCGGCGTCATCCGATCCTAACAGCCCGTTGAAATATTCGTTTTGCGCGAGTGCTCGCTGCGTACTTCCCGAGAAAATTAACGCTTGCAGCACGTCGGCGGGAATACTTCAACGGGCTGCTAAGTGTTCGATTCGCAGGGCGAATTCGGCTCGGGGCTTTGGCGCCGCGTCGGCGACGACTGGATCGTCGAGACGACGTCCACCCTGAGCGACGGCTCGCAGGGCTCCGCGACGAACATCTACACGCTTGTCGACGAGAACTCGTTTCGTTGGAAATCCGTCGACTGACTGGCTAACGGCGAGCCTGAAGAAGACGTGGCCGAAGTCACGAAATATCGCGAATGACGCCTTGCTATTGACGAATGCGCCGCCAATGAGCCGCTGCAGCCTCGGCCTTTGGCCGAGGGTCGCTCTCCATCGAGACAGACGCAATTCCGGTGGCGAGCGACCCCCGGGCAGAGCCCGGGGCTGCACGGGACGGAATCGACGGCTCAGTGGCTGTGCACGACAACTCCGTGATTGAACATCCGACCAAGCGCTGCACGCTGCATCTTCTCTCCCTCTTTGCGTCTTCTTGCGCCTCTTTGCGGCTCCGTAGCTCAGCGCTGCATCCTACGTGAGCAACCACCGGCCGACGGCCAGCGTCTCGCTCTCGACGAGCTCGCCCAACGCGGCGTCGCAGGCCGCGCCGTGCGCAGCGTCGGCGTCTGGGAGGAAGGCCGACGTGCGGCGGTCGGCCGCCAGCCACGCCGCGAGCGCCTCGTCGCGGCGATCGGCCGCGGCTGGCCGTTTCGCTGCACTGTCTGCCTCGCCGAGATCGACGCGCAGCAGTTCGCGAGCCGGCGGCCGCAGCGCTCGGGCCTCGGCCGGCTGCGACAGCCACGTACCG
>QEVI01000400.1 GCA_003576855.1 Planctomycetota bacterium
CCGGCCGGCCGGCGGGATCGGGCGACCGCGCAACTGGCCGCCGCGGCCTTACGCCGCGCGCGCACGGACGTAGCGGGCGATTCGATCGACGCTTCGCAAATTGTCGGGCGTAATGTCCTGCGGCTGCATCGTCACCCGGAAGCGGCTTTCCAGGAAGCAGACGAGGTCCATCACCTGGATCGAGTCCAAACGACCGGACTCGAGCAGGTCGGTTTCCTCGTCGACGACGCCCTGCGCGTCGGGAGCCGATTGCAGGTAATCGATCAGAACCGCGGCGATCGATTCTTTGGTACTCATGCTGCCTCCTCGGTGAACGCGGCCGGTTCGCCCTGGGCCTCCAGCTCGCTAAGTCGCTGTTCGGCGCGGCACGCCAAGGCGTAGCGATCGATTTTCAGCGACGCCGTCAGCGGCAATCGCTCCATCATTTCGATGTAGGCGGGGCGCTCGTGCCGCTGCAAGGACTCGGCGCATGCCCGCTGAATCTCGTGCAGTAGCTGTGGTCCGCGGCGGCTGCTGGCCGCAAATAACGCCAGCCGCGCACTGCCGCGCCATTGAAACGGAGCCACGGCGATCTGGCAGTCGCGAAGCCGCCGCGACAACGCTTCGGCGATCGCCTGGGGCGAAACCTTGAGGCCGCGGATCTTCACCTGGTCTCGGCTGCGCCCCACGACGTAGATGAACCCGTCTTCGTCCACGCGGGCCAGGTCGCCGGTGTGCAGCCATCCCTCCTTGAGCACCGCGTCGGTGGCGGCTTCGTCCCGCCAGTAGCCGAGCATGATGTTGCCGCCGCGGGCGCACAATTCGCCGGTCTCGCCGACGCCGACGATCACGCCGGCTTCGTCGCGAATTTGGAGTTCGACGCCCGGAATCGCCCTGCCGATCGACGCGGGCCGCCGTCGCAGCTCACTGGCCGGCAGGTACGCCAGCCGGGCCGTGGCTTCGGTTTGACCGTACATCACGAAGAACTCGGCCGGCGCGATTCGCGCGGCGACTTCCAGCGCGGCGCTGGGCGGCATCGCCGCGCCCGCCACGGTCATGTACCGCAAATGGCGGAGCTTGCGAACGCCCAGATCCGAACACCGCAACAAACCGGCGTACAGTTCCGGCACGCCGGCCATGGAGTTGACTTCGTACTGGTCGAGGGCGTCGACGATCGTATTGGGGAACGTCGCCGAGCCCGCGACGACTAGCGTCGCGCCGCACAGCGCGTGCGTCTGCAACACGGAATTGCCGTACGCGTGGCAGAACGGCAGCAGTGCCAGCGCGCGATCGCCGGGCCGAATCGGCAGATAGCCGAGAATCGACTCGGCGTTGCTCAGCAAATTGCCGTGACTGAGCAGCACCCCCTTCGGTCTGCCGGTCGAGCCCGACGTGTACAGCAGCAGCGCCGGGCGATTTGTTAGCCCTCCGGTTGGCACGGCTGGCGCGACATCGGCCGGGGCCGGCCCGCCGACGTTTAGTTCCTCCGTGGCCGCTGCAAGCGCAGCGCCCAGGCGATCCGCCCCGCGCCCGTCGGTCAGCGTCCAGGCGGCGCCAGCGTCGGCTAGCACCTGGCGAAGCAGCGGCGCGTCGATGCGCTCCGGCAGCGGCACAACCACCCCGCCGGCGAGCGACGCGCCGTAGAACGCCGCCAAGTATTCCGGCCCGTTGGGCGCCACCAGCGCGACTCGCGCGCCGACGCCGAAACCGGGCTGCCGCTGAAGATAGGCCGCGACCTGTTGCGCTGCGACGCTGATCGCCCCGTATTGGTAGCTGCGGTCGCCAGCGACGATCGCCGGCCGCTCGGCATACCGCCGCGCAACGTTCACAAAGCGGCCGCCAACCGTATCGCCATCGCCTTGCAGCGACGGCGTTCGTGCGGCGCATGGATCCACGCCTGTCAGCGCGACGACTTTCACCAGCCTTCCCCCCTGTAGCGAGCACGCCGCCGCCCTTGGCCGACGGGCGTCGCCTCAAAGCATCTATCGGTTGAATCGAATAAACCGTTTAGAGCGCCGTCGAGGTTCCGCCCGGCACGGGAAACCGCGAGCCCGCCGCCGTGCTAGCGGCGGCGGGCTACTTTGCCGACCGGGGGGACTTTCATTGCACTTCACGGGCAAACCGAACCGAATTCCTTAGCACGTCTCAACGGAGCCGAACGGGGGAGTTGCGCCATGGGCATGTCCGCGGGGCCGCAGCAGCGCCACTACACGCTGCTGACCGGCGCCACTGGTCTTGTCGGATCGATGCTGCTTCGGGACCTGCTTAGCCGCGGGAACCGCGTGGCCGTGCTCGTCCGGCCAAGCCGCAAGCAAAGCTCCGCCGAACGGATCGAGTCGATCGTTCGCTACTGGCAGCGCCAGCAGGCCAGACCGCTGCCGCGGCCGGTCTGCCTGGTCGGGGACGTCGCCGAACCGAATGTCGGACTCGACCGCCGCGACGAA
>QEVI01000401.1 GCA_003576855.1 Planctomycetota bacterium
ACCAGAAATTCGCCCCGCGCCACGCCCTGCCCGGCGTCAAAGAACCCGACCGCCTGCCCGCTAAAAACGTCGCCCCCCACGGTGATATACCGTTCCAGACGCTGCATTTCCTCAAGCGTGACGATGCCTTCGATCAGCAGCCAAATCGCATGGCGCTGGTCGCTTTGCGTTCGATCCGGCTCCAGTTCGCGGCGGCTGACGATCTTACCTACGGCATCGTCGGGCAAGTCGGGAATGGATCGCAGCACCGGACGCGACGCCGCATTGATGTTCACCCGTCCGGCGACGCGGCCCGAAGCCGCCGCCTTGGCGACGTCGTACAGCGTGAGCAAGTCGCGGTAGGAGCCGGCCTCGTCGAGCCAGGGCGATTTCACGTTTTGCGGCGGTCCGTTGTTCTCGCCGGGAATCTGCACCGTCGCGCCCACCAGGGCGAGCGGCGAGCTGAGTTGCTGGCTCGCTGGTTGCTCGAATTTCAGTTGGACCGCTCCTACGGAGACTTCGACAGACGGCTGCTGATTGCCGCCGCCAGGCCCGCCAGCGGCGGCGCCGCTGCTGGTTCCGCCGGGCCCCTGCGCGGCCATGGGCGCCCCGCCGGGCGTCGCGCCCGATCCGCCGGGCCTGCCAGTCGAGGTCTGGCTCCCGGCGCCGCCGCTCTCCTGCGGCATCGGCAGGGCGCCGTACTGCCGGTAAAGAACCAGGAACTTCGCCTGGTCGTCGCCGATCGTCGGCTTCAAATCGTTGTACAGCTTCTGCAAATCGGAACCATTGAGATCCACCAGCGCCGTCCCCGCGGCGGGCGCCATGCTTTCGACGCTCGACGTTGTGAGATACGCCGACCAGCCGCGATTCATCGACCCGTCGGCGTTGTCCAGCTCCGCAAGCAATCCGCGTGGACGCTCGTGTTCGTCGACAAGCAGGTTGCGATTCTGATCCAGCCCATACAACAGCTCTGGCGTGACGCCTTTGACCAGCAACAGTTCTTCAATATCGGCAATCGGCCCGTTTTGCGCGGAATAGCCCGGCTGCAATCCCCGGTAGTACTCCGACTCGGCCCCGTTCAGTCGCGCCGCGTCATCCGGGTCGAGCCAATCTACGATCGCTTCGGCTGTCTCCAGCGTCATGCCGGGCAGCGCCAGCAGCCGATCAATTGCCCGGTCTTCGGCGCCCGGCGCCAGGAGGGCATTGACGTTCAGCTTCGCCGACTCGTTTTCCAAGCCGAAACGGGCGCCCGAGTACAACCCGTCGGACTGCGCGGGAGCGAGAATGGTGAAGCGGCCCCTATCGAACTCATCCGACGGATCGTCGACGATCACCGCCTGCATTAACTTCGGGTTATCGAGCAGTCCTCCGGCTAGCTGGAGCTCCTCGGGCGTCAGGGCGACGAGCGACTTAACGTATTCGGCGCCCGATTCGGCCAGCCGGAGCGCTTGGGCTTGCCGCCCATGGCGCCGGACGGCTTGCAGCTCGTTTTGCATCAACTCCAGGTACGTTGCCGTACCGAGCGTGAGTATCGCGACGACCACGAGCACCAACAGCAACACGCTGCCGTGCTGGCGTTCTACGCGGCGCGAATTCACGTTACGGGCGGCCGCCATTGTCGCCTCCTGGTACGTTGCCGCCGGGCGGTTGGCCGTTTGAGCCGTTGAGGCCGCTTCCGCTGCCGGCATTTGGCCCGCCGCCCGCGGCGGTAGGATCGCCGGCCTGCTGCACGGGCAAGAGAAGCTCGGCCGACGGCTCGCGAGCCCTCGTTGGCAAGCGAACGAAGCGGCGGTATTCAACCAGCTCGCTGGCCACGTAGCGAGGCGTATCGAATCTCCGCGCGGGACTGCGGGTCTTGCGGTCGGAAGCGAGCGGCGGGTCGTAGATGGTCAGCTTGATCTCCACGCCGGCGGGCAATTTGCCGTCTTGCGACGAATCCCACGCCTCCAGGAACTGCTCGCCGTCGGCGTAACCGAATTCCAGCTTCACGACCTCCGGCGCCAGCAGCTCGATCTTGGCCCCGACGGACCCGTCGATTGAGGCGTCCTCGTCGGCCGCGGTGCTTCCAGACAGCGCTGCAGTCGCAGTGGTCTCGCGGTACAACCCCGTGGCCGTCGCTTGTACTTCGTCTCGGCTGAGACCGCGCTCGGCAAGCTGTTGCGGCGTCATCCGATCTCCGTCGACGAAGTAATATCGCACGGTGGCGGGCCAATCCTCGGCGGTGCTCGTCTCTTCCGGTGCGACGTCGCGGGACGCCCGCAGCCAGTTCGGCCGGGCGCCGCGATGAATGCGGATTTCATCAAGTGCGCCGACGAGGCCCTGAACCGCCGCCGTCGGCGCCGCGCTGGCGCCGGCCGTCGCGTTGCCGGCGCTGCTCCCCTGCCCTGCGGCGCTGCCGCCCGGGACGGCGCC
>QEVI01000073.1 GCA_003576855.1 Planctomycetota bacterium
GTGTTTGTCGCCCCGAACGTCGACGACGCGTGCCCGCGCGACGATCTGCTCCAGCAGGGTCGCCCGCGTCGCGCCGCTCGCCGCCGGCAGCGCATCGAGAAGTGCGGCCAGCTCCATGAACCGCTCGGCCAGCCGCGGGCTCTTGGCCAGGCCGGTGTCGCACATCCCTCGCAGCTCAGTGAGTGGCGCCGATCGGCAGAGATCGTCGAGCACTTGCGGCGCGACCCGCTCCTCGAAGTAGCGCTGCCAATGTTCGACCAGCGCTGCGGGCGTCGCGTGGCGCCACCGCTCGATCGCCTCGAAGGCCCGCGGCCCAACCAGCACCGCCAGGTCGTTGCGCAATCGCTCAAGGCCGCGTCGAGCCGCCAGGTTCAGGGTATCGTCGTCGCCCGCCAGCAGGAGCATCCGCAGCCGGTTGTCGATCGTTTCCAGTTTGAGCAACTCGGCCGCCGGGGCGTCGAGCACCTCGAATTGCGGATCGAGCCCGGCTTCGACGGCATACGACCGCAGCAGCTCGGTGCAGAACGAGTGGATCGTGCTGATCCGCGCCCCGTCCAGGGCTCGCAGCAACCCTTGCCAGGCCGCGGCCTGTTCTTCGCTTTCGGCCGTTTGCAGCCGTTCGAACGCCCGGCGCCGAATGCGCTGGCGCATCTCGCGGGCCGCCGCGTCGGTGAACGTGATCGCAACCAACTCCTCCAAGGCGGCGGCATCAGGCTGCGTCGGGTCCGCTTCGGCCAGGAAACGCTCCGTCAGGACCAGCGTCTTGCCGCAACCGGCGCCGGCCGACAGCGACACGCTGCGGTCGCGGGCCTCAAGCGCCGCCTGCTGCTGGTCCGTGAGCGGTCGATCGCCGATTGCAGCGGTCATACGCCCTCCGCGGGCGGGGTCCAGCTCTTTTCCAGGCTGCGAACCTGGGCAATGCGGCACGCGGTGCTCAACTCGCAGAACTGCGTACATTCCTTGTCGGCGGAGGAAACCGGGAACCAGCCGCGGCGAATGCCGGTGACGATCTCCGCGATGCGGCCGAGTAGTTCTTGCCGCAGCGTCGTCCATCCGGCCAGAAGCTGGACGCGGCCGTCCTTGATTTCGCCGATCCGCAACGGTCCGCCCGATCGCGCGTCCAGGCCGAAACCCTTGCCGCGGACGCTCCAGTACCCGGCCGCCAGCGGCGTCGCCCGCTGGCGAGCCAACAGCAACTCGGCCGCGGCCAGCGCGTAGAGCGGCAACTGGAGCTGCCGGCCAGCCGCCATCTCCGCGAGGTTGACCCGCGCCCGGGCGCTGGTCTTGTAGTCGATGACGTTGAACACGGTCGCGTCGCCGACCGATCCGACGTCGATCCGGTCGATCCGACCGGCGAACTTCAACGTCTCGCCGGCGACGTCCAGTTGAAACGGCTCGTCGGTGGAAAGCCCGGCCTCGTCGGTCGAGTCGCTGCGGCGGCTGGGGGGTCCGAAACGGGCCTCGAAGTGCCGGGCTTCCAGCGGTACGCCGATCTTCTCGCAGGCGGCGGCGTACTCGGCGTGCTGCGTGGCGAACTGCGTGGCCCAAGACGCGATTTGCCGCCGCTCGATCTCCCGCAGCGCCCGCTGGATGCCCCGCGCCGGATGGGACTCTACGACGGCGTCGAGCGCTTCCTGAAACTGCTCGGCCACGGCGGCGGGCGTCGGCCGAGCGCCCCCCGCGGCGGCCGCTGCCAGGCGGGCGTAGAGCCGTGCCAGCGTGCCGTGCAGCAGGTGACCCCGGCGAGCCAGGTCGCTCTCCAGCGCCAATTCGGGCGCAGGCGCCAGCCGGAGCACGTGCCGGGCGAGAAACTGAAACGGGCAGGCGGCGTAGGTTTCCAGCAGGCTGGGGCTCCAGAGGTATTTACTGCCGAAACGGCGCTCCAGCAGGGCTCGCGCCACGTCCGAAGTGAACAAGCCTTCGTACGGACCGAACGCGGTGCGATCGCTCCGCTGGGCCACCGTCTCGATGCCGCCCAGCAGCGACCGGCCCAACTCGCCGTAACGGGGCGACCGCACCAACTCGGCCAGCGGCTCGCGCTTCCGCTTGAGGGCCGCCGTCACGGCGCTGCGCCGCAAGTCGCTCCGCGATAAGGCCGGGCCCGCCGGCGCCGCGGCGTAGTCCAGCGGCTGCACGGTTCGAACAGGCGGCGCGTCGCCGAAGGCCCGTTCCAGTTCCGTCAGCAACGGGCTGGGGGGCACGGATTGGGCCTTGGCATCGAGCGCCGGGTAGCTCAGCGTGAGCGACTCGGTGGGCCGCGTGACGAGCTGGTAGAACAGCAGCATCGTCTCGCATTGCGGCTGAGGGGCGGGCGGGTCGCCGTCGGCCGGCCCGCCGCCCATGTCCTCTTGGGCCGCGCGGTCATGCACGTTACGGAGCGACTCGGCAGCGGAAAACGCTTGCTCGCTGAGTCCGCCGACGAACAGCCGCCGCGGGCGCACAAAACGGGCCGCCTCGGCCGCCAACACGCGGACGCGGCCCACGGCGTCGTCGGCCGGTTGCAGCGACGATGTTTCGGCGATGCTTTCCAGAAGTTCAACGAGCTCCACGAGCAAAAGCTCGCGGCCATCTTCGCCCAGGCGGCGCTCCAAGACGGCGACTTCGCGCAGCCCGCGGGCGAGCACGTCCCACGGCTGGCGGGCCGTCTCGTCGTCGGGGCCGCCCGCTGCGGTTGCGCCTGTTGCAGGCGACGGCCGCGCGGGGCGGTTGGTAGCGCCGCGCGGCGACGGCTCCAGTAGCCCCGCCGCCGTAGCGAGCCGCTCGACATGCTCTAGCCACATCGGAATCGCAGCCTGCGGCGGCACCTCGTCGAACCACGCTGCCATCTGTTCGAGCACCGCCTGCGCGGCCTGGGCCGTCGGCGGCTCCACGGGCATGTCGATGGCGTCGGCCGCGGTCCAGCTTTCCACCAGGTCGAGCAGTTCGCCGCGTCCACTGGGCAACTGTGCATGCCGCACGCAGAGTTCGACCGCCGTGCGAGCATCCGGCGTAGACGCGTCGGGCGGCCACGTGCGCGGCCCGCGCGACGGCAGGTCGAGCCGCAGCGACCGGTCGGTTATCGCCCGCAACAGCCGCCCGTAGGGCCAGTCCTCGGCGTGGAGCCGTAGCAGGTTGAGCAGCGATCGGACCAGCGGCGCCGAGCCCAGCCGCGGCCAGGCGTCGAGATACAGCGGGATGCCGAAGTCGTCGAACGCGCGACGGACCCGGTCGGCCACCTCCTGCGTGCGGCGGAACACGACGACGATCTCTTCAGGCGGCTCCCTGGCGACCAGCAGCCCCTTCACGCGGCGGGCGATTTCCTCGATCTCCGCCTGGACGCCGCTGGCCGCCACGATCTGAATCCGGTGGAGCGACTCCCGCACCGCGGCGGTCACCGGTTCGACGTCGCGGTAATTGCGAAAGATGTTCCGCTCGAGATGCGCTAGCGCCGCGGGCAGCGGATGAATCGCCTTCTCGCCGAGTGCGGGCCCCTCGGCGGATACGCCGCGCCGCGTAGCGCCGGCCAGCGCCTCCAGCCGCCGAGCCGCAGCCGCCGGCAAGCCAAACAACGCCCGGCGTCCTCCGTCCCCGTTCCCCCTTCCCCCTTCTTCTCC
The DNA here is from genome assembly GCA_003576855.1 of Planctomycetota bacterium. Taxonomy (GTDB): domain Bacteria; phylum Planctomycetota; class Planctomycetia; order Pirellulales; family Lacipirellulaceae; genus Lacipirellula. The sequence continues at coordinate 3,594 of QEVI01000073.1, forward strand.
CAAGAGCGTCGCCACGACACGCCGCGCTCGGCCGGCCAGCAGCGCCACGATCTGCTCCTGGGCGGCGGTGAAGTCGGTGAACCCATGGACGATCACCAGTTCCAGGCGGGCGCCAAGCTCGTTATCGGCCCGCAGGCAATCGCGGGCGGCCAGCAGCAATCCCTCGGCGTCGGCGGCGCCGGCCTGCCGCAACCGCTCTTCGTAACGGCGATACAGCTCGGCGAAATCGCGCAACCGCGGCGCCGCCCCGCCGACCTGCCGGCGGAAGGCCTGCGGAGAGACGTCCCGCCGCTTCAGCTTGGCGATTGCATCGGCAAGCTGGCTGACCAAGCCGGCGGTGCTGCCGCCGCGGCGGAAGAACCGCAGGGCGCCGGCCGACATGGCTTCGTTTACGACCCGCTGGAGCAGTTGTCGTCGCTGGACCGCCGATACTGGGCGAACCCGCAGGCCGGCGTCCCAGACGATTTCCGACGCGAAGCCGGCAAACGTCGTGACGCCCGGATCGACGAGGGCCGCCTGGGGCGCCTCGGCCGCCCGTTCGACCAGCCGCTGGCGGACATCGGCGGCCGCCGCGTAGGTGGGCGCCAGCCAGAGCGTGCGGCGGCGCTCCGCGAGCGGCCCGCGCATCAGCGTCGCTGCGTACTCGGCCAGGGCGGCCGCCATCTTGCCGCCATGCGCCGGGGCGATCCACAGCTCCATCGAAGTAGACATGGAACAATCGTACAGTAGCGGGGAACGACAGGGGAAGGCGGAAGGGGGAAGGGGGACGGGTGGGTAAGGCGATTTCAAGGGGTAGTTTATTGACAGCACGCCTTCAAATCACCTAAACTGCTACTGTAAGGGAAGCTCTAACCACTCGGTGAGCTGGTCGCGGCGGTCGTCTCTTCTGACGCCAACGACTGGTGCTGTAGCGGTGCGGCGACGGCGCTGTTGGGGCGATTACCCCCACATGGTAAGTTGGATAGGTTTCTGCGGCTGAAGCAAGCCGATTAGAGATCGAGGCAGCGAGCGGCTGGCGCCATCGGCTCGCCGCGGCTTTCGGCGGAGCGGTTCTTGACCATTTCGGCGCACCAGCGGCTGCGGCCACAGGAGTTGTCGCGCACGATTGGAGATTGGTAGGACGTGACCTTTCTTATCCCGGCGAGAATCCTTTATCCCCCTGCCGGGCGTTTTTCATTTTTTCATTTCCATTTTTCTCTCGAGAGGAGGTACCACAATGGAAAGAAGAAGTAGGGTGCGAGGGTTCACCCTCGTCGAACTGCTGGTGGTCATCGCGATCATCGGCGTGCTGGTGGCGCTGCTGCTGCCGGCCGTGCAGGCCGCCCGCGAAGCGGCCCGCCGCAACTCCTGCTTGAACAACATCAAGCAGATCTGCCTGGGCTTGCAGAACCACGAAAGCTCCAAGGGGTTCTACCCGGTCGCCTCGACGGCCCCGTTCTTCAGCAAGACGGGCGCCACGCCGGTGAAGCTCGACTCGCCCAACGACTGGGTGGCCGACCCCACCAACGGCACCGATGGCGACGGCTGGAGCTGGTGCGTGCAGATCTTGCCCTACATGGAGCAGGCCCCCCTGTACAACCGGTTCCGCGACGCCGGCACGGCCAACACCGGCACCGGCCCGGCCAACAAGCTGATGGCCGGCCCCTGCCAGCCGCCGATCGTGATCAACAACACCACCGGGACCACCGCCGGCACGGCCCCCAAGTACGCCGTGCAGCAGCCGCTCGAGACGTTCAAGTGCCCCAGCTTCCCGGGCGCTGACGAATCGAAGCAGAACTTCATCACCAAGGGGACCAGCCCGACGACGGCCAAGGCGGCGGTCGGCAACTACGTCGCCGTCGTCTCGACCCACTTCAACCAGGACGGCGTCGGCACGGGCAAGGACACCGGCGGCCCGGCCAACTCGCTGTACGACAGCCTCACCAGCGCTACCAAGGCCAAGCAGCTTGGCGGCAACGGCGCCATTCCGTTCTGGAATCGCACGACGCCGGCTGACAAGAACCTGTGGACCAAGGTCCGCGGCTCGACCCACGCCTCGCTGTCGCGGGACGGGACGTCGAACACGGTGATGTTCGCCGAATCGCGGGAAGAGGACTGGTCGAGCTGGGTGAGCGGTTTCGCCTCGTACGTCGTGGCGGCTGATCCGGACGGACCGGGTAACAAGATCAACAAGCTGAACCCGAGTACCGGCACGGCAGTCGCTCAACCCGGCCAGCCGCTGGTGCTGATGTGGGCGGCATCGGACACTACCGGCCAAACGGCCCTGAACGTCGGCCAGAACGTGAAGCGGGCCGGCGGCCAGTCGGCGACCGAAGCCGCCCCAGGCAGCGAGGACGTGCCGAACAAAAAGGCCTGGTTCTACCAGAAGCCTTGGCCGCATGCCCCCAGCGCGGCGGCTGCCAACGGGGCCCGCATCTTCGGTCCCTCGAGCGCCCACTCCGGCGACATCGTGCTGCACGGCTTCGGCGACGCTCACGGCAAGGCGATCAACGCCAACGTGGACCGCAACGTCTACCTGTGGCAAGTCACCCGCAGCGGCGGCGAGGTCATCCCGGAAGGGACTTGACGCAGCACGTTAGCCTGTTAGCGGCATGAACCCCAACGCCCGCCGCGGAGAGCTCGACTCTCCGCGGCGGTTTTTTTGTGGCTTGCGAAATAGGATGTTTGGCGCCCGATTATTCCTCCGGTCAAGACCGGGGGCTAAAGGAGCGCGCGGGCGAGGTTGCGGCGACGCGTTTGCACGCCGGGGGCGTGGCAACGGCGGCGGCGTTGTTTACGGTGAGATTTCGTATGCCGGAGTTGCCTGAAGTTGAAACGATGCGCCGGGGCGTTGCGGGGGTCCTCGGGGCGACGATCGCGAGCGTCGAGGACGGCGGTTGTCCGCGCAAGCCGATCGTCGTCAAGCCGGGCCTGGCCCGCTTGCGTGCGCGGGTCGCCGGGGCGCGGATCGAGCGGACGGCCCGGGCCGGCAAGCGCATCGTGCTGTGGCTCGACGGCGGCGAGGCGCTAGTGTTCGAGCCGCGGATGACGGGGCTGTTGCTAGTGGCCGATCCGCCCGACCAGGCGTACACGCGCTTGCGCCTGCGACTGCGGGGCGGCCGGGCGCGGCAGCTTCTCTACTGGGACCGGCGGGGATTGGGGCGGGTACTGCTCTATACCCCCCGGCAGTACGAGGCCGCCCTCGGCCCTGCGGCGCTAGGGCCCGACGCCCTGGAGATGACCGCCGACGCGTATCGCCGGCGGCTCGGCCGGTCGCGGCGGGCCGTCAAGGTGGCGCTGATGGATCAGCGGGCGGTGGCGGGGATCGGCAATCTGTACGCGTCGGAGATTCTGCACGCCGCGGGCATTCATCCGCAGCGGCGCTGCAGCGAGATTGCGGCGGCCGAGTGGGCGGCGCTGGCCGCGGCCGCCGGCGAGGTGCTCGAGGCGGCCATTCGCTACGAGGGTTCGACGCTCAGCGACGGCACGTATCGCAATGCGCTGAACCAGCAGGGCGGCTACCAGAACGAGCACCGCGTCTATGCGAAGGCGGGCGAGCCGTGCCCTCGGTGCGCTCGGGGGGTGATCCAGCGGATCGTGCAGGCGCAGCGTTCGACGTACTTTTGTTCGCGGTGCCAGCGGGCGAGGCGGAGCTGAGCCGCAAGCGGCAAATGAGGTTTCGGGGTGAGCCGCGGGGCGCGGCTACTGGCTGGGCGTTTCGAAGCGGTGGATTTTTTCGACGCGGCGTTCGTGGCGGCCCCCCTCGAACTGGGTGGCGATCCAGACTTCCACCATGCGTTCGACCGTGCGGGGGCTGAGCATGTCGGCCGAGAGGCATAGCACGTTCAGGTTGTTGTGCCGGCGGCTCAGCTCGGCGGTGACTTCGTCGTAGCAGGGCGCGGCGCGGACGCCGGGGAACTTGTTGGCGGCGATGGCCATGCCGATGCCGGTGCCGCAGATGAGGATGCCCCGATCGACGGCGCCGGCGCTGACTTTGCGAGCGACCAGCGCGGCGAAGTCGGGATAATCGACGCTCTCGCTGCCGGTGGCGCCGACGTCGGTCACCTCGTGCCCCTTGGAGCGGAGCAGCCCGATGAGCTGTTCCTTGAGATTGTAGCCGCGATGGTCGCTGCCGACGGCGATGCGCATGACTGGAAGGGGCCTTTGGTAGGGGTGTCTCTGCAGGTAATTGTAACAGAGCCGGGTCGCGGTCCTTAGCCGTGGATCGAAAAAGGGCGCTGCCGCCGGCTCCGGCGGTCGTCGTCGGCTGAAGTCCGCCCAGGGCCACGCCAGCGATCCGCCGCAGGGCCGGTTGCTCGACTACTTGAACTCCATGTGTTCCACTCGCTGGCGGAGGGCTTCCTCGATCTGCGCGGCGCACTGCTGGTAGACTTCGGCTGGGCCGCCGATCGGGTCTTCGATGTCGCCCCCGTCCATGCGGATGGCCGCCGTGCGGCCGGCGGCGTCGGGCCAGCGACGAATGATCGCCTGCCGGTGCGAGCCGGTCAGGGCGAGAATGACGTCGGCGTGGCGCACCAGCTTCTCGGTCAGCGGCTGCGACTGGTGCCGCGAGAGGTCGAGCCCGCGGGCCCGCATCACGTCCACGGCCTCAGGGGCCGCCACGCCGCCGGCCGCGGCGGAGATGCCGGCCGAGGCGATGATGACGCCCCGCTTCTCCACCTCGTCCGGCGGACAGCCCAGCCGCTCGGCCACCAGGCGGCGCAGAATCGCCTCGGCCATGGGACTGCGGCAGGTGTTGCCGGTGCACACGATGAGGATGAGCATACTGGCGAGTCGCTCCAAGGCGGCGGCCGACACGACGCCCTCGCGGAGACATTGAAAGGAATCTTCGTCGGCCCGCACGACCGTCGAAGGCTGGCCATAGCGGCAGGGCCCGTCGTCGAGCACCAGCGCGACGTGCTGACCGAGCTGCTCGACGGCGGCCTCGGCGGTCACCGAGTCGGGCTGGCCGCTGAGGTTCGCGCTGGTGAGGGCGATGGGCCCGGCGAGCATGTGGAGCACGTCGAGGACGGCCGAATGCGCGGGGACGCGCAAGCCGACTTCGCCATTGGGAGCGATGGCCGCCTGGACCTCCGGCGGCAGTTGGCGGACGAGGCTTTCGTCGTCGCCGTGCTTGACGACCAGCGTGACGGGCCCCGGCCAGCAGCGGCGCGCCAGCCGCTCGGCCTTCAGGCCCAGCCGCGGCGCGTAATCCAGGGCGTCTTCGACGCTACGAATCGCCAAGGCGAGCGGGGCCTGTTGGCCGCGGCCCTTGGCCTCGAAGATGCGCCGCACGGCGTCGGGCCGGCGAGCGCTGGCCGCCAGGCCGTAGACCGTCTCGGTCGGAAAGACGACCAGCTTTCCTTCGGCGAGGGTCTGCACGGCGCGATGGACGACGTCGCGGCTGTCGTCGGCTTTGCGCAGATTGATGACGACCGGCGGCATGAGGGGCAGCGGGGGTTGAGCGGGCTTAGTCGGCGAGCGGGGCGCCGAACGGTGACAATGCCGGGAAGAGCCGCCACAATGGCCAGCAGGGGAAGAAGCGACCGGTGCGGCGTCCGTAGCGGAAGGCGGGCGGACGCGTCGCGACGGTCCGCCGCAGGGTTGGCCGCCCCGGGCACGACTGCCACGCGGACGTTCCCAGCAGCGCCGTTCAACTATACTGCCGTTTCTTGCGCGGGGTCAAGCTGCGCCAGCCGGCCGGAGCTGGCCGAAAGTGCTTTTCCGGCAATGATTTACCGCGTAGGCGGCGCTTTCGCTGCGGTGCAGCGTTCGCGCGGCCCTCGAAGTGCGGTCGGGCGCAAGAAAGCCGTGCGCGGCGGCCGCTGGCTGTTCGACGGGGAATGCAGGCGTGAGGTTCTTCGGATCGACATACCGGCCGCGGCGAGACCGTAGCGACTTCACGGCGGCTGGCCCCGCCGGCGCCAATGGCAGAGTCGGCGCCCGTCGACCGCCGAGGCGGGCGTTGGCCGGGATGGCCGCCCTGGCCGCGGCGCTGTGCGGCTGCATTGCGGGCGGTTCCGGGTCGATGCCCGACGCCGTTTGGGGTCGCCAGGGGATTCGACCGGGCGAGCTTGAGAAGCCGCGGGCGATTGCCATCGACGCCCACGACCGCGTGTACCTGGTCGACATGACGGCGCGGATCCAGGTTTATGACGTCGATGGCCGTTACCTGCACGGTTGGAAGACGCCCGAGAGCAAGAACGGGCGGCCGACGGGGCTGACGGTTGCGCGAAGCGGCCGATTGCTGGTCCCCGATACGCACTACTACCGGGTGCTCGTCTATGAACCCGACGGCACGGCCGTGACCGAGGCGACGCTGGGGGGCGACATGGGTCGCGGTCCGGGGCAGTTCGGCTGGGTGACCGACGTCGTCGAGGACTCGCTGGGCAACCTGTACGTCTCGCAGTACGGGGATCACGACCGCATTCAGAAGTTCTCGCCTGAGGGGAAGTTTCTCTTGGAGTGGGGCGGCAGCGGCGAACAGCCGGGGCAGTTCCGCCGGCCGCAAAGCATGGCCGTCGACGGCGACGACCATCTATGGGTCGCCGACTCGTGCAACCATCGCATCCAGCAGTTCGACGGCCAGGGGAAGCTGCTGCGGCTGTGGGGCGGCGAAGGCTCGGCGCCGGGCCAACTGTATTATCCCTACGGCATTGCGCTGGATGGGGAGGGGCACGTTTACGTCTGCGAGTACGGCAACCACCGGGTGCAAAAGTTCACGCGGGAAGGCCGCTCGCTGGGATGCTGGGGCGAGAGCGGCCGCGGCCCGGGGCAGCTCAACAATCCATGGGCCATCGCCTTCGACAGCCAAGGCCGCCTGCACGTCCTGGACTCCAACAACCACCGCGTGCAGCGGGTGCGGTTTTGAAGGACGCTGATTACGGATGGAGCAAAGAGGAACGCTAATAACCACTGATCGGCGCTAATGCAGGAATGATTCATGTTTGAAAATGAAGGATACGCGTTGATGGGCGCGGCCTTTGAGGTCTACAACGTGCTTGGATATGGGCTTGCCGAAGAGGTCTATCAAGAGTCGCTCGAAATCGAATTGATCCTGCGTGGCATTCCGTTCGTGCCAAAGCAGGAGCTTCGGCTAGCATACAAGGGCAAGTTTTTGCAGAAGCGATATGTCCCTGACCTATTTGTCGCGAACGCTCTGGTCGTCGAACTTAAGGCCATGAAAGAGCTGCATCCTGATCATGAGGCGCAGCTTTTCAACTACATGCGCATCGCTCGTCTACCCGTCGGATACCTCATTAACTTCGGGGCAAAAGACAAGGTGGAATGGAAGCGCTTTATACTCTCCGACCTGCACACGCCTGCCGCAATTCGCCCGACGCCCGGTTCTACCCACGACGTCGGCAATTAGCGGCTATCAGCGATTATTAGCGTTCCCTTTGTTCCTTGGTTCGCCACGCATCAGCCGCCATGTTCGAGCATAGCTTAGCCTTTGATCGGCCGGGGTATCTGGCGCTGCTGGTGCTTGTGCCGGTCGTATGGCGGTTGGGGTACCGGAGCCTGGCGGGGTTGGGCCGATGGCGGCGGTGGCTGGCGCTTTCGCTGCGAACGCTGGTGGTGGTGCTGCTGGTGCTCGCGCTGGCCGACGTGCAATACCAGCGCCGCAGCGAAGGGCTGACGGTCGTGTACTTGCTCGATCAGTCGCTCAGCGTGCCGGCCCAGCAGCGCGCGGCGATGATCGACTACGTCCGCAATTCGATTCGCCAGCATCGGCGGGACGCCGCGGGGGACCGCTTCGCGGTGATCGTCTTCGGGCGCGACGCCGAGGTGGAGGTGCCGCCGGTTAGCGTCAACGAGGCGCTTCATAGCCGCGTCGAAAGCCAGCTCGACCCGGAGTACACCGACCTGGCCACGGCCATCCAGCGGGCGAAGGCGATTTTTCCGTATGACGCGGCCAAGCGCATCGTGCTGGTGACCGACGGCAACCAGAACGTCGGCAACGCCTATCGCGAGGCTCGCGGGGCGGCCGAGAGCGGCGTGAGCATCGACGTCGTGCCGGTCCACCTGGAGCCGACGGGCGAAATCGCCGTGGAAAAGCTCGACCTGCCGTCGGGGGTTCGCCGCGGGCAGCCGTTCGACATGCGCATCGTGCTGCGCAACGACGCCAAGGCCGGCGACGAGACGCCGGTGAAGGGCCGGCTGGTCGTCGTCCGCAAGGCGGGCCAGCGCGAAGAGACGATCGCCGAGGAAAGCGTGGCGGTAGCCCCCGGCAAGCAGGTGCTGACGATCCAGCAGGAGATCAATCAGCCCGACTTTTATACGTATGAAGCGCGGTTCGTCGCCGACGACCCGGCGGCCGACGGCATGGCGCAGAACAACAGCGCGTCGGCGTTCACGCACATTCGCGGAAGCGGGCAAGTGCTGTTGATCGAGAATATCGAACGCCCCGGCGAGTTCGATTACCTCGTCGAGCGGCTCCGCAACGAAGACATCGAGGTGACGCCGCTGGGGAGCGACCGGCTGTTCAACTCGCTGGCGGAGTTGCAGCGGTACGACGCCGTCGTGTTGGCGAACGTCGCCCGCAGCAGCGCCGCCGACGGCGACAACGTCGCCAGCTTCAGCGACGAGCAGATTGAAATGCTGGTCCGCAACACCCGCGAGCTCGGCTGCGGGCTGATCATGCTCGGCGGCCCGGACACGTTCGGCGCCGGCGGCTGGGCGAACACGAAGCTGGAAGAAGCCATGCCGGTGGACTTCCAAATCAAAAGCGCCGAAGTCGTCCCGGTAGGTGCGCTGTGCCTGATGATGCACGCGGGCGAAATCCCGCAGTCGAATTACTGGCAGAAGCGGATTGCGATCGAGTCGATCAAGGTGCTCGGCGCCCGCGACTACTGCGGCCTCGTCCAATGGAACGGCGGCGACCAGTGGCTGTGGGGCCAGTCGCAAGGCGGCATGATCCGCGTGGGGCCGAGTCGCCAGATGATGCTCGCGCGGATCGATCGGATGACGATCGGCGACATGCCGGCGTTCGACGGCGGCATGAAGATGGCCGCGACCGGCTTCGCCCGCCTCGACGACGCCTCGGTCAAGCACATGATCATCATCAGCGACGGCGACCCGGCGCCGCCCAGCCGGGGGACGATGAGCGCCTTCGTGCAGCAAGGCGTGAAGATCACCACGGTCGCCGTCGGCTCGCACGGCACGCTCGGCAGCCAAACGATGCGGGACATCGCCGTGCAGACCGGCGGCAAGTACTACGAAGTCCGCAACAGCAACGCGCTGCCGAAGATTTACCAGCGCGAAGCCCGCCGCGTCGCCATGCCGCTGGTGTACGAGCCGCCCGACCCGATGGCGCCGATCGTCGAGGCGCCGCAGCACGAAATCCTCCGCGGAACTGAGGCGGGCGTGCCGCCGATCACCGGTTACGTGTTGACGACCGTGAAACAGAACCCGCTGGTGGAAGTGATCCTCCGGGCGCCCGAACCCGCGGGCAAACCGGAGAACACGACGCTGCTGGCGGCGTGGACGTACGGCGCCGGCAAGGCGGTGGCGATGACCACCGACGCCGGCGCGCGCTGGACGAAGGACTGGCCAAGCTGGGACGGCTACGACAAGGTCTTCAGCCAGATGGTCCGCTGGGCGATGCGGCCGACGGGCGACACGGGCAACTTCACCGTCGCCGCGGACGTTCGCGACGGCCGTACGGAAGTGGTCATCACGGCGATGGACGACGAAGACCAGTTCCTTAACGACCTGGCGATGACCGCGACGGCGGTAACGCCCGATTTGAAGTCGCTGCCCATTTCCATTCAACAGACGGCGCCGGGGCGCTACGTGGGCAGCTTCCCGTCCGAGGCGGCCGGCAGTTACCTGGTGGTCGTGACTCCCGGCGGCGGCAAGGCGCCGATTCGCACCGGCGTGAGCGTGGGCTATTCGCCGGAGTACCGCGACAACGAAACGAACGAAGCGCTGCTCAAGTCGCTGGCCCAGCTTCCCGCGGGCGGAGGACCGGCAGGCGATTACGTCGAGCAAGGCTTGGCGGCGATTGCCCTGGCCCAGACGATTGAGCAGAATCCCTTCCGCCGCGACCTGCCGCCGGCGGTCACCAATCGCCCGATCTGGCCCTGGCTGGTGGCGCTGGGGAGCTGCTTGTTCTGGGGCGACGTATTCGTCCGCCGCGTGCAGGTGAGTTTCACCTGGCTGCTGGTGGCGCTGCGGCGGGCCCGCGATTACCTTCTGGGCCGCGAGCCCGTGGCCGCAGCGCCGGAAACGATGAGCCGCCTCCGCAGCCGCAAACGGGAAGTGACGCAGCAGCTTGAAGGCCGCCGCGCCGCGGCGCGATTCGAGGCGACCGGTCCCACGGCGGAGGCCGGCCCGCCGCCGCTGGCCGTGGCCGCGCCGCCCGAAGCCGCGCAGCGTCCCGCCGCGGCGGCCGAAGGCGAAGGGGAGGTTGCCGAAGGCGAGTCGTACACCGAACGGCTCCTCAAGGTGAAAAAGCAAGTGCGCCGGGACCGCGACGAAAACGCTTAGCGAGGGGCCCGAGGCGTCGCCGGCGCGATTCCTTATCACGGCGCCGTAGCGTAGATTAGCGGTTGCCTGGCCTCGCCGAGGAGGGCGTGCCGCCGATCCGTTCGTTGCTCCGGCCAGGCGGAATCGCCTTCCTGCCATCGACGCTTGACAGTCATACCGTCCTATCCGCCGAAAGCGAGCCTTCATGAGCGTTGCGCAGTCGATTGAAAAGCAGGCCGAGGAATTCGCGGCCCGGTACAAGGCGGTCCGCGAGCAGCTTGGCCGGGTCATCGTCGGGCACGACGAGATCGTTCACGGCGTGCTCACGTGCCTGTTCGTCGGCGGGCATTGCCTGCTGGAAGGCGTGCCGGGGCTCGGCAAGACGCTGCTGGTTCGCACGCTGGCGCAGACGCTCAACCTGGATTTCTCGCGGATTCAGTTCACGCCCGACCTGATGCCGGCCGACATCCTGGGCACGAACATGGTGGTGGAGACCGCCGAAGGCCGCCGGATGTTCGAGTTCCAAAAAGGACCCGTGTTCACGCAGATCCTGCTAGCCGACGAGATCAACCGCGCCACGCCCAAGACGCAGTCGGCCCTGCTCGAGGCGATGCAGGAGAAGCACATCAGCATCGCCGGCCAGCATTTCCAGCTCGAGCCGCCGTTCTTCGTGATGGCGACGCAAAACCCCTTGGAACAGGAAGGCACGTATCCGCTGCCGGAAGCGCAGCTTGACCGGTTCTTCTTCAAGCTGTTGGTCGGCTATTCCAGCCGCGCGGAGCTCTCGGCGATCATCGATCGCACCACCCGCGGGGCGGACGTGCAGCCCGACAAGGTGATGGACGGCCGGGAGATCGTGCGGTGGCAAAAGCTGGTCCGCGAAGTGATCGTGGCGCCGCACGTGCAGGACTACATCGTGCGGCTGACCTTGGCCACGCATCCTGGGGGGGAGTTTGCGGCGGCGATCGCCAACCAGTACCTCCGCTGGGGCGCCAGCCCGCGGGGCGCGCAGACGGTAACGCTCGCCGCGAAGGTCCGAGCGCTGCTGGGCGGCCGCTATAACGTGAGCTTCGAGGACGTCCGCCGCGTGTTCCTGCCGGCGATGCGTCACCGGGTGATTCTCAACTTCGAAGCGCAGGCCGAGGGGATCGACGCCGACCAGGTGCTCGTCCAGGTGCTCGAAAAAGTGCCGGAAAAGGGCGACGACTCCAAAGCGGCGTAGAGGCGGCCAAGTTCAACGTTCATTTTTTGCCCGCGAAACACGCGAATAGTCGCGAAAGAAGAGAAGATGGCGGTCTTCTGAACAAGCGACGACGTTTTCGGCGCCGGAATGCTGTCGTTGGGGTTTTTCCTTTCGCGCTTATTCGCGTGTTTCGCGGGCATTCATTGGTTCAATGCTCAAGTTGAGTTGCGATTAGATTCAACGACAAAACCAAGTCTGAGTTAGGCTCGCTTATGCCCACGACAACCTCCGCGGAGCTCCTGCCGCCGGAATTGCTGGCCCAGCTCGAGCGGCTGGAGCTGGTTACGCGGAAGGTGTTCCGCGGGCGGATGAAGGGGGAGCGGCGCAGCAAGCGCAAGGGGCAAAGCGTCGAGTTCGCGGATTTTCGCAATTACGTCCCCGGCGACGACCTGCGGCAACTCGACTGGAACCTGTACGCCCGGCTCGACAAGCTCATCATCAAGCTGTTCCTCGAAGAGGAGGACTTGCACTTCTATGCGCTGCTCGACGCCAGCACGTCGATGGACTTCGGCGAGCCGACGAAGCTGCAATACGCCAAGCAGCTTGTGGCGGCGCTGGGGTTCATCGGGCTGGTGCGGGCCGACCGCGTGCGGATCGAGACGCTCGGCCAGTCGCGAGCCGAGCGGAGCCCGGTGCTGCGGGGCCGGCATAGCGTGTGGCGGATGCTGTCGCATGTGGAGTCGATCGAGCCCGGCGAAGCCACGTCGCTCGCCGACGGCGTGAAGAACTTCTGCATTCGCAACCCCGGCAAGGGCATTCTGGTGCTCGTCAGCGACTTGATGGACAAGGCGGGCTATGAGGCGGCGCTGCGCTACCTCGTTTCGCACGAGATGGACTGCTACGTCGTTCAGGTGCTGTCGCAGGAGGAATTGGAGCCGGACGTCGCCGGCGAATTGAAGCTGGTGGATTCGGAAGACCGCGACGAGGCGGAGATCACCGTCAGCGCGCCGCTGCTGGCGAAATACCAGCGCACGCTGGGGGCGTTTACCCGCGGCGCCCAGGAGTTCTGCAACCGCCGCGGCATGCACTACATGCTCGCCAGCAACAAGACGCCGGTCGCGGACCTGGTGGGGCAGCACCTACGGCGCAGGGGCCTGGTGCGATGAGCCAATGCGACGAACCCCAGCCGTGATCCCCCTTCCCTTTTCCTTCGTCATTCCCTATCGCTCCGGCCGCTCGTTGAGCGGCGGCTAACCCATCCGCCCCATTCGTCATTCGTCATTCGTCATTCATCATTCCCTATCGCCCCGGCCGCTCGTTGAGCGGCGGCTAACCACCCGCCCCCTTCGTCCTTCGTCAGTCCCTATCGCTCCGGCCGCTCGTTGCGCGGCGGCTAACCCATCCGCCCCCGTTCATTCGCCATTCGTCATTCCATGAACGAGTTTTTCCGCAATACGCTCGGCTTCTGGGGCTGGCTCGCCGTCGGGCTCGTGCCGCCGGCGATTTTTGCGCTCTACTTTCTCAAGCTGAAGCGCACGCGCGGCATCAACCGCGACCGCCGCAAACTCGCTGCGCAAAGGGAACGACTTGCCGGCGTACTCTATGGGCAGTGACGATAGCCATCTCTCACAAACTTCGGAAACAACCGGCTGCAACAACTCGGCTACGCGCTCTCTGTTGCTGAACAGGAAGCGCGCTATGGCCGGCCATCGTCCCACAATGGGCGTGCGATACTGCGCCTCGATGTAAAGGCCGTATGAGGGGTCGGCAAAGAGGAGATCGGCAAGCGCCTGCGAAGTACCACCGGGAACCGTCGCGACATGGATAAACCGCTTCAAGAGCCGGACCAATAGCTGGCCCTCATCGCGAAAGAGCAAATCCGCCCGTTGAGTCAGAAATGTTTCCGCCAGAGGGTCGAGGCATAGAGCATCGAGCAACACGTCGGCCGCAATTGTGTTGTTCGGGTCTGACGCAACTTCCTCGAAGGCCACATCCCAGGCCGAGCGACCGTTGACAGTCTCTCTCAGAAGGAAGCCGCCAAGCATGCGGAGCGCGCCGGTCCAAAGTGGATTCGTTGCGTAAGAGACCCAGGCGCCGGGTGAAAACGGATTCTCTTTAAGCTTTTGAAA